>DATAPF010000549.1:0-5124 GCA_036265355.1 Kofleriaceae bacterium | reverse complement strand
GCTTGAAGCAGCCGGCGCGCTGGCGCATCCTAGTGGTCTCGGCCGAATGACCCCGGATGAACGATAGCCGCACACACGCCGGCCCGCCCTCCGGAGGGATGGTTCTCGGGAGCTACCGGATCCTGCACGAGCTCACCAGCGGCGGCATGGGAACGGTGTTTCGCGCCGAGCACGTCCTGCTCGGCCGGCCGGCCGCGGTCAAGCTGCTGCGCCGCGATCTGTCGACCAGCCCCACGCTGGTCCAGCGGTTCGTCAACGAGGCCAAGGCGGTCACCGCCTGCAAGCACCCCGGCATCGTCGAGGTCTACGACTTCGGCTACACCGAGGACGGCCACGCGTTCATCGTGATGGAGTTCCTCGACGGCGAGTCGCTCGGCCGGCGGCTCGCGCGGCTGCGGCTGACCGAGGTCGAGGCGACCGCGATCGCGCACGGCGTCGCGAGCGCGCTGCGCGCGGCGCACCGGGTCGGGGTCATCCACCGCGATCTCAAGCCGGACAACGTGTTCCTGGTGCCGGATCCCGACGGTGGGATCGACCGCACCAAGGTGCTCGACTTCGGGATCGCCAAGCTCGCCGACGGTGCGTCCGAGTACCGCAACACCCTGACCGGCGCGCTGATCGGCACCCCGCTGTACATGGCGCCCGAGCAGGCGCGCGCCGCGGCCGCGATCGACCACCGCGCCGACCTGTACTCGCTGGGCTGCATCCTCTACCACATGCTGACCGGCCGGCCGCCGTTCGTCGCCGAGGGCGCCGGCGAGATCATCGCGCTGCAGATGTTCGGCGAGGTCGTGCCGCCGAGCCAGCTCGCGCCGGTCACGCCCGAGATGGAGCGCCTGGTGCTGCGGCTGCTCGACAAGGATCCCGCGCAGCGGTTCGCCAGCGCCGGCGAGCTCGCCAGCGCGCTGACCCACCTCGACCGGCGGCCGACCCGCCAGATCACCGCGGTGCCCCAGCTGCTCGCCGACGCCGGCACGACGCCCCCCGGCGGTGTCGCCGTCGAGCTCGGCGAGCACCCGGCCGCCAGCGCCACGGCGCTGCCCGATCCGCGCACGACCGCCGCGGTGCGCAGGCGGTCCGCGCTGCCGCTCGCCGCCGGCACGGTCTGCGCGCTGGCGATCGCGGCGGTCGGCGTCCTGTACGCGACGCAGGGCGATCCGCCGGTCGGCAGTGCCGCTCCGACGACGCTGCTCAAGTCGATCGCGGCGCCGGACCCCGCGCCGGCTCCGCCGCCGGTGAACGTGGAGCCGCCGGCCCCCGCGCCCGGGCCCCCGGCGCCGCCTGCTCCCGTGGCCGATCCACCGGCCCCTCCCGACCCCGTGGCTCGCGAGGCGCCGCCCGCGCCCGACGCACCCGACGGCCACGGGCCTCGCAAGCGCGCGCAGCACAAGATCGGCCGCGGCGTGGCCCCGATCACGCCCCCGGGTCCACGGACCTTGCCCGAGCGGACCGTCGGGGTGCACCGTGGCAGCCACGCCGATCCTCCCCGGAGAGGCGATCACACTCCGAGCGGAGCCCCGCTGGAAGACACCGTCGACATCGACACCAAGCCCCCCCGCGGTGCCGGCGCGCCCCGCGCCACACCGTCCTCGCCGAAAGACCCCAGCTCGCCGTGATCCTGCCTCGCTTGCTCCGTGCCTCGCTCGCGGCCGTCGTGCTCGTCGCGCGCGCGGCAGCCGCCCAGGCCCCGGCTCCGTCACCGGCGGCGCCGCAGCCGGCATCGCCGCAGCCGGTATCGCCGGAACCGACATCGCCGGAGCCGGCATCGCCGCAGCCGCCCGCCGCGCCCGCGACGGCTCCCGCGGCCTCCGCCCCAGCGCTCGCCCAGATCAAGGACGACAAGCAGATCGCCGAGGTCCTGCAGTCGATCACGCAGGATCCCGCGATCGCCGTCGACAACGCCGCGACCCGTCCGCTCGCCCAGGCGCTGATGACCGAGGGCGTGCGGCAGCTGCGCGCGCGCGCATTCGACCAGGCGCTCGCCAACTTCCTCGAGGCGTACGCCAAGTTCCCCAGCCCGAAGATCCTGCTCAACATCGCCTCGACGCTGCACGACATGGGGCGGCTCGCCGATGCCGCCAACACCTACCAGCGCTACCTGACCGACCCGGCGACCGGCGTCGAGCGCGTCGCCGAGGTCAAGGACCTGCTGATCAAGCTCGACGAGCAGCTCACGATCCTCACCGTGCGGGTGTCGCCGAAGGGCTCGGAGATCTCGATCGACGGCGGGCCGTTCATCCCGGTCGGCAGCACGCTGGTGACCCGGGTGCGCTCCGGGCTGCACCTGGTGCGGATCCGCAAGGACGACCGCGGCGACGAGGTCACGCTCAACGGCTTCGAGGGCGAGAACAAGGAGGTCACGCCGGCCCTGCCGCCGGTGACCGTCGCGGCGAGCCCGGCCGCGTCCCCGGCCCAGGCCGCGCCGCCGCCCGGCGCCCGGCCGGAGCTCAAGACGCCCCCGGCCGAGCGCGTCGACGGCTGGCTGATCACCGGCACGCAGTACGGCACCGCCGACGCGACCGGCCGATCGCGCACGGTGCGCGACGAGACCCGCGGCCGCGAGCTGTCCGCGATCGTCCCGCGCTACGAGGTGTCCGACCGCGGCGACGCGGTCCTCGACGACGACGACGCGATCGGCTCCGGCCTGATCAGCGTGCTGCGGATCGACGGCAAGGGCCGCGGGTTCGCCGGCGGCATCGGGATCGCGATCGCGCGCGGCCGGCTCGAGTTCGACGCGATGGCGCTCAAGTCCGACGAGTACGGTGGCTACCTCGGCGCGCGCTACCGGCCGTTCACCGGCGCGGTCCGCCCGTACGCCGCGCTCGGCGTGCCCGCGTTCGTGTTCAACCACGACGAGGAGCAGATGGACGGCACGATCGAGACCACCAAGCGGCTCGCGGTCGGCGTGCGCGCGGCGGTCGGCCTCGAGCTGATGATCAACGGCCACTTCAGCGTCCAGGGCGACCTCGGCTACGAGCACTTCTTCTTCGTCGATGACCACTTCGAGGCCGACGTGTTCGTCCCGACGCTCGGCGTGATCGGCCGGCTATGACCCGGCGCGGTGCGCTCGCAGTGGCCGCGCTGGTCGCGGCTGCACGCTGGGCCGCCGCGGATCCGGTGCTGTCGGTGATGCCGCCGTCGGTCGACGCCGGCCGCGTCGAGCGCCCCGCCACCGCGGCCGCGACCGTCCGGCTCGCCAACGCCGGCACCGGCACGCTCAAGCTGCTCGCGCTGCAGCTGCTCGACGGCGGCACCGGCGCGGCCACCGACTGGACCTTGACCCCAGGCGCGCCGTGCGGCACCACCGTCCCGCCGAGCTGCGCGCTGACCGACGGCCAGTCCGCCGACCTCGATCTGGCGTTCGATCCGTCGTCGATCGGCGTGCGCGACGCGACCCTGCTGGTCAACTACCACGACACCGCCGATCGCTCGATCGCGATCCCGCTGCGCGGCACGGGCGTCGGCCCGACCCTCGACCTCATCGGCTTCCCGGCGATGCTCGACTTCGGGACCCTGCCGGCCGGCGTCACCGGCGGGTTCACCCTGGCCATCACCAACCACGGCACCCGCGACCTCGCCGACGCTGCGATCGCGATCACGCCGCCCGGCTCGCCGTTCTCCACCGGCACCGGCAACATCGCGGTCACCACCTCGACCGCGACGCTGGTCAACATCGTGTGCACGCCGCCGGCCGGGGTGTTCACCGCGAGCCTCCAGCTCTCGGCGCCCGACGTCGCGGCACCAACGATCCAGATCGGCCTACGCTGCGCTGGCGACCCCGCGCTGGTGCTGCAGGCGGAGCCGCCGGCGATCCTGCTCGGCGAGGTCCGGCTCGCGGTCCCGGTGGTCGCGCACGTCGATATCGAGAGCCTGGCGGAACCGATCGCGCTGACCGGCGCTTCGCTCGCCCCCCCGAACCCCGGGCTGACCGTGCGCGGCACCCCGGCGACCACCACGGCTAGGCTCGATCTCACCGCGGCGCCCCAGGCCGACGGCAGCCTCGACAGCCAGCTCACCGTCACGCGGAACGGGGCGCCGGTGGCGATCGCGGTGACCGGCAGCGCGGTGACCGCGAGCGTCAGCGCGCCGTCCGCGGTGTCGCTCGGGACGTTCTGCGTCCAGCAGCCCACCACGCCGCGGATCGTGATCCTGACCTCGACCGGCAGCGCGACCGTCGGCCTGTCCGCCCCGGCGCTGATGAGCGCGACGTCGCCGTTCGATCTCGCGCTGGTCGCGCCGCTCGACTACCCGAACGTGCTCGCGCCGCACCAGCGCGCGTTCGTCGCCGTCAGCCCCCAGCCGCGCAACGACATCGGCATCGTCAGCGACGACCTGGTGTGGACGACCGACGCCAGCGCCGCGCCGACGCACACCACGCTGACCGCCACGTTCATCGCCAACGGAACCGCGACCGTGCCCGACATGCTCGACTTCGGCGAGGTCCCGATCCACGTCGACACCCACAACGCGCGGCAGGTCACGCTGCAGAACTGCAGCACCGGACCGCTCCAGCTCGACCCGCCGCAGATCCCGTCCCCGTTCTCGATCGACAGCCCGAACTTCCCCACCGCGCTCAAGCCCGGCGAGGTCGCGGCGTTCAGCGTCGGGTTCCATCCGACCAAGCTCGACATGGTCAGCAAGACGCTGATCATCACCTCGCCGCAGCTGGCCGATCCGCTCAAGGTCGAGCTGACCGGCAACGGCATCGCCACCGGCAGCGGCACCGACACCGGGCCCCCCGCCACCGGCGTCGCCAGCACCAGCTTCTACGCCTGCGGCAGCTGCACCGCCGACGATCCGTCGGGCGGACTGGCGATCGTGCTCGCCGCGCTCGCGGCCGCCGCCCCGAGGCGCCGGCGAGCGGAGGTGATCACCCACCGAGGAATTGGACCGATGCCAACCGCGTGATCAAGGAAGCTCGATGCTCTCTTGCTGGCAACGCTGCACCAGCGGGTACTGGAACTGCTGCGAAACCCTTCCGTAGTACAGCTTCGCGGCGGCCACATCGTGGGCCACACAAGCGTAGGTCGCCGCCATGCGATACATGCGGTCGTTCTGCTTGCAGCCAAGCGCCTTGACCGCGAGCGACAATGCAGACTTGGCGAATCCTGCCGAGAACTGATC
>DATAPF010000548.1:0-3328 GCA_036265355.1 Kofleriaceae bacterium | reverse complement strand
GGAAGTCAGCGTCGCGACCAACGCAAACACCGCGAGGATCGCGAGGAGTCGCACGTCATTTCCCTCCGTTCCGGAACGGGTCGACCGGCTCGCCTTCCTTGCGCGCCGGCTCGGTACTGGGGGCGCCCGGGGGAGGCGGCGGCCGGTAGGTCACGTGGGGCAGCCGCACGACGAGGGTCCCCCCCGTGCGCAGGTCGACCACGACGCGGCGCTCGCCGAACCCCGGCTTGCGGATCAGGAACGTCTGCGTGCCCTGCTCGCGCGGCACCTGCATCCGCCAGGGGGTGACGCCGACCCGGGTCTCCGACGGCAGCCGGAACACCTCCGCGCCGTACGGGATCGACTCGATCTCGACGACCACGGCTGCGGTCGCGGCGGGAGCCTCCGCGGCGGGCACACCCGGGGGCTCGGGCTGCGGCCTCGCGGAGCTGTCCGGCTTCGCGGCCGCCGCGATCTCCCGCCGCGCCGGCGGGGAGTCGTCGCCGGCGAGCAGCTTGTGCGCGCCGGCGTAGGCAACTGCGCCGCCGAGGACCGCCGCCGCGGCACCGACCGCGAGCGCGCGCATCCGCCGCTGCGCGATCGGCGCCATCTTCGTGGTCGAGATCCGGGAGTCGGACCCCAGGGCGCCGAGCGCCGCGTCCCGCAGCTCGCGCGCGAAGTCCAGCGCGCTGGCCGGTCGGTCCTCGGGCTCCTTGGCGAGCGCCCGCCGGAACACGCGGTCGAGCGACCGGGGGAATGGCTGGCCGACCGGGGGCACCTCGGCATTGCAGTGCTGCTCGCCGATCGCCGCGATCGTCGCGCCGGTGAACGGCTGGCGCCCGGTCAGCGCCTCGTACGCCATGACCCCGAGCGCGTACAGATCGGAGCGCGGTCCGACCGACAGCGGATCGCACCACTGCTCGGGCGACATGTACGGCGGCGAGCCGAGCGTCGCGTTGGCCTGGGTCAGCTGGATGTCGCCGCTGCCCATCGCCATCGGCGACAGCGTGTCGTCGAACTCGCCGGTGACCAGCCCGCCCGGGATCGCCGCGCCGGGGTGGGTCGGTTGCGAGAACTCGCCGCTCGACATCCCGTTGGCCGCGTCGTCGACCAGCTTGGCGATCCCGAAGTCGAGCAGCTTGGGGAAGATCTTGCCGGTGTACTCGATGATCATCACGTTCGACGGCTTGAGATCGCGGTGCACGATCCCGTGGTCGTGCGCGTTCTGGACGATCTCGGCGACCTGCTCGAAGAACGCGACCAGCATGTCGAGCGGCATGGCGCCGCGCTCGCTCAGCCAGCGCGCGAGCGAGGTCCCGTGGACCAGCTCCATCGCGATCCACGCCAGCCCGTCATCGGGCTCGACCCCGAACGCGTAGACGTGCGCCGCGTACGGATGATCGAGCCGCGACGCGAGCCGGGCCTCGCGCATGAAGCGCTGGAACACCACCTCGCTGTTGCGCAGCCGCTGGTGCAGCACCTTGACGACGGCCTCGCGGCCGAGCAGCGGCTGCTCGCAGCGATAGACCGCGGCGAATGCGCCTTCGCCGATACACTCGCGGAGCACGAAGTCGCCGAGCTGACGCCCGCGGAGCACGGTCTCGCTCTCGCTTCCCGGTCGGGCGTCCTCGGACCGGTCCCCGGTGGCTTCCACGCGCCCAGACTAACACGGTGGGCCCCGAGCGATTACCGCGTGCGGCCCGCCTCCGGGCCCCGCAATGTACGCTGTCATCTCCCCACAACACCGTCTACTCTCGCAGACTTGATGCCGGTCACGCAGTGCGTCGCCCTCCGGATCCTCGGTGCGGCCTGGCGCGGCACCGGCCAGCTGGTCGGTGTGGGCATGGGCCCCGTCTGGTGGCCGGAGCTCACGCAACGCGGTGGCGGAGCGGCTCGCCCCGGGTGAGGCGCCCCAGGTTGTCGACCACGACCTCGGCGATCCGGGTAAACGCCTCCAGGGTGGACCCCCCGAGGTGCGGCAGCGCCACGACCCGCGGGTCGGCGTAGAGCGGATCGCCGGGATCCGGGGGCTCGTCCCAGTGGACGTCCAGCCCGACGCCGCCGAGCCGATCGCTCGCGAGCGCCGCGACCAGCGCCGCCCGATCGATCACCGCGCCGCGCGCGACGTTGACCACCAGGGCGCCGGGCCGCATCGCGGCGAACGCCGCGGCGTCGAGCATGCCGCGGGTCTGGGGGGTCAGCGGGCAGTGGATCGTGATCGCGTCGCTGGCGGCGAAGAACGCCAGGCGCTCGGCGACGGTCGCGCCGCGGCCGAGCTCGATCACGGTCATGGCGAGGCCGCGCGCGCGCTCGGCGACCGCCGTGCCGACCCGGCCCATCCCGATCACGCCGAGCGTCTTGCCGGCGAGCTCCACGCCGAGCGGGACGCCGACCTCGCGCGCCGCGAACGCCCGGGCCGCCGCCGGCGCGCGGCGGGCCAGCGCGAGCAGCAGGTACAGCGCGGTCTCGGCCGCGGCGACGTGGTTGGCGCCGGGCGCGTTGCAGATCGGGATGCCGCGGGCGACCGCCGATGCCCGATCGATGCGCTCGGTGCCCGCCGCCGGCTGCATGATCAGGCGCAGCCGCGGCGCCGCCGCGATCACCTCGGGCGTGATCACCGCGTCCGACGGCAACAGGACGTCGATCTCGGCGATCGCGCTCGCCAGCGGTGTCCGGCGGTCCCAGGCTGTGATCGTGGCGTCGGGCGGCAGCCGCGCGGCGATCAGATCGACGATCGGCAACCATCCGGAGCCGCAGAACAGAAGGCGCATGCCGGGCCACTCTACTCCGGGAGGGTGGCGCAGGTGCGCGCTACCCCCAGGAGCCGCCCTCGCGGCCCCACCGAGCATGGCGTCGCACGCGATGACCTTGCACGGCACCCGGGGCCGCGCGCCGGCGGCGGTGTGATCCGCTGCGCAGGCTGCGGCGAGGTGATCGGCGTCGCATCGCGGCGGGCGCGCCGCTTGCTGTGGCTCCCGGCCACCATGACCAGCGCACACGGTTTCCGTCATTTGTCCGGTTCACCTCGGTCGACCGCAACCTGTGAGTTGCACACGGCGCCGCGCGGTCGGCGGCTGGCTGCCGTCGGCCTGGGAGCCGCGCTCGCGCTCGGCGGCTGCGGCGTGGAGCCCGGCGAGCCCGAGACCAGCGAGACCAGCTCGGAGCTTTCGGTGAACTCGTTTCTGACCAACACCTGCACGACCGCGGTGGTGATCGGCCTGTCCAAGCAGATCGCCAGCGAGATCAGCTGCATGAATCCGACCAGCCTGACGAGCTTCGCGGCGGGCAGCGGGATCACGATCACCAGCAACGCGGTGCTGCCGTTCCTGGCCGCCAACGCCAAGGCCGA
>DATAPF010000547.1:0-14821 GCA_036265355.1 Kofleriaceae bacterium | reverse complement strand
GTTCGGCGGTGGCGCCGGGCTGGGCGTGACGATCGGCGGCGGCGGCGGCTTCGGCCTCGAGGCGGGCGCCGGCGCGTCGGCCGGGCTCGGCCTCAGCCTGGGGATCTCCGCGGGCGGTGGCCTCAGCGTATCCGGCGGCGTGGCCGTCGGCGCCTCGGCGTCGGTCTCGCTGCCGGGAGCCGGGTCGGTCGGCGGGCCCGGCGGGGGCGGCTCGCCGGGCGCCCAGTCGGTGATGGATCCGAGCGGACGGATCTCGCGCGCGCCCGCGGCGCGGCCCCCAGCGCTGCCCCCACCGTCGACGACCGCGGCCGGCGCCGCGTCGACCACGCGCACCAGCCCGACCCTGGCGCCGCCGGGCCCGACCGCCGGCGTCACCCCGTCGAGCCCGGCCGCGGTGCTCGGCACGAGCGCGGTCTCGGTCGCCGCGAAGACCGGCGGCAGCCGGGTGGCCGCGACCGTGGGCCTGGCGGCGCAGTCGCCGCTGCCCGGCGGTGCGGTCGCGACCGGCGGCGGATTCCTCGGGATCTCCGGCGTGCCCCGCAAGACGGTCAAGTTCGGCATCGCCGGACCGACGCTGCGCGCGCTCGCCTATCCGCGGCTGCCCGCCGACGACACCTGCCTGCCGGACGATCGCGACTGCCCCGATCCGCCCGCCGCCGACGGCGGGCCGGCGAGCGCGAGGAAGAAAGGAACCTGCTGTGGCTGTGGTCATTAACAACTTCGACGTCACCGCGCAGTCCGAAGCCGCGGGCGAGTCGCGCGGCGGCCCGTCCGGCGGAGCCGGTCAGGCGCTCGATCCCGACGACTTCGTGTCGCGCTACGGCACGCTGCTGCGCGACTTCATCCGCGACGAGATCGAGCGTCACCTCCGCAACCTGGCCGACTGATGACGACCGACGCACAGCGCAGCGATACCGGCGTCCCCGATCAGGGGCTGTACAGCGCACAGCCGGTGTTCACCGTCGACGGCGACAAGCAGCCGTCGCTGGCCGACGCGCTGATCGAGCTCGAGATCTTCGACGACACCGAGGGCATGATGCGGGTCGAGGCCCGGTTCGAGAACTGGGGCCACCCGCCCGGCGGCGGTGGCGACTCCGACTTCATGTTCTTCGACGGCGGCGTGATCGCGTTCGGCAAGAAGATCCAGATCGACGTCGGGCCCAAGGACGCGTCGCAGACCGTGTTCACCGGGCGGATCACCCAGATCGGCGCGCGGTTCGGGCTGTCGACGGTGCCCGAGATCAGCATCTCGGCCGAGGACGCGCTGCAGTTCTTCCGGATGACCCGGCGGACCCGGACCTACGAGGACGTCAGCGACGCCGACGTCGCGAGCACGCTGGCCAGCGCGCACCAGCTCCAGGCCGACGCCGACGCGCCCGGCCCGACCCACAAGGTCCTGGTCCAGCTCGGCCAGACCGATCTGGCGTTCCTCCGCGAGCGCGCCCGCGCGATCGACGCGCAGCTGTGGGTGGACAACGACACGCTCAAGTTCAAGGCGCGCTCGGCGCGCGACGGCGGCGACATCACGCTGACCCGTGGCGCCACGCTGACCCGGTTCTCGGTGATCGCGGATCTCACCCACCAGGTCGCGACGGTCAAGGCGCACGGTTACGACGTCGGCGGCAAGGACGATCCGGACGAAGAGGCCGCGTCGTCGCTGCTGTCGTCCGAGGCGCGCGGCGCCAAGGTCGGCGCCGACGTGATGCAGCAGGCGTTCGGCTCGCGCACCGAGCACGTGGTCGATCGGGCGCTGGCGTCGAACGACGAGGCCCGGTCGTACGCCGAGGCCGAGCTCAAGCGGCGCGGGCGCGCGTTCGTGCGCTGCCGCGGCGAGACCGAGGGCACCGCCGCGCTCAAGATCGGATCGCGCCTGGCGATCGGCGGGGTCGGCCCGGTGTTCACCGGGACCTACGTGGCCACCCAGGTCAGGCATCGCTACGACCGCGAGCACGGGTTCCGCACGCTGTTCGAGGCGGAGCGGCCGGCCGTCGGAGAGGAGAGCTGATGCGGCAGGTCGATCCCAAGAGCTTCGTCGAGCGCGAGGGTCCGCCGCGGTGGTACGGCGTGTACCCCGCCAAGGTCACCAGCGTGAAGGATCCCGACTCGCAGGGCCGGATCCAGGTCCAGCTGATGGGCTCGCCCGACGAGGGCGGCGAGAGCTTCAAGGTGTGGGCGCGCGTGGCCACGCTGATGGCCGGCCCGTCGCGCGGCAGCTTCTTCATCCCCGATCCCGACGACGAGGTGCTGGTCGCGTTCTTCGCCGGCGATCCGCGGCGGCCCTACGTGGTCGGCGCGCTGTGGAACGGCCAGGACTCGCCGCCGGAGTCGATGGACGGCGGCGGCAACAACAACATCCGGGTCATCAAGTCGCGCGCCGGGCACAAGCTCGAGTTCGACGACACCGACGGCTCGGCCAAGATCACGCTGACCACGCCCAACGGCAACAAGCTGGTGCTCGACGACGGCGCGACCAAGCTGACCCTGGAGGGATCGGCCGGCGCCAAGATCGAGTTCGACAGCTCGGGCGGCATCACGATCACCGCGCCGTCGGGGCTCACCGTGCAGACCCCGCAGATGACGGTCAACGCGCCGATGGCGACATTCAGCGGCGTCACCACGCACCAGACGATGATCTCGACGACCGTCGTGGGCTCCACCTACACGCCGGGAGCGGGCAACCTGTGGTAGCGCTCGCGCGGACCCTGCCGGCGCACGACGTGGTCGACGTCGGCACGCCGTTCTACGCGCCGATGGCGCGACCCGGCGAGCAGCCCGGCCCGCCGGTGCTGCACAAGTTCGATCGCGTCGACTTCGTCAAGCGCTACTTCGCCGAGGTCGGCGCCGCCGGGGCCGCACCGCCCGGCTCGCTGCTGGGGTCGATCGCGCCGCCGCCGGTGCTCGACGTCGATACCGACGCGCTCGATTACATGGGCCGGCGGTTCCGCAAGCTGTACCAGCCGGCGCACTTCCGGTTCTACCTCGCCGCCTGCGAGCTGCGCTGCCTGGTCCCGGGCTTCCCGGCGCCGACCCAGACCAAGATCCGGAAGGTCGAGTTCGTGATCCGGCGCGTGGCGCTGCGCCGCGACCCGCCGGTCAGGCCGGCCAGGCCGCCGAAGCCGACCAAGCCGCCGAAGCCGGCCAAGCCCCCGGCGGCGAAGCTCCCGACCAAGCCCGGCTGCGAAGGTGCCGCGCCGCCGGCGCCCGCGCCGATCGAGATCGTTCCCGAGTGCCTCCGACCGGAGCCGCCACCCCCGCCTCCGGTCCTGGTGCCGGTGCCTGCCGCGCCGCTGCCGCCGACGGTCGTCACCGTCGGCGGCAGTGACGGGCCGGTGATCGACGCGCGCGAGTGGGCCTGGGTCGAGGTGCCGGATCCCTCGCTGTTTCCGGCGCCCCCGCCGCCGGCGGCGCTCGAGCTCGCCGCGCGGCTCACCGGCAACACCCATACCTGGTGGCCGATCCCGCGCAGCGAGCCGGCGCTCGAGGGCGAGGAGCGGTTCCCGATGTCGAAGGTGCCCGGCCTCGACGGCAAGGCGGTGTACTTCGGCTACATCCCCACGGCGAGCGGCGAGATGTATGGCCCGCGCCAGGTGCCGCTCGACGACGGCGGCGTGCCGATCCCGCAGCCGGCGGATCCCGGCGCGCCATCGTTGACGGCGTCGCAGGTGGTGTCGGCGGCGCCGCTCGTCCCGGCGTCCACCAGCTACGCGCTCAAGCCGGCCACGATCCGCAGCTGGCGGACCTCGGACTGGCGAGGGCTGCTCGGCCTGTTCAACCACGGGACCACGACCGGCCCGCGCCCCAAGTTCGAGGCGCCCGATCTCGACGGCGAGCCCACCGCGGGCTGGGCCTACGTGATCCGCTGCGTCGCCACGCTCGAGCCCGAGCCGGGGTGCGTCGTCGAGCAGTGGGGCCCGGCGTCGGAGCCGGTGGTGATGGCGCCGTTCTACGATCCGTTCGGCGGCCGGCCCACGCAGATCGATCTGCCGTCGCTGAACACGATCAAGAAGATGCTGGGCGGGCTGGCTGGCGCGCAGCTCGCGGCGCGCGGCGGGCTGCCGCTCGGCGTGGGGCACAAGGACTGTTATCCGACGATGAAGTCCAAGGGCTCCGACGGCAACTTCTATGATCCGAGCCAGGTGCCCGACGGAGTCACGCTGTCCTCCGACCTCACCGACATGAAGCTCGATGACGCGCCCGACTGTCCGTCGAATCCCAGCCTCCCGCTGCAGCTCTGCTTCTGGCCGATCTTCATCCTGACCATCCTGGCCTACCTGATGATCAACATCGGCCTGGTCATCCTGATCGTCTTCAACTTCTCGTTCGCGATCCTGATCAAGCTCAAGTTCTGTATCGGCCTGGGAGGCAACGCTCAATGAGCAGCAACGACTGGTACGGCCTGGGCTTCGCGTTCCCGCCGCTGGTCGATCCGGCGACCGGCACGCTCGGCACCGTCGGCGAGACCGACGTGGTCAGCCAGGCGCTGCGCGTGCTGCTGCGCACCGCGCCCGGTGAGCGGCTGATGCGGCCCGGCTACGGCTGCGATCTGCGGCGCTACCTGTTCGCGCCCAACGACGCCTCGACCCGCCGGCTGATCGCCAAGGAAGTGACCCGCGCGATCAACCTGTACGAGGATCGCGTGCGCCTGATCGGCGTGGACGTGACCGCCGACGACGTCGAGCCGGCCCAGGTCAACCTGGTGGTGCGCTACACGCTGCGCCGGACCGGCGCGCCGGGCGTCCTCACCCAACCGTTCCGCCTCGACGGAGGTCAGAGCTAGCCATGCCGATCGTACCTCCGTTGCTCGACGACCGGACCTGGAAGGACCTGCGCGACGAGGCGCTGGCCCGCGTGCCGATCTACACGCCCGAGTGGACCGACCTGCGGCCCGGCGACCCCGGCGTCACCATCGTCGAGCTGTTCGCCTACCTGACCGAGGCGCTGATCTACCGGCTCAACCGCGTCCCGGACAACAACTACCTGGCGTTCCTGAACCTGCTCGACGCCCAGCCGCGCGCGGCCGAGCCGGCCCGCGGGCTGGTCCAGCTGGCGATCAACGCCGCGACGGTGGCGAGCTGCACGGTGGTCCCGGACGCCAAGCTGAGCGCGGGCAAGGTCAAGTTCGCCGCGACCAACGCGCTCACCGTGCTGCCGGTCGACACCGCCGGGTTCCTCAAGTGCCGCACGCCGGCGCCGCGCAAGAAGAGCGACCAGGAGGCGTTCGCCCGGAGCGCGCTCAAGGCGTTCGTCGGCGGCCAGCTCGACAAGCTGTCGACGATCGCGCCGGTGCACTTCGTCACCCGGGCCTATCCGCCGACCGACGGCAGCGTGCTGCCGCTGTCGCGCGCGATGGACGGCGCGCTGTGGATCGCGGTGCTGCTGCGCGACAAGGACTACCAGACCGCGAAGGCGTCGGCCGTGCTGCTCGCCGCCAAGAAGGACGAGGTCCGCAAGGTGCTCGGCCACCAGATCCTCACGCTGGGCGTGTCGCTCGCTTCGCTCCAGGGCCGGACCTGCACCGCGTGCGAGGCCCCGCCGGAGGACACCGGCGGCAACCGCGCGGTCGACGGCCTGGCGCGCACCCGCTGGCGCTGGCAGATCACCGCGCCGGCGGGCATCCCGGCATCGCCCACCGCGCTGGGCTGGACCCAGCAGCCGAGCTACGCGAGCGTCGCGCTGGTCGACGACACCACCGACGGGCTGCGCCACGACGGCGTGGTCAAGCTGCAGCTCCCCGACTACGCGCTGATGGTGGCCGGCAAGCCGAGCTCGCCCGAGCAGCAGCTCGCGACCTGGGACCAGATGGAGACCCCGCCCGATCCGACCACCGGGACCACCCGGCTGGTGCCGCTCGCCGCCTATCCCCGCGCCGGCGATCTACCGCCGCTGCTCGACGACGGCGACCTCGAGAAGCGCGTGGTGTTCTGGCTGCGCGCGCTGCCCCGCGAGGCGACCGACACCGAGCAGGCGCCCAAGCGGCCCAAGGTGAACTACGCGCTGCAGTGGATCGGCCCCAACGCGGTCGACGTGGTGCAGGCGATCAAGCAGAGCAACGAGGCGATCGGCGTCGGCAAGGGCCAGCCGTCGCAGCAGTTCACGCTGGCGTTCAACCCGGTGCTCACCGGCACGCTGACCCTGACGGTGTTCGAGAACGGCGCGCCGGCCACGTGGTGCGAGCTCGACAACTTCGACGCCGCCGACGACCGGACCAGCGGCTACGTGCTCGACCGCGCGCTCGGCCTGGTCACCGTGGGCGACGGCCTGCAGGGCCGGGTCGTGCCCGACGGCGCGCCGCTCTACGCCACGTACCAGTACGGCGGCGGGCTCGCCGGCAACCTGCCGCCGGGCGCGATCAGCAAGCTGGAGGCGCCGACCCCGCCGGAGATCGATCCCGGCAAGACCACCAATCCGGTGGCGACGGCGGGCGGCTCGGAGACCGAGACCGTCGACCAGGCGCGGCGGCGCGTGCCGATGATCCTGCGCCACCAGAACCGCGCGGTCACCGCCGACGACTTCCGCGAGCTCGCCCAGCTCACGCCCGGCGTGGCGGTCGGCCGCGCCGAGGTGCTGCCGCTGTTCCGGCCGAGCTCGGATCCGGCGGTCAAGTTCCCCGGCGTGGTGACCGTGCTGGTCGTCCCGGCCGAGGACCCGGTGAACCCGAGCGCGCCGGAGCCCGACCGCGCGTTCCGCCAGGCGGTGTGCAACCACCTCGATCAGCACCGGCTGATCACCACCGAGCTGTTTGTCATCGGGCCGCGCTACGTGAAGCTGGCGGTCTCGGTCGGCGTCAAGCCCAAGCCGGGCACGCGCATGGAGCAGCTCAACCAGTGGGTGTGCCTGGCGCTCCACCAGTACCTCGCGCCGCTCGCGCCGTTCGGACCCGACGGCCAGGGCTGGCCGCTCGGCGGCAAGGTCAACCGCGCCGCGATCGAGGCCGCGGTGCTGCAGGTCAGTGGCGTGGCCTGGGTCGAGGAGCTCCAGCTGTTCCGCGTGTTCAACGACGGCACGATGACCGGCGCGGTCGAATCGATCGACCTGCGGCTCATCGATCTGCCGGCGCTCACCCAGATCGCGGTCGGCGCGGGCACCGCTCCGCCGCTGTCCGCGGGGCCGGCCACGGACAAGGTGCTGGTGCCGGTGCCGGTGCCGAGGACCGCCTGCTGATGCTGCGGATCGGCGACGCCGTCGGGACGCTGCACTGGGTCCTGCGCACCCGCGAGCACTGGCTGCGCTGCGATCACGTGCAGACCGCCTACGACGCCGACCGGCTGCGCGTGACGCTGGCGGCCACGCCGTCGCCGCGGCCGCCGGTCGACGCCACGATTGACGCCGCGCGGCTGCGCTACGGCGCGGCGTTCGACGCGTGCGGCCGGCTGTGGCGCTCGGTGCCGTCGAGCGCGGCGGCGCCGGCCGGCCACGTCGAGCGGCTCGATCTGGCCACCGCCACCGGGGCGCCGGCGATCGTGCGGCTCGGCGGCGGCGAGCTGTCCGGCGAGACGATCGCGCCGGGCTGCCCGAACCCCGAGCTCGCGCTCACCGATCCGCGCGGGATCTGCATCGACGGCGCCGACCAGCTCTACATCGCCGACAGCGGCGTGCCGTTCGGCGCCACCGCGCCGGTCGCGGCGCGCGTCTACATCATCGACCTGCGCGACGGCCGCTCGGTCGGACGGCTGCGCCCGCCGAGCCGGCTCGGCCGCGCGTCGCGGCCGTGGGACCTGTTCGCCGATCCGTCGGGTCGCGGCGCGTTCCTGCTCGATCGCGGCACCCGCTCGGTGTGGCGGCTGCGCCCCGATCGGGCGCCGCTTCAGCTGCTCGGCCCGGGCGGCGAGTGGGAGCACGACGGGCAGGCCAGCCTGGTCGATCCGGTGGCGCTGATCGTCGCGCCCGACGGCGCGGTGGTCGTGCTCGACCGTCCGCCGACCGGACCGCAGCTGGTGTGGGCCCGCCGCCACGACATCCGCGTCACGCCGCTGCCGATGGGCCCGGCGGATCCGCACCCGCTCGATGCCACGACGATCGCGCTCGATGCCGCCGGCGACCTCGTGGTCGGCGGCTCGCCCGAGGCCACGCTGTTGCGCTACCACCTCGACGGCACCGGCTGCGAGTTCGTGCGGGTCGAGCTGCACTACGTGGGCGAGGCCCAGCCATGGGGGTTCGACGGCGGCGCGGTGATCGCCGACGCCGACGGCGACGTGCTGTTCACCGAGCCCGACGGGGTGAGCGCGCCGGCGACGGCGTTCCCCAGCTATCCGCCCGAGGGCACGGTCACCAGCTTCGCGCTCGATAGTGGGATCCGCGAGTGCGTCTGGCACCGCGTGTTCATCGAGGCCTGCCTGCCCGAGCACACCGCGCTGCACGTCCGCACCCGGACGTCGGAGACCGTGGACCCGCCGCTCGGCGTCACCGTGCCCGGCCCCGAGGGCATCCAGCCGCTGCGGCCGCCCCAGGGGTTCTCCGCCGCCGACATGCGCGAGGTCGAGGGCGCGCCGACCTATCACCCGTTCGACGCCACCAGCGTGCCGGACTGGACGCCGATGCCGCGGCTGCTGCGCCGCCCGGCGGGCGCCGATCGCCCGTTCTACCAGCCGAGCTATCCCGGCGGCGAGCGCTACGACCTCTACGAGGGCCTGGTGTTCTCGCCGCCCGGCCGCTACCTGTGGATCGAGATCGCGCTGGCCGGGACCGATCGGCTGACGCCGCAGGTCGCGGGGCTGCGCGCCTACTACCCGCGCCCGTCGTACCTGAAATACCTCCCGGAGATCTATCGCGAAGACCCGCGCGCGGCCGAGTTCCTCGATCGCCTGCTGTCGGTGTTCGAGGGCGTGCACTCCGAGCTCGACGAGGTCCGCGATCACCTGTCGGCGCTGTTCGAGCCGCGCGCGGTGCCCTCGGAGGCGCTCGACTGGCTGGCCGGCTGGCTCGGGCTGGTGCTCGATCCGCGCTGGCCCGAGGACCGGCGCAGGAGGCTCGTGGCCGGCGCGGCGGAGCTCTATCGCGTCCGCGGGACCAAGGACGGCCTGGCGAAGTTCCTCGCGCTGTACCTCGATCTGCCGTTCCAGCTGGTCGAGGCGTTCCGCACCCGGCAGTCGGCAGGTGTGATCGTCGGGACCGATCCAGCGTCGGGCAAGCCGGGCCAGAGCGTGCTCGACGGCGCCCTGGTGCTCAACGCGCCGGGCAAGCTGATCGGCGACACGCGGACGTCCGCCCACCGCTTCACGCTGTTCGTCGCGGGGCTGCTGTCCGATGAGCAGCGCGCGGTGGTGAGCGAGATCGTCGAGCTCGAGAAGCCGGCCCACACGCTGGCCGAGATCTGCGACGTGACCGAGACCTGCGTGGTGGGCACGCGCGCGCTGGTCGGCATCAGCACGCTGGTCGGCCGCGCCGACTGCCTGAAGCGCGCGGTGATCGGCGACGGCAACGGGCCGGGCGGCGGCTGGCCGGTCGGGCGCAACGCGGTGCTCGGCGGCCGCCCACCGGGCGAGCGCACGCCTGCAGTGGGAATCATCAACCTCGGACGCAATACCGTCCTCAGCTAGGAGCGAATATGGACCAGGCGTGCTGCACCGATCAGGAATGGAAAGGGGTCTGGGACCCATTCGTCCGGCTCTGCTACCAGTTCGGCATGCTGCTGGGCGTCGACGAGTTCCAGCAGGATCAGGGCTTCCACCTCTGCAAGCACCGGCTCAGCCAGCGCCTGTTCGTCGGGTTCGGGCTGGTGTGGGGCGGCCAGGTGTCGTCCGCGGTCGGCGTCAGCGACGGCAAGCCGTTCGAGCGGCTCACCGTGCAGCCGCTGTTCGCGCTCGACGAGCTCGGCCGCGAGCTGTGGGTGCAGAACCCGTGCACGCTCGACCTGCTGACCTGGGCGGAGCAGAACCACGTCACCGACGGCGAGCCGATCTACCTCACGGTGGCGTACCAGGCGTGCTGCGTCGCGCCGGTGCCGGCGGTGGCCGCGCCGTGTGACGACGCGGCGTCGCCGACCATGCCGAGCCGCGCGCTCGAGACCGCGGCGCTGGCGCTGCAGGTCGACAAGGTCGATCAGCCGCTCGATCTGACGAGCCAGCTCGGGCCCGACGGCAAGGACGCGCAGCCCGGCAACTTCGCGCTGCTGGTCAAGCTGATCAAGGACGACGCCGCGCGCCCGCTGCTGCTCGGCGCGCTCACCCGCTCGACCGACGGCGGCGGCAACCACAGCTGGGCGTTCACCGCCAACCCCGATCTGCTGGCGCCGCAGATCATCGCGCCGGCCGGCGCCGCGTTCCATGTGGTGAGCGCGTCGCTCGGCGACAAGGTCCTCAACGTCACGCTGTCGCTGCCGCCGGCGGTGGCGCCGATCGGCGCGTTCCACGTCGACGCGATCCCCAAGCCGGCCACGCCCGGCGCCGTGGTCGCGCCGGTGCTGCTGGTCGACACCAGCAAGCCGCTGGCGCTGGTGGCGCCGGACTTCACACAGCTCACCGTGCCGCTGACCGCCAACCCCGACAAGAACACGGCGGTCCGGATCGGGATCGACGGCGCCGGCCCCAACCAGGTGCTGGCGCTGACGCCGCGCGGCGCGGTCGCGCTCAACGGCGGCACCAACTTCACCACGTTCGTCGTCACCTCTACCTGACGCGGAGACCTCCATGACGATGTACAAGCCACGCACCGATCCGTCGTCCGCGACCCTCGCCGCGCCCATGGCAGCCGCCGCCGGCTCCGCCGGCTCCGCCGCGCCGTGCAACTGCGGTCCTGCGGCTCCCGCTGGACCGGGGGGCGGCAGCACACCCGCCACCGGCGTGGTGCTGACGCCATCGCTCGAGGAGCTGATCTACTTCAACGGCCGGTTCCTCAAGGCCGAGGACTTCCAGACCGAGCAGAACAACTACCTCCTGCGGATCGCGCTGTCCGAGCGCGCGCAGGGCGCGGGGGTGAGCTACGGCTTCCACGTCACGGCGACGACCGGGCCGATGTCGACCACGTTCGTCGATCAGATCACGCAGAACTTCATGGCCAAGGTGCTCGCCTCCGAGGCGAGCCGCAAGGCGTGGTCCGAGATCGTCGGCAAGGATCGCAAGCCGGCCGAGGTCGCCGCCGTGCTCTCGGCCGCCGTCGAGGAGATCTGCAAGGCCGATCCCGGCCACAGCGACACCTCGCTGGTCATCGGGCGCGGCCACGCCGCCGACGGCTGGGGCAGCGATCTGTACCTGAAGTGCACCACCACGGTGAAGCTCGCGGGGCTGATCGACGCGTTCGGCAAGTACCCGACGACCTGCAGCGTGCCCGGACCGTCGATCACGCCGATCGCCGACCCGCAGGGCGTCGGCCTGACCGGCGCGTACCTGCTGTGCCTCTACGTCAACGGGCTCGACTTCGGCAAGGTGCCGGTCTACGGCGTGCAGTGCGGCGACAACGCCCAGCAGGTGTGCAGCCTCGGCTATCACTCCGAGGGGGTCGCGCTCCAGCTGGTGTACTTCCCGGGCGTGACGGCGCCGTCGAAGGGCACCGATCCGTTCGCGTGGCGCGGCGAGGGCGCGCGCCGGTACTTCGACGCCGAGATCGCGGCGCACGGCACCCGGCTGCCGCTGCTCGGCAAGGGCCTGCCGTTCTCCGGCGAGGCCGACGCGCCCGACTGCGGCAGCCACGTGCCGATCGGCGTGGTCTACCTGTCGGGCGGTGACTTCGTGGCCTACGACGAGTGGACCGCCAAGCGGCTGCGCACGCCGGCGGAGATGGCGTACTGGCTGGGCGGGCTGCTCCAGCCGTCCAAGCCGGCGCAGCTCGCGCGCGTGGTGCAGTTCCAGTCCCAGCTGACCGAGGCGCTGGCCGCGGCCGGCGCGGCGAAGTCGGGCACCACGCTGTGGGATCTCGGGTTCGCCACCGGCGACAAGTCGCCGATCCTCGAGCTGCCGGGCGTCGGCTTCCTGCCGATCGCCCTGGTCTCGGGGACCGCGGCCAGCAGCGCCACGCACATCGCGCCGGCCGAGCTCGCCGACGGCGTGAACGGCTTGTTCGACGGCGTGCCGTATCGCCTGATGCCGGCGACGCCGGGCGAGATGAACGCGATCTTCGGCGACGCGCTGGACTCGGGCCCGCTCAAGCTGACCCGCAAGGCACCGCTCGGCATCGGCGATCCGCGGGACAGGCTGGCGCTGATCGAGGAGCTCCTGATCAAGGCGGCCGAGGCCGGGCTCGGCAAGGGCCACGGCGGTGCCAAGCTGCCGGAGGAGGAGGTGCCGGGCATCGGCTCGGACGTCGTCGGCTTCATCGGCGAGTCGCCGATCGGCCCGACCAACGTGGCCACCAGGATCGAAAGCCTGGAGGAGTTCACGAAGACGTTCGGCGATTCCGGCCACGCCCCCATCCTCGCGCCCAGCGTGTCCGGCTTCTTCGCCAACGGTGGCAGCCATGCGCTCGTCGTCAACGTCGGGCTCAACGCCGGCAAGGACAGCTACGCCAAGGCGGTGGCGCAGCTCGGCAACGTGTCGCTGATCGCGGCGCCGGGGCAGACCTCGCCCGAGATCCAGGACGTGCTGCTCAAGACCTGCGAGACCAGCAAGCGCTGCTTCGCGCTGCTCGATTCGCCCGAGGCGGTCAGCGGCGTCGACAAGCTGACCCTGCCGCGCGCCTCCCAGTGGGGCGTGTTCCTCTATCCATGGCTGCAGGTCCCGGACCCGGTGAAGGGCAACATCTTCATCCCGCCGTCCGGGTTCGTGGCCGGTGCGTACGTCCGCTCGGTGCACGACAACCAGCGGCCGCCGATCAACGAGCTCCTGAAGGGTGCCCTGGCCGTCCGGTTTCCGGTGAGCAAGCTGGAGCAGGCGGCGGCCGCGGTCAAGCGCATCAACCTGATCCAGAGCACGTCCACCGGGGTCCGCGTGAGCGGCGCCTACACCATCGAGCCCAACCCCAACGCGATCTCGGCCGGGGAGCTCGAGCAGCTGCTCGAGGACGACTGCATGGGCACGCTCGGCCGGATCGCCGGGCTGGTCGACAAGGCCAAGGTGACGCCCGGCGAGCCGCAGGCGTTCGTGTGGTACCCGGAGAAGCGCGCCGACTACCAGGGCTACGTGATGTTCACCTGGCCGATCGCGCAGCTCGGCGGCTGCATCACCACGCCTGAGGCTCACCTGACCATCGGCATCGAGATGACGGTCATGCGCCCTCCGCGGCAGGTCAAGACCGACGCGACGGGGAAGAACGTCGTGCTCGCGAGAAACCTCGACAAGGAAGCTGCCCCCGCGTCGCCGGCGCCGGTTGCCGCGCCAGCGGCGCCGGCTGCCCCGGCAGGGGTGCACGCCGCTCCGGCCGCGCCCTCGACCGGCCCGGCTCCGACGAGCAGCGCATCTCGCGAGGGGCTGCCAACCCCGCGGGGCCACGTGCACCAGCAGCAGCAGCAGCAAATGCAGACGGCGCCGCCGCCGCCGACCCCGCCGCCGGCGCCGCCGGCCACCGGCGGCGATGGAACCAACCGGGGGCTGACCAGCTACGAGCTGGTCCCGGCTCACTCGGTGCTCAACGGGAAGCTGGTGGTGTTCCGCGACAGCGAGTGGGCCGGGCCGACTCAGCTCCTCGCAGACATCAACCTCGAGAACTTCCCCCCCGATCTCAAGATCGGTGACCTCACGCCTCGGACGATCGCCCTCACGTCGCTGCGCATCTCGATCGACCCGCCGGTCTGCGATCTGGACATCAAGTACGAAGGGCGCGCGCTCAACGGCAAGGCGCTCGAGGCCAGGGGCGAGGTCGACGGCAAGTGGCTGCGCGCGGCGAAGGGCTTCGCCAGCCTGCGCATCGGGCTCACCGGCGCTGCCAAGGACAAGTACGACGTGCGCTACATGGCGCGCTACCGCGGGCTGTTCAATGCGGCCGAGACCAGGTGGTGCGAGAACTTCGAAGAGGTGAGCCTGGCGTCGGTCCCATGGGTGGAGATCGGGTTGGAGGCGTCGGTCGCCCAGGTGCTGGGCCCGTATCTTCCGATCGAGGCGATCTACGTCAAGGTGATCCCCAAGGGGACGCCGGCGCCGTCGCTGACCAAGTTCGCCGCCGTGTGGACCAAGGCGAAGCCCACGCAAGGGACGACGGTCGCGATCCTCGACGAGAAGAAGCCCGGATAGTGCTGCCCCACGTCGAGATCGGCCGGCTCCAGGTGCGCTGCATCGGGCCGGGCGCGTCCGCCGACGCCGTGCGCGCGCGGCTGGCGGACATCGGGTCGCGGCTGTTGCCGGCGGCGCTCGATCGCGCGCTCGGCGATCTCGACGACGGAACCACGCTGGTGATCCTGCGCCGGGTGGCGACCCACGTGCCGCTGGTGGCCGGCGAGGCCGACGACGACTGCGCCGCG
Source organism: Kofleriaceae bacterium (assembly GCA_036265355.1). Lineage (GTDB taxonomy): Bacteria > Myxococcota_A > Polyangia > Haliangiales > Haliangiaceae > JABFXX01. The sequence continues at coordinate 498 of DATAPF010000547.1, read as the reverse complement.
CGCTGGGCGGAGCGGATGGTCGGCTCGGTGCGCGCGGCGGTGGCCGATCTCGCGGTGGGCAGCCGGCGCAGCGTCGAGCGCGACGCGGGCATCGCGTTCGCCGATCCGGTGGCGCTGCTGGCCGAGCTGGTGACCGACGCGGCGGCGGGCCGGCTGGAGCGCTGGTGCTGGCAGCCCGAGGCCGGGGCGCTGGCCGCGGTGCAGCGCGCGCTGGCAGCGCTGCCCGGCAGCGATGGTCGCGGCCATGCGTACGCATCGTCGGACGCGCCGCCGCCGGTGCTGTCGCCGTCGGGCGCGGTGCGCTGGGCGCTCGGCTGTGCGGGCGCGGCGCTGCCGGCGCTGGTGTCCGCGCTCCACGACGACGGCGCGGCGGCCGCCGTGCTGGCGCTGTTGCCGGCGGGCGATGCGCAGCACCTGGCGACCGCGCTCGGCGACCTGCCGCCGGCGCTGGCCGCCGATCGCGCCGCGACCCGCAGCGACGCCTCGCCGCTGTTCCCG
>DATAPF010000546.1:0-10625 GCA_036265355.1 Kofleriaceae bacterium | reverse complement strand
CTGCGCCACCGCCGCCTCGCCCATCGCCGCCTCGCCCATCGCCGCCTCGCCCATCGCCGCCTCGCCGCCTCGCCGGCTCGGCAATCCCCCACAGCAAGCTCGGTGCCGGATTCACCGGGCCGCTAACCAGGCATGCTCGCTGGCAGGCGCAGCGGCCTGTGCCGACACAGCCAGGCACGCGCGCTGACACGTGTGTCAGCCGCCTGCGAGGCGGATGGCTTGGCGCGTGATCGTCAGCGCATCGACGATCCGGTAGGCTCGGCCGGCGTGTCGCTCGCCGATCAGTTGACCCGCGGCTACCTGTGGGAGCTCGGCGCGTACCCGCGCGGCGAGGCGTACTTCGACGAGGGCCGGGTGCAGGCGCTGGTGGTCACCGCGGGTGCGGTCGACGGCACCGTGATCGGCTCGGCGGCGTACCACGCGCGGATCGAGCTGATCGGCGGCGCGCTGCGCAGCGCCTGCACGTGCCCGGTCGGCGGCGGCTGCAAGCACGTCGTCGCCCTCGGGCTGGCGTACCTGGCCGGGAGCGGGGTCGCGGCGGAACCCGCGTCGCCACCGGCCGGCCGCGAGGCGGTGGCGGCGTGGGCGATCGAGCATGGCGTCGCGCACGCGCTCGACCTCGCGGCGGAGACGCTGCACGCCTGGCTGCCGGCGGCACGCGCGCAGGCGGTGCGATTGCACGGGCTCGCCCTGCGCGACACCGCCGCAGCCGACCGCACTGCGCGCTACTTCGGGCGCGCGGTGGCGGACGAGCTCGCGGCCGCCACGCGCGCGCGGCTGGATCACGAGGCGGCGCTGGTCGCCGAGGCGATCCGCGAGGAGCGCGCGCCGCGGCCCTGCCCTGCCCCGCCGCTCGCACGGCTCCACGCGGCGCTGGTCGGCCTGCGCGCCGAGCTGCGCGGCCAGGCGTCGCCGCGCTCGCGGAGCTGGCGGCAGCGCCAGAAGTGGGCGTTCGATCGCCGCGAGCGCGCGGTCACCTGGCAGGAGCTCGAGCCGATCGTGCTGCCGCTCGGCGTCCGCCAGCCGCCGAGCGCAGCGCTGACGATCCGCGGCGGTGCGCCGGTGATCGAGTGCACCTGCCGGGCACGCACCGGCTGCGCGCACGGCCTGGCGCTGGTCGACGCCACGCTCGACGTCGTCGAGGCTGGCACCCGCGGCGAGCTCGCCGCCGAGCTGGCGTCCGAGCTGTACCGGCCGGCGTGGTCGCGCGCGCTGGTCGAGCTCGCCGCGTACACCGCCGCCGAGCGCGAGCCGGCCGCGGTCGAGGTGTGGTGGGAGATCGGGGACGAGCTGCGGATCCCGACGCTGACCGCGATCGTGAAGAAGCGGACCCGGCGCGGGCTCAGCGCGGGGTCGCGCCGGTCTGCGCACGTGCTGCTGGCCGAGCACCGCGATCGGCTGCCCGCCGAGGATCGCGCGATCGCCGAGGCGCTCGTCGCCTGGCGCGCCGCGCCGCGCAGCGGCAGCTACCCGGCGCAGGCGTTCGCCGCCGCGGTCGGCCACCCTCGCCTGCTCGGCGAGGACGGCGCGCCGGTCGCGCTGGCCCGCATCGCGCTCGGCTTCGCGGCGGTGCCCGAGGGCGATGGCGTGCGGCTGCGGCCGACGATCGACGGCGAGCCGGTCGACGAGCCGCTCGCCTCGGCGCTGCGCGCGGCGATGGCGTCGGGCGAGCCCGTGCTGGTCCAGAGCAGCGAGACGGGGGGTGGGGATCCCGACGGCGCCGGCGGGGCGGGAGGCAGAGGCCCCCGGGGGATCAACGAGCGGGGGCGCGATCGGTTCGTGCTGGTCGAGCTGCCCGACGGTGCGCGCCGGCTGTGGGGCGTACTCCATCGCCACGGCGACTGGTTCCCGCCCGAGAGCCACGACGAGCTACTCGCCCAGCTGGCGCGGCTCGACGGCCAGCTGCCGGTCAGCGTGCCGTCCGCGCTGCGCGGCACCCAGGCGCGCGTCGCGACCCGGCCGGTGGTGCGGCTGCGCCTGTTGCCGGACGCGACCCTCGAGCTCGAGCTGTTCGTGCGCGCGGCGCCGGGCACGCCGCTGTATGCGCCCGGCGCGGGACCGCGCGACGTGATCTTCGCCGACGCCGGGGCGCGGGCGTATGCCCGGCGCGACCTGGCGGCCGAACCGGCGCTGGCGCGCGCGGCGCTCGCCCGGCTGGTCGGCGAGCCGGCGATCGCCGAGGAAGGTCCGCCCGGCTGCTTCCGGATCTGCGAGCCGGACGCCGCGCTGGCGCTGGTCGCGCGGCTCGATGGCCTCTCGGCAGAGCTCGATGCCGAGTGGCTCGACGAGCCGCCGCTGGTGATCGGCACGTTCGGGCCGTCCGCGCTGCGGGTCGGCGTGCGGCGCGACCGCGACTGGTTCGGCATCGTCGGCGAGCTCAAGGTCGAGCACGGCCGGATCGAGCTCGCGGTGCTGCTCGACGCCGCGCGCCGCCAGCAGCGCTACGTGCGCGTGGACTCCCGGCGATGGGTCGCGCTGTCCGACGAGCTGCGCGAGGCGCTGCGCGCGGTGGCCGACCGGACGTTCGCGTCCCGCCAGGGCCTGGAGCTGTCGCCCGGCGCGGTGCCGGCGATCGCCGCGCTGTCCGACGCCGGCGCCGCGGTCGATGCGGCGCCGCCCTGGGTCCAGCTCACCGAGCGGCTGGCCGCGGCGAGCCGGCTGCGGCCGCGTCCGCCGGCGACGCTGCGCACCGCGCTGCGCGACTACCAGATCGAGGGCCACGCCTGGCTGTCGCGGATGGCCGCGTGGGGCGCGGGCGCGTGTCTGGCCGACGACATGGGCCTGGGCAAGACCGTGCAGGCGATCGCGCTGCTGCTCGATCGCGCCCGGCTCGGCCCGGCGCTGGTCGTCGCGCCGACCTCGGTGTGCTTCAACTGGGTCGACGAGCTGGCGCGGTTCGCCCCGGCGCTGCGCCCGGTCGTGTACGCCGAGGCCACCGACCGCGCCGCGTGCGTGGCCGCGCTGGGCAAGAAGGACGTGCTGATCGCGACCTACGGCCTGGTGGTGCGCGACGCCGAGCGGCTGCGCGAGCGCACGTTCGCCACCCTGGTGCTCGACGAGGCCCAGGCGGTCAAGAACGCCCAGACCCGGCGCGCCAGGGCCGCGCGCAGCCTGCGCGCCGAGTTCCGGGTCGCGCTGTCCGGCACGCCGCTCGAGAACCACCTCGGCGAGCTGTGGAGCCTGTTCGCGGCGGTGTTCCCGGGCCTGCTCGGCAGCTGGGACCAGTTTCGCGACCGCTTCGCGTCGCCGATCGAGCGGAACGCGAGGGGGGGTGGGGACCCCGACGGCTCCGCCGGCGGGGCGGGGGGCAGAGCCCCCCGTGGGATCGAGCGCGGCCAGGATCCCGAGGCGCGGGCCGCGCTCGCCCGCGTGATCCGGCCGTTCCTGCTCCGCCGGACCAAGCAACAGGTCGCGCGCGAGCTCCCGCCGCGCACCGAGATCGTCGTGCCGATCGCGCTGTCCGGGCCGGAGCGCGCGCTGTACGAGGACGCCCGGCTCGCCGCGGTCGCCGAGCTCGCCGACATGAAGGGCCTGCGCGACGAGCAGCGCCGGTTCCAGGTCCTGGCCGCGCTGACCCGGCTCCGGCTGCTCGCGTCGCACCCGCGGCTGTACGATCGCGCGTCGCCGGTGGCGTCGTCGAAGCTGCGGCGGCTGATCGAGCTGGTCGGCGAGCTGCGCACCGAGGGCCACCGCGCGCTGGTGTTCAGCCAGTTCACGTCGCACCTCGCGCTGGTCCGCGACGCGCTGACCGAGCTCGCGATCCCGGTGCTGTACCTCGACGGCGAAACCCCGGCCGCGCAGCGCAAGCTCCGGGTCCAGGCGTTCCAGGCCGGCGAGGCCGACGTGTTCCTGATCTCGCTGACCGCGGGCGGCACCGGCCTCAACCTGACCGCCGCCGACTACGTGTTCCACCTCGATCCGTGGTGGAACCCGGCGGTCGAGGATCAGGCCACCGATCGGGCGCACCGGATCGGCCAGGACCGGCCGGTCACCGTCTACCGGCTGATCGCGCGCGGCACGATCGAGGACAAGATCCTCGCCCTGCACGCCGACAAGCGCGCGCTGATCGCCGGCGTGCTCGAGGGCACCAGCGTAGCGGCCCGGCTCACCACCCGCGACCTGCTCGCGCTGATCTCGAGCAGTCCGGCCCCGCACGCGGCCGAGCCGTCCGACGATCTGCGCGACGACGAGCCCGCGCCGCGCCCCGTGCCGCACCTGCGGCTGGTGCCGTGACCGCAGGCACGCGGAGACACTCCTGATCAGGCGTGACAGCCATTCCGCGACCGGACCGCGACGTCGGGGGCAATCCAGATCCGTCGGGCCGGTGTCGTTTGACAGTGTGCGATCCGGGTGCAACGCTATGTGGACATGGCGGACAGGCGGTCGGTGGCGAATGCGCGAGAGCACGTGGCGGAACCCCTCGATCTGGCGTCGTGGGAACCGGAATATTCCGGCAATCCATATCCATTCTTTGCCCGGCTGCGCGAGCAAGGGCCTGTCACCCAGGTGGTGGTCGAGGGTCTCGCGGTATGGCTGGTCACGCGCTACGACGACATCCGCGCCGGACTGTGCGATCCGCGGCTGAGCAACGATCCCGAGCTCGGCGACGCCGTGACCTGCGCGGTGCCGTGGGTCGGCGCGTCGGTCGCCACCGCCCGCCACCTGCTCCGGGTCGACCCACCCGACCACACGCGGCTGCGGCGGCTGGTGGCGCGGGCCTTCACCCCGCGCCGGATCGAGGCGCTGCGGCCGCGGATCCAGCAGATCGCCGACTCGCTGATCGCCGCGATCCAGCCGCTGGGCAGCGCCGAAATGCTGGATGCCTTCGCGCTGCCGCTGCCGCTGATCGTGATCTCGGAGCTGTTCGGCGTGCCCACGCCGGATCGCCAGGAGTTCGTGCAGTGGGCCAACCTGATCTTCGGCGTCGATCAGGGCGATGGCGCGCGGATCGTGGAGGCTCGCGCGTGGGTCACGCGCTACCTGGCCGAGCTGATCCGGCGCAAGGAGCACGACCGAGCCGGGCTGCCGGCCGACGCGGAGCAGGGCTGCCTGCTCGATGGCCTGATCGCGGCGCGCGACGAGGGCGACCGGCTCAGCCACACCGAGATGGTCGCGATGTCGGTCCTGCTGGTGGTCGCCGGCTTCGAGACCACGGTGAACCTGATCGCCAACGGCCTGGTGACCCTGCTCCAGCACCCCGCGCAGTACGCCGCGCTGTGCGCCGATCCCGGGCTGGTCCGGCCCGCGGTCGAGGAGTTCCTGCGCCACGAATCGCCGGTCAAGATCACGCCGTTCGTCCGGATCACGACGGCCCCGGTGACGCTCGGCGGCGTCGAGATCCCGGCGCAGCAGCCGGTGCTGTTCGCGTTCGGGGCGGGCAACCGCGATCCGGCGCAGTTCCCCGACCCCGATCGGTTCGACATCGCGCGCGGCGACGGGCACCTGGCGTTCGGCCATGGCATCCACTTCTGCCTCGGTGCTCCGCTGGCCCGGCTGGAGGCCGAGATCGCCTTCACCACGCTGCTCGCCGGCTGCCCGGATCTCGCGCTCGCCGTCGATCCGGCCCGGCTGGAGTGGCGGCACAGCCGCAGCCTGCGCGCGCTCAAGCGCCTGCCGGTGACGTTCTCGCCGCGAGCCGCGGCCCGGCGAGCGGATCGATCCGGTGAAGCCGGACGGTGACCGCTCGTGATCGCCGCGACGATCCGCTACGTGCCGCCGGGAGCGGCGAGCACGTGGATTTCTGCTGGGTGGCCGTTGCGGCTCGGCCACGCGACAAAGAGCCGATCGAGCTCCGTTGACCAGAGCCCGGTCCGGGCTCCGGCGCGGGTCGCGATCCGCGCGAGACGGTCGTACTTGCCTGACGCGGCGGCGTCGAAGACGTCCACGTATCCTTCGCCGCCGATGACGTACACCCGATCGCGACGGGCGTCGTAGAACAGGTCGTCCGTGTCGCCCACGCATGGAACCGCGGCGAGCCGTTTGCCCGAGACGGTGTCGAACACGAGAAGCTGCGCCGGCCGCCTCACGCCGACGAACAAGCGGTGTCCGCTCTCGTCGAGGGACATCGGGTAGTTGTTCGACGGCCCACCGAGAGGAATGTGCATCACGGTCGATCGCTTGCGCCGATCCACGACCAGGATCTCTCGCGTGGCTGGCACGTTGACGAAGACGCGCGGCCCGGTCTCCTCCAGGCGGAACGACTCGGGGTGCCCGCCGACCGGGATGCTAGCGACGAGCTTCAAGCTCGAAGGCTCGATCACGCCGAGCGCGCCCTCGCCGTAGCCGAGATAGAGCTGGCCGGCGGCTGCGTCGTATCGAAGATTGTCCGCGTCTCCCAGGTTCTGCAGCGTGGCCGTTCGTCGATAGGCCCCGTCATCGAACGCCGCGACTGCTCCGCCGTGCATCGCGACCACGATCCGATGGACGAGCGGCAGGTACGCGACCCCCTGCGGCTCCTTCAGCTCGGCGATGCTCGTGATGCGTTTCCCAGCGTCGACGTCCAGCACTTCCAGCGTGCCATTGCCGAGCGCCGCGATGAACAACCGCTTCCCCGCAGGATCCACCGCGAAGTGATCGATGCGACGCTCGACGCCCGGCAGCGGGATCACCTGCACCTCGGAGAGCGGCGGCGGCGTGGCGCGGGCTAACGGAGCGGCCGATGCGAAGCCGACGAGCCCGAGAGCGAACAAGACCCGTCGCAGCGCGCACATGTCGTGTCTTCTACGGCCAAGATGCGTCGCTCGCAAGCGGGGTGCGCGCTAGACTCAACGCCGCCCGCCCGGCAGGCCGTCCATCATGACGAGAACGTCCGTCTTTGCGCCCACGCTCGTGTTCGTTGCGACCGTCCTCACGCAGACGGCGCTCGCGCCGGCGGCGCCACCGCGGACGACGCCCCCGACGGCGCCATCGCTTCCGCTCTCGTTCGTTGCGGACCTCCCCTTGCCGGGGAACTCCTCGCGCTTTGACTACCAGTGGATCGACGCGGCGCAGCGGCGCCTTTTCATCGCCCACCTCGGCGACAGCTCGCTCCTGGTGTTCGATCTTGACGGCCAGCGGGTGATCGGCGAAGTGCCGCACCTTCCGAGCATCCACGGCGTCGTCGCCGCCCCGGCCCAGCACCTCGTGCTCGCCACGGCGACGGCGGAGAAGACCCTCGCGCTCATCGACGACACGACCCTCCAGGTCAAGTCGCGGGTGTCGGCGGGCGAGTATCCGAACGGGCTCGCCTTCGATCCCGCGTCGGAGAGGGTCTTCGTCTCGAACAACCAGGGCCGGGGCGTGGCGGTCGTCGACGTGAAGACCGCCCGGGCGCTGCCGGGCATCGACATCGGAGGAGGCGCCGGCAACACGCAGTGGGACGCCGAGTCGGGCCATATCCTTGCGGCGGTCCACGGCTCGCCCTCTCTCGTTGACATCGACCCGGCCAAGTCCCAGGTTGCCGGGCGCATCGCGCTTCACGACGTGACCACGTGTCATGGGCTCCTCGTGGCGTCGACCCTGCGGCTCGCGTTCGCAGCGTGCCGCGGAGCCGCGCCGGTCCTGGCGGTCGTCGACTTGCGCGCGCGGCGCCAGACGATGATCCTGCCGCTGCCGGCCGGCATCGACGTACTCGCCTTCGATCAGGGTCTTCAGCGGCTCTACGCGGCCTCCGAGACCGGCATGGTCGCCGTGTTCGCCGTCGCCGCTGATCGCTCCGTCACCGAAATGGGCCGCGGCTTCCTCGGACCGAACGCGCACAGCGTGGCGGTCGATCCGGCCACCCACCGGGTGTATTTCCCGCTGGAGAACGTGGGCGGGCACCCCGTCCTGCGCGTCATGGACGCGCGCGTCGCGACGGGCTCCCCTTAGTACCCCTGTGCGTCAGCCGATCGGCGACGCTGCGCCACGAGCACCCAGCAGGCCCAGACGCCGGTCTGTACTCACACTTCTCGCTGAAGCGACGGCGGAAGCCGGACAAGGCGAGCTGAGTCAGCCCACGCCGAGGGCCGGAAGTCACTCGACGGGCAGCACCGCGATCGGATCCATGCGCGAGGCGCGGATGACTGGGATACATCCCGAAGCACACGCCGAACGTCCCCGCGAACAGCAGCGCGAGCAAGTCGACGCGCAGCGAGGTCGCCAGCTCCCAGCCCAGGGTGCGGCCAAAGACGGTGCCGCCGCCGTCCTCACCACCAGCTCTCGACCTGGACGCCCGTCGTCAGGCCGGCGGTGTCGTTGGCGAACGCCACGCCGCCGATCGGGGTGGTAAGGCTGTTCGCCAGGTCCCTCGCCGCTCCGTTCCACACCGCGCCGGTGAGGAACACGCGCAACTCGGGACGGGCCCAGAAGTCGTTCGCCGGCCGGATCAGCCCGGCGACCGTGACCTTGGTGAGCACATTGACCGAGGACCCGCTGATCTGCGACCTGGTGATGTCGGCGCCACCTTCGACCGCGACGCCGGTGTACTTGCCGAGCATGACCACCGGACGGGCGCCGAACGACACCCAGGTGTTGCCGAGCGAGCTATCGGTCGTTCCCGCCGGGTTGCCGTCCTTGTTGTCGAACTGCAGGACGCCGACGACCATCATCGAGACCGTGGGGGTGAGTTGGAACGTGCCGCGCTCGATCAGCCGAAGCAGCCAGCCACCGCTGGGGATGAAGGGGAGGTTGCTGAGGCCGCTCGACAGGTTGGCGGCCGCGTTGTAACCGAACGACGCCGAGACCTCGTTGAAGCCGCCCAGCACCGGCATGAAGTAGAACACCCCGCCGCCGATGCCGCTGTGGTTCTGCCCAGGCGCGCCGGTTCCCTGGAGCGCCAGGGTCGGGATCAGCCAGAACTCCAGCGTGCCGGGGCCGGCAGGGATGTCGGACAGCCGGAGATCCAGGGTGTTCTTGGTCACGCGGCCGAGGTCCGAGCCGGTGGGTCCCGGGTTCTCGATCGAGCCGCCCAGGTAGGCGACCGACAGCTTCATATTGTTGTCGCCGACCTTCATGTCCTGGAAGCCGGCGCCGTAGCCGCTCATGTCGGCGAAGAAGAAGTCGATGATGTGGACGTCGCGCCGGCGGTAGTATCGCTGGCCGGCCCAGAACGTCATCTCGGGGTGCGACTCGATGATGTGGCCGGCCTCGCCGTAGGCCTCGCGGACTGCGATGTTGCCGGGCGGATCGCGCAGCGAATCGAACGAGGAGTTGCGCGGCGCGGACAGCGCGAGCTTGACCTTGGTCTTGAACCAGGTGTCGTTGTGCTCGGGGTTGATCCAGTTGGCGGTGAGCCCGAGGTCGGCGTGGGTATCGCTCTCGTTGCCGAGGCGGTACTTGCTGTACGCGAGGGGCGCCTGGAACGCGTCCTGATCACCGCCCTTGGCGTTGATGCCGAACCCGGCGCGCACGTAGCCGTCGAACTCGAAGATCTTCGGCATCGCGGAGACCAGCTTCTTGACCTGGTCCATCTGCTGGTCCGAGAGCGGAGCGGTCACCGCGTCCGGCGGCGGCGCCGCGGTGGCCGGCGTGCCCTGTGCGTGCGCGGTGCCGCACGTCACCGCGAGGCCGAGCGCCAGCGCCAACCACGCTCCGAGGGAGCTCCGACGGTCGGAGCCCAAAGACGATGCCGAAGAGAACACTCGAAGGAGATGGTTCTTGTTTGTGCTCATATCGTCCGCTGTTTCCACAGTGGATGGGACCAGCGCGCCGACGAAGGTCTCGGAGTCGATGTAGTCCGACTCGGTCTGGCCGGCGGGCCGATGGGCAAAGCCCTCCGTCGGATCGATCGTCGGCTCGGGCAGCGGCGGGGCCAGGGCCGGCGCCGGCGGCCGACGCGTGTTGTTGGCCGCGAGCCGGCCGAGCCCGGTGCTGGTCTGCCGAAACCTCTGGTTCGGCGCCAGCCGCGACCGGGCCTCCGCATCGCTGTCCCCGGCGGCCGGCGCGGGAAAGCTCGGACCGACCGCGACCGGCATCGAGGGCGGCGTCGGACGGGTCTCGCACCTTCGACTCGAGATCCATGCCCTGCATCCTGCTATCCAACGAGCTATTCGCAGCGGTAGAGGATGTAGACGGTGTTGGTGAACTCATCGACGGCGGTGCAGTGCCCGCGTACCCAGGGGGCATAGCTGGGATAGTCGGGGGTCACCATCCCCTTGGCCGCGGGGCCGTCAACCAGGGCGTAGTGCAGGTCACCTCGGGCTACCAGGTCTGTGAGTCTCTCCGGGGTGATGTTCGGGGTTTGGGCGGTGAAGCCACCCACCGGCAGCGGTGTGAGCCCGGCGAGGATCATGGGTCCGGACTGCGGTGCCCACGGTACGGCCACCGTGAACCGGTCACCTTTCGCGTGGTCCCGAAGATAGCTGATCAGCCGGTTCATGTCGGCGGTTGGCAGCACGCGCAGCATCCGTCCGCTCAGGACGCTCGCGATCTCCAGCGAGGTGGGTCCGCCCGCGGGTCGATGGGCATCCACGACGCCGAGGTTGTCGGCCACCGACACGCTCCAGACGGCGGGTGGGAGCAGCATCGCGACGGCGGCAACCCCGGCGGTGGTCAGCGCGAGCGGCCGGCTGGAGCCCACCCGCCTGACCGCTACGGCTGCCACCACAGCAGCGGCGGCGGCCAGGACAGCGGCGGTGTAGATGAGCCACGGATAAAAGCTGGCGAAG
>DATAPF010000545.1:0-30274 GCA_036265355.1 Kofleriaceae bacterium | reverse complement strand
GCCTGGGCATACATCGCCGAGCCGGCGAACAGCCGCAGCGCCTCGACCCGCTTGGGCAGCTGGGGATACGAGCGGAACAGCTCGGCGTAGCGGCCGATCCCGCGCTTCACGTCGGGCATCGACCGGAGGTAGTCGTCGGCGCTGAACGCCGCGCCGCTGTCGAGGCCGAGCTCGATCGCGACCAGCGCCTGCAGCGTCTTGTCGAGATCGCGCACCGCGAGCAGCGCGGCGCGATCGCAGGTGACCTCGGCGCGGCGCGACCACGCCTGCAGCGTCATGATCGCCGGCTGGACGACCCAGCGGACGTAGAACGCCGCGGAGTGCCGGAGGTAGTACAGCGCGGTGGCATAGAAGATGTGGCCGTTCTGGATGTGGCCGAGCTCGTGGCCGATCGCGGCGATCAGCTGGGTGTCGTCGAGCCGCTCGGCGAGCTGCAGGTTGACGATCAGGTGCGGCGCGTCGTCGGTGCCGAGCACCGCGATCTGGATCGCGCCGCGCGGTGCGGCGAACACCGCCGGCACCGTGACCCGGAGCGCCGCGCCGGCGGCCTTGGCGGCGTGGTAGACCCGCGGGTACTGCTGATCGGTGACCTTGACCGCGCTGGCGAGCAGCTCGGTGCGGGCGCTGTCGCGCCACAGCCGGGTCGTGGCCTCGAGCGCCATCGTCACCGGCCGCGCGATGGTCAGCGTGCGGCGAAACTTGCGCTCGCCGGAGAACGCATAGGTCGCGCCCTCGCGCGCCTGCTGCTCGAGCGCGCCGCGCCGCGCTGCGATCCACTTCGCGAAATCGAAATCGACGCCTACGGACATTGTGTCGAGTATAGCGAGTCAGGCCGGCCGAGCATCCGAGGCCGGACAATTCGGCGCAACGGCTTGCCGCGCCCGGATCCGCCGCCGCGCGACCGCCAGGCAGACCAGGCCGAGGCCGACCGCGAACCACAGGGTCGCGAGCCGGGTCAGCAGGGTCGCGTCGACGGCGGCGGACCGATCGAGCCCGGTCGCCCCGCGGACCAGCCACATCGCCATCGCACCCTCGGTGACCCCGAGCCCGCCGGGCAGGAACGACAGCGCGCCGGCGATCGTGGTCCCGGCGTAGATCACCACCGCCAGGCCCAGGTCGACGTGCGCCCCGGGGAACGCGTTGACGATCAGCGCGAAGCCGACGCACTCGCACAGCCACGCGGGCAGGGCGATCGCGGTCGCCGCCGCGAGCGTCGCCGGCCGGCACAGCCCCGCCAGGCTCGCGTACATGTCGTGGAGCGGGGCGCGAAACCGGCGCAGCCGGGCGCCGCGGGTCGCCCGGTCGATCAGCGCGCGGGTCGGGCGCGGCCACGCCAGCAGCACCAGCCCGACCGCGATCAGCGCGCCGGCGGCCGCCGCGGTCGCGGTCGCGACGCCGTACGCCGCGACCCCGGCGACCGCGAGCACCAGCAGCGCGACGAGGTCGGTGATCCGCTCGGCGATCACGATCGGCGCGGTCCGGGTCGCGGGCACGCCGTGCAGCTCGTGCAGCAGGTAGCTCTTGATCAGATCGCCGACCTTGCCGGGAGTGATCGACAGCGACAGGCCGGCGCCGAACACCAGGGCAGCGGCGCTCGCCGGCACGCGGACCGCCTGGCGCCGCAGGTAGAGCGCCCAGCGCACCCACCGGATCGTGTAATTGCCGAGCGCGAGGCCGAGCGCCGCGAGGAACGCCGGCCACCGGAAGCCGCCGAGCCGCGCCGGGAGCTCGCGCACGTCGCCGAGCATCGCGAGCGCCGCCGCCCCGATCACCAGGGCGACCGCGATCCAGATCCAGCGCCGTGACACCACGCGCCTGCGTATCACATGTCCTGCGCGGGTGCGCAAACCCGGACCAGTGGTTGACCTCGGGAAGCCGCGCGGCGTAGCGTGGATTCATGAGCAAGGCGCAGGGCGCGAGCATCCTGGTGGTCGACGACGATCCGGAGATCGTAACAATGCTCACCACGCGCCTGGGCCACCGCGGCTACCAGGTCAGCTCGGCGGGCGATGGCCACCGCGCGCTGGAGCTCGCCCGCCGCGAGAAGCCGGACCTCGTGCTGCTCGACGTGATGATGCCGGGCAAGTCGGGCTGGGAGGTCGCGCGCGCCCTCAAGCAGGATCCGGTCACCCAGGGCATCAAGATCGTGATGGTCACGGCGATCGGCGAGCAGGTCAACGAGATCACCTCGCCGCTCTACGGCGCCGACGCGCACATCGACAAGCCGTTCGAGTTCGAGCGGCTCGAGCGAGTGATCAGCGGACTGCTCACGGACCGCTGAGCAGCCGGGCCGCCCGCTGCCACAGCGGGCTCGTGCGATCGACCATGCCCTGGACCTGGTGCAGCTTCTGCTTGGCGGCGTCGGGATCGGAGGCGAGCTCGCTGCCGGCGGTGCGCAACAGCTCCTTCGCCTTGTCGTCGAGGTTCTGCCGCACGATCTTGAGGTCGTCGGTCCGGCTACCGAGCTCCTCGGCCAGGGACATGGCCTCGAACGCCTGCGTGAAGCTCTTGGCGGCCATGTACGAGGTCGCCGCGCGCGGCGCGATCGCCACCAGCTTGTCGTGGAGCTCCTGCGTGTAGGCCCCGCCGACCTCGCGGTCGAACTTGCTCGCGCGCAGCAGCGCCTGGTAGGCGTCGACCGGCTTGGTCCCGGGAGCCATGCCGACCGTGTAGGCCTTGCCGAGCTGCAGGTAGATCTCCGCGATCGCCTGGAGGTCCTTGACGTCGTCGCCGCTGAACCCCGGCAGCGCTGACTTGATCGCCAGCGAGGCGCCGCTGAAGTTCTTGCTGCGGTACAGGCCGGTGGCCTCACTCCTGACGTCCTGCAGGCTGCGGCCACCGTGGCGCTTCTCGGGCCGGGGGGACGGCGCCCCGGCGACCTCGGTCCGGTGCTCGCGTCGCCTGGGCTCGGTGTGCTTGGCCGGCTGCGCGGTCTTGGCCGAGCCGGCGTCGGCGTGCGCCTTGCCGCCGGACCCCGCGTGAGCGGGCTCGGGGCCCGCGGCGGTGGGCGACGGCGCGGCAGTCGGTGGGCTGGGGGCCGCTCCATCGGCGGGGCCCTTCGTGGCCACGCGATCGCTCGCCACGCTGCCCGCCGCAGCCGGCGCAGCGGACGGGGACCCGGCCGCAGTCCCCGAAGCGCGGGACGGTGGTGAGCTCGCGCTCGCCGCACTCGGGCCGGGGGGCGCCACGATCTTGTCGGCCGACGCCACATGCACCGGGGCAGGGGAGGATGCGGTCGCCGGCGTCGATCCGGCTGTGGCGGCAGGCGCCGGGGCTGCCGTCGGCGGCGACGCGGCCGGCGACGCGGGCGCAGGAGCTGGTGGTGGTGCGCCGGCGCTCGGGGGGGCAGCGGCGAGCTTGTCACTCGACGGCCGAGCCGAGCCGAGCGGCGGGGAGGCCCCGGCCGGCGCGGCTCGGCCGCTCGGCGCCGGGTGGGCCGGTGACGCGCCCGATGGTGGGGCCGATGACGCGCCCGGCGCGGACGGGATCGGCGTCACCGTCGGCGGCCGGGCCGGGGTCGCCGGCGCGGCCGCTGGGCCGGCGGGGCTGGTCGAGCGCGCCCGGCCCGCCGTACTGCGGATCGCGATCGTCGCGATCGCCGCGAACATGGCGATCGCGACCAGCCCGAGCGCGAGCAGCATCCGCCGCGACAGCACCGGCACCATGCGCTGCGCCGGCGGCGGCGCGGCCATCGGCTGACCGCCGGAGTACGACATCGGCTGGACCAGCGCGGTCGAGGTCGCGTCGCGCCCGGGGTGGCCGGCGGCGACGTGGACCGGCGCGCGCATGATCCCCGACGAGCGCTGCGGGGCGAGCTCGGGCGCGCCGTACGAGAACGGCAGCCGGGGTCCCCGGTTCGGTGGCAGCGGTGGACCCTGGCCGGGCAGCGTCGCCGGCAGCGAGGTCCCCTGCGTGAGCTGCGGCAGCATGGACCCGAGCGAGGAATCGAGCAGCCCCGGGGCGAGCGGCGGGCGGTTCGCCATCTGCGGCAGCGGCAGCGTGGTCGCCGGCTGGGGCAGCGCCGGGACCGCGTGCATCGGCGAGATCGTCGGTGCCATCGCCGCGGCGATCGCGCCCGCCGGCAGCGACGAGGTCGGCTGCGCCACCGCCATCTGCTGCGATCGGGTCGCCGCGAACGCCAGCGGCGGCCGGCCGGTCTGGGTCCGCGGCCGGGGCAGCGGCGCCGGCGGGGGCAGGGTCTTGGGCCGCCCTGCCGCACCGTGCGCAGCCGCCGGGTCCGCGACCTGGGTTGGCTTGCCCGACATCGTCGAGAGCTCGAGGTCGTCGTCGACCGAGCCGTCGAAGCTCGGCACCTCGTCCGGCACCCCGCGAGCGGTCTCGCCCTCGGCGTCGCGCGGTCCCGGCGCCTCCCGCGGCGGCGCCGCCGTGGCGGCCTCGCGCAGCACCGCCGGGGTGATCAGCTCGCGCGACACCCGGGGCGAGTGGACCGCAGGCGTCGGCATCAGCTCGCGCGAATCCAGTGGATCCTCGAGGACGGACTGGGCCGCCCGGGCGTCGCGCGCGGCTCCCGCCGGCGCCTCGCGCACGCCGCCCGGGACCTCGCTCGGCAGGCCCGGCAGCGAGATCGCCGCACCGACCACGTCGAACCGGAACGCCGTGTGGCCGACCTCGATCATGTCGCCGCTCGCCAGCATGAACGGCGCGTCCTCGATCCGGCTGTTGATCAGCGTGCCGTTCCCCGACGCGCGGTCGGCGACGATCCAGGCCCCGTTGTCGTGGCGGATCTCGAAGTGCTTGCGCGACGCGGTGATGTCGGTGAGCACGAGGTCGTTGTCGATGCCCCGGCCGATCGTGTAGGTCTTGCCCGGCCGGACCTCGAGGTGGCGGCCGGCGTCGTTGCCCTGGGTGACCACCAGGCGGGCGGCGCTCGGCGGCGGCATCAGCGCGAGCGCCGCGCTGGCCCGCTGATCGTCGACGGTTGGCTCGTCGCTGACCCCGCTGCCGGTGGTCGAGGTGATCGCCGTGTTCGACCGCGCCGGCTGCGCCGCGCCGATCGCCAGCGCCCGCACCTTGTCGGCGACCTCGCCCTGCTCCACGGTCGTGCTCGCCTCCTCCTCCCAGCCCCCCGACTCGATCGTGGTCTTCTCCTCCTCGTCATCGCTCGAGAATGACGGGGCCTTCGGTACGACGTGCGCAGAGACGCGCTGCGGCGCACCTGGGTTGGTCGCCCGGGCCATGTGCTGAAATTGTACGGTGAGCCCGTCGATGGATCAATGACACGGCCGCGGGGCTGTCCTACCTTTCCGCCCATGCGTATTCCCCTGGTTCGCGGAACCTCCACCGAGCACATCGACCTGGTGCCGAGCAAGATCGTCGGCATCGGGCTCAACTACCGCGCCCATGCCGCGGAAATGGGCAAGGGCCTCCCCGAGGAGCCCCTGGTGTTCCTCAAGCCGTCATCGTCGCTGATCCCGGGCGGCGAGCCGATCGAGCGCCCCGGCGGCTACGAGCGCGTGGACTACGAGGGCGAGCTCGGCGTGGTGATCGGCCAGCGCGCGCGCCGGGTGTCGCGCGAGCGGGCGCTCGACGTCGTGCTCGGTCTGACGATCTGCAACGACGTCAGCGTCCGTGACCTGCAGAAGAAGGACATCCAGTACACCCGCGCCAAGGGGTTCGACACGTTCTGCCCGCTCGGTCCGCGGATCGTCGCCGGGCTCGACCCGTCGCGGCTCTCGCTCAGGACCCGGGTCAACGGCGTGATCCGGCAGGACTCGTCGACCGCGGACATGATCTTCGATGTGCCATCGCTGATCGCGTTCGTGTCGATGCACATGACGCTGGTGCCCGGCGACGTGATCTCGACCGGCACGCCGTCCGGGGTCGGCAACCTGACGCCCGGCGACGTCGTCGCGATCGAGATCGAGGGCATCGGCGTGCTCGAGAACCCGGTGATCGCCCGGCCGTGACCGCCGCCGGGGCGGTGATCGAGGCGGTGAGCGAGCCGGTCGTGATCGGGCTCGGCGGCAACCTCGGGGGCGAGCCGGCGATCGCGCAGCGGTTCGACCGCGCGCGCGCGGCGATCGCCGAGCTGGCCGTCGAGCCCGGTGGCGTGCGCTCCGCGCGGCTCTACCGCAGCGCGCCGATCGGCCCGGACCAGCCGTGGTTCCTCAACACCGCCGTGCGGATCGCGCTGGCCGACGCGCAGCCCGGCGAGCTGATCGCGACGCTGCTCGAGATCGAGCGCCTGCTCTGCCGGCGGCGCGAGACCGAGGCGCGCTGGGGCCCGCGACCGATCGACCTCGACGTCCTGGTGTGGGGCGCGCGGATCCTGCGCGCGCCGGAGCTGGAGGTGCCGCACCCGCGGCTCGCCGAGCGCCGGTTCGCGCTGCTGCCGCTGATCGATCTCGTCGGCGAGGACTTCGTCGTGCCGGGCGCCGGGCCGGCCGGCGAGCTCGCCCGCCGTGTCGCCGGCCAGCGCTGCGACGAGATCGCCGCGACCTGGTAGCCCGCGCGGTCGCCGGGTCAGCCGGTGACGGCCGCGGCTGAATGAGCCCCGGCGCTCCACCAGCGCCGGACCTGCTCCAGCGACGAGCTGCGCGGCAGCCCCGCCGGCAGGCTGGCCAGGAACGTGCGCCCGTAGCCGCGGCTGACCACCCGGCCGTCGAGGATCGCGACGATGCCGCGGTCGTCGCGCCGCCGGATCAGCCGGCCGAACCCCTGCTTGAGCGCGATCGCCGCGGCCGGCAGCTGGATCTGCGCGAACGGATCGCCGCCGGCCTCGGCGCACGACTGCATGCGCGCTGCGATCAGCGGATCGGTGTGCGGCGCGAACGGCAGCTTGTCGATCACCACCAGCGACAGCGCGTCGCCCGGCACGTCGATGCCCTCCCAGAACGAGCTGGTGCCGAGCAGCACCGCGCCCGGCGTGGCGCGGAACCGGTCGACCAGGGCCGCGCGCGGCGCGTCGCCCTGGACCAGCCGCGGGAACGGCAGCTCGGCCAGCCGCGCCGCCGCCTCGCGCAGCGCGCGGTGGCTGGTGAACAGCAGGAACGCGCGGCCGGCCGTGATCGCGAGCAGCTCGCGCGTCCGCGTCGCGGCCTCGGCGGAGAACCCGGCACCGGCGGGCGGCAGGTCGCGCGGCACGTAGAGCATCGCCTGGCGCGCGTAGTCGAACGGCGACGCGACCAGGAGCTCGTCGGCGTCGTCGAGCCCGAGCCGCGACCGCGCGTAGTCGAACCGGCCGGCCGCGGTCAGCGTCGCCGAGGTCAGGATCGCGGTCGGCCCGGCGTACAGCACGTGGCGCCGCACCAGCTCCGCGACGTCGATCGGCGATGCGGTCAGCGACGTGCCGCCCGGCCGGGTCTCGCCCCAGTAGACGTGGCTGCGGTGGCGCTGCTCGGCCACCGTGGCGAGGTCGTCGCGCAGCGCCCGGGCGCGGCGCGACAGGCCGGCGAGCGCGGCACGCGGACCGGCATGATCGTCGGTGTCGTCGGGTTCGGCCCCGGGCGCCGGGCGGCCATCGCGCAGATCGCGCAGGTCCGGGGGCGGCTCCGACTCCGCCTCCGCGGTGCGCGCCAGCTCCTCGAGCGCGGTGTCGAGCCGGAACCACGCGGCCTGGCGATCCGCCTGCTCGAACAGCCCCGGCGGCAGCGGCACCCGGCCGTCACGCCCGTCGCGCCCGTCGCGCTCTGGGCCGCCGCGGTCCTCGGCATCGCCGGCGACCAGCGCCGCGCGGACCAGCGAGAACAGGGCGATCCCGGCGCGCTCGACCGCGCGGACCGTATCCTCCGCCGCGCGCCCGGTCCACAGCGGCATCGCCGCCAGTGCGATCTGGGCATCGCGGACCAGCTCGGCGAGCCGGTGGGTCGACACCCGCGCCGCGAAGTGCTCGGTCGCCACGTCCTCCAGCTGATGCGCCTCGTCGAAGATCACCGCATCGTGGTCGGGCAGGATCCGCGCGCCCGGACTGCCCGCGCGCAGCGCGCGGTCGGCGAGGTACAGGTGATGGTTGACCAGCACGAGCTGCGCCTGATCGGCCAGCCGGCGCGCCTGGGTGACGAAGCAGCGCGTGAAGTACGGGCAGCGCGGCCCGACCCGCGCGTCCGGCGTCGTCGTCACCTCCGCCCACAGCGGCGCGGCCTCGGCCAGCCACTCGACCTCGGCGCGGTCGCCGGCCTCGCTGTGCGACGCCCAGTCGACGAGTGCGTCGATCGAGATGTCCGGCGAGATGCCCGGCGCGGCCCGGCTGGCGTTGCGCGCGGCGAGCTCGGCCAGCTTGCGCCGGCACGCGTAGTTCGCCACGCCCTTGAGCACGACCGCCGAGAACGGCCGCGCCAGGATCGCGCGCAGCAGCGGCACGTCGTGCCGCGCGATCTGATCCTGCAGCGCGCGCGTGCCGGTCGACACCACGACCCGCTTGCCCGACGCCAGCGCCGGCACCAGGTACGCCAGGGTCTTGCCGGTCCCGGTCCCGGCCTCGACGATCAGCGCGCGCTCGTCGGCGAGCGCCCGCTCCACGGCGGCCGACATCATCCGCTGCTCGGCCCGATCCTCGTAGTGCGGGATCGCCCGGGCAAGCCCGCCGCCGGGGGCCAGCACGTCGCCGCCCGGTGCGCTCACTTCCGCTGCGCCTTCTCGACGTGGCCGCTGGTCCCGAACCGCCGGGTCAGCTCGGCGAGCACCGCGTCCAGCGGGATCCGCCGGGCCGCGAGTCCGACCATCACGTGGAACAGCAGGTCCGCCGTCTCGTGGACCACCTTGGCGTCCTCGCCCGCCGGCAGCTCGGCCGCGAGCTCACCGTGCTCCTCGGCGATCTTCGCCAGGATCTTCGGCATCCCGGCGTCCAGCAGCGACTTCGTGTAACTGCGCTCCGCGGCCGCCGCGCGCCGCGCCTCGATCACCTGCGCCAGCCGGTGCAGGATCGGCGGCGGCGGGCCGTCGTCGACCGAGTCGTCCATCGCTCCATCCACCGCTCCGTCGACCGCAGCGTCGCGGTGGAAGAAGCAGCTGGTGGCGCCGGTGTGGCAGGTCGGCCCGGCCGGCCGCGCCCGGACCAGCACGGCATCGAGATCGCAGTCGATCCGGATCTCGGCCACCGCGAGCGTGTGGCCCGAGGTCTCGCCCTTCTTCCACAGCGCCTGTCGCGACCGCGACCAGAAGTGCACCGCGCCGGTCTCGCGGGTCAGCCGCAGCGCCTCGGCGTTCATCCACGCCAGCATCAGCACCACGTCGGTCACGGCGTCCTGCACGATGCAGGGCACCAGGCCACGCTCGTCGTACGTCGGCTCGGCCAGCATCGCACCTACGTTCGCCAGCGCGGATCACCGTGTCAACTTCTCGCGCCGGGAACCCATCGCGCCGAGCGCGGGCTGAACGCCCGCCCGCGATCCGCCGCCCGGTGGGTCAGCCCTGGTTGACCGCCTCCCACCGCCCGTCGGGCTGCTGGCACGCCGTGCCGTGCACCTCGCGCGGCTGGCCGTCGACGTGCGCGAGCAACCGGTACCTGCGGCACGGCAATCCCCGATCGTAGTACAGTTGCTGGGGTTCGACGGTGTAGACGTGTCCCCCGTCGTGCGACCAGGTCGCCGGCTGGCCCGCCGCGAGCGCCGCTTCCATGCGCCGCTCGTTCTCGACCTCGACCTCGTGGCCCACGCCGTAGCCGAGCAAGCCTCCGGCGGCGGCGCCGAGCAGCCCCCAGCCGGCGCCACCCGCAGCCGTGCCGATGATGCCGCCGGCGCCCGCGCCGACCGCCGCGCCGGTTCCGCTCTCGGACGCACACCCGGCGCCCCCGATCAGCGACGCCCCGATCACGATGGATATCAACTTCGTCGTCATGGCCTCGCCAGGGTGCAGCGCGCGTGCCCGCCAGCGACCGGATCACGGGCGCGCGCTCAGCGGCTCGCCTGCAACGAGGGCCACGGCGACGGCACGGTCGCGAGCACCGGCGCGGTCATCCCGAGCGACGGGCGGTTGTTCTGAACGCCGCGCTCAGAACCGGAACACCAGCCCGAGGTGAACACCGAGGATCGTCCGGCCGTTGACGGCGGTGGAGGCGGTCGACGCGACCAAGCGGATCCTCGAGCGCGGTGAAGAAGATGGCGTGTTTCGCCGCGGGATCGATCCGATCGAGCTCCACAGGACGATCAGCGCGCTGTCGTTCCACCACGTCGCCAACCGCGATTCGTTCTCCGCGGTGTTCGATGTCGACAGGAGCTCGAAGGCCGCCATCCAGCGGCGCGGCGACCGTGTCCGATGTCCGGCCGGATTTCGGACGACCGTCCGGTGACCGGACGCTCCGTTACTCGAACCCCGCGGGATCGCGTCGCCGCGCGCGGGCAAGCATCTTGCTGTGTCTCCGCGCATGTCACTTCTTTCATCCAGCGTCGATCCACCTTGCCCTTCCCCTCATCGGCCGAAGCATCCGCGATCACCGGAACGCCATGCTCGACCCTCCCCCGCTTCACTCCCGGCTCCCGACGCCGGATCGACGGCGCGGCCAGCGTGTTGCCTTGTACTCGACGTCGAGGAGGTGTAGTCATGATGGACTCCACCGACATGACGACTCCAGTCACGCGCGGCGAGCTGCAAGAAGTCCTCTCGCAGGTCAAGCAGGACTATCGGCGAGACCTTCGCGAGGCCACCGAACCGCTCGCCACCAGGGCCGAGCTCCATCAGGAGATCCAGGCCGCCATCGCCCCGCTCGCCACCAGGGCCGAGCTCCACCAGGAGATCCAGGCCGCCATCGCCCCGCTCGCCACCAAGGCCGAGCTCCAGGTCGCCATCGCCCCGCTCGCCACCAAGGCCGAGCTCCAGGCCGCCATCGCCCCGCTCGCCACCAAGGCCGAGCTCCAGGCCGCCATCGCCCCGCTCGCCACCAAGGCCGAGCTGGAGCTGTGGGGCGGAGCCCTGGTGGCGCGTATGCAGCACAACGAGCAGCGCATCGACCGGCTGGGCGAGCAGATTCAGCAGAGCGAGCAGCGGTTCTCGGACCGTTTCCAGCAGAGCGAGCAGCGGTTCCTCATCGAGCTGGCGCGCCATACCTCGGCGATCCATGAAGCGATGCGGACCGAGATCAGGGCGTGCTTCGAGCCGCTCGCCGATCTGCCCGCGCGCATGAGCCGGGTCGAGGCCGCGGTGTTCGGGCCGAAGCGACCCGCCCGGCGGACGCGGCGGCGGAAGAACTGACCGGGCACGGCGGGCGGGCGCGGGGTCAGCGGCGGATCTCGAGGCCGCGCGCGGCGAGGAACGCCTTGGCCTCGCCGATCGTGTGCTGGCCGAAGTGGAAGATCGACGCCGCGAGCACGGCGTCGGCACCGGCCAGAAGGCCGTCGGCCAGGTGATCGAGCACGCCGACCCCGCCGGAGGCGATCAGCGGGATCGACACCGACGACGCGACCTCGCGCAGCAGCTCGACGTCGTAGCCGGCGCCGGTCCCGTCGCGATCCATGCTGGTCAGCAGGATCTCGCCGGCGCCGAGCTCGGCGACCCGGCGGCACCAGGCCAGCGCGTCGAGCCCCTCGGGCGTGCGGCCGCCGTGGCTGAACACCTCCCAGCGCACCGGGGCGGCACCCGGCACGCGGCGGGCGTCGACCGCGACGACGATCGCCTGGCTGCCGAACCGCGCGGCTGCCGCGGCCACCAGCTCCGGGTTGCGGATCGCCGCGGTGTTGATCGCGATCTTGTCGGCGCCCGCGTCGAGCAGCCGCTCGGCGTCCTCGACGCTGCGCACCCCGCCGCCGACGGTCAGCGGCGCGAACACCTGGTCCGCGGTGCGCGCGACCACGTCGAGCAGCGTCGAGCGGCCCTCCGGCGACGCCGAGATGTCGAGGTAGCACACCTCGTCGGCGCCCTGCGCGTCGTACGCCGCGGCCTGCTCGACCGGATCGCCGGCGTCGCGCAGCGACAGGAAGTTGATGCCCTTGACGACCCGGCCGTCCTTGACGTCGAGGCACGGGATGATGCGGCGGGCGAGGGTCACGGGGCTCCCGCGGCCGGCGCACCGGCGTGCGCGGTGCGCGCGGCGTCGGCGACGGTGAACTTGCCGTCGTACAGCGCGCGGCCGACGACGACCGCGGGGACCCCGGCGCCGGCCAGCGCGGCAATGTCGGCGAGCGTGCCGACGCCGCCCGACGCGATGACCTCGATGCCGGCGGCGCGGGCGAGCGCGGCGGTCGCCGCGACGTTGGGGCCGCCCCCCAGGCCGTCGCGCGCGACGTCGGTGTACAGCACGGCGGCCGCGCCCCAGCCGGCGGCGCGCCGGGCGAGCTCGGTGGCGGTGACGCCGCCCGAGCTGGTCCAGCCGTCGATCGCGACCACGCCGTCGCGCGCGTCGACCGCGACGATGATCCGGCCCGGGTAGGCGCGGCAGACCTGCTCGACGAGGCCGGGATCGCGGACCGCGGCGGTGCCGAGCACGGCGAACGCGGCGCCGAGCGCGAGGATCGCGTCGACCGCGGCACGATCGCGCAGGCCGCCGCCGACCTCGACCGGGATCGGCGAGGCGCGGACGATCGCGGCGATCAGGTCGAGCTGGCGCGGCTCGCCGAACGCGCCGTCGAGGTCGACGACGTGCAGCCGATCGGCGCCGCCGCGCGCGAGCTCGGCGACCAGCACGGCCGGGCGATCGTGGAACACGGTGGCGCGCTCGCGCTTGCCTTCCTCGAGGCGGACCGCGCGCCCGCCGAGCAGGTCGATCGCCGGGAACAGCTTCACGCGCGCTCCACGAAGTTGCGCAGGATCTGCAGCCCGACGGTCTGGCTCTTCTCGGGGTGGAACTGGCAGGCGAAGACGTTGCCCGTGCGGACCGCCGCGGTGATCGGGATCCCGTGATCGGAGTCGAGCGCGACGACCGCGGGATCGTCGGGCACCGCGTGGTACGAGTGATCGAAGTACACGTGGGCGCCGTCGGCGACCCCGGCGAGCATCGGATCGGGGCGCTGGTGGACGACGCGGTTCCAGCCGATGTGCGGGACCTTGATGTGGGGCGCGGCGGGCGCGATCCGCACCACGCGGCCGGGGATCACGCCGAGCCCGGCGCACGGACCCTGCTCCTCGCTCGAGTCGAACAGCACCTGCATGCCGAGGCAGATCCCGAGGAACGGCCGGCCGCTCGCGATCGCCTCGCGGATCGCGTCGCCCAGGCCGCGCTCGACCAGGCCGCGCATGAACATGCCGAACGCGCCCTGACCGGGCACGACGATCTTGTCCGCGCGCCGGACGGTCTGGGCGTCGCGGGTCACGGCGACGTCGCCGCCGGCCCGGGTCAGCGCGCGCTCGACCGAGCGCAGGTTGCCCGAGCACACGTCGACGATGGCGATCATGTGGTCAGGGTTCCCTTGGTCGACGGCACGGCGCCGCCGAGCCGCGGGTCGACCCGGGTCGCGGCGTCGCACGCCCGCGCGAACGCCTTGAAGATGCACTCGACCGTGTGGTGCGCGTTACCGCCGTAGTGCAGCACGACGTGCAGGTTGCACTGCGCGCGGGTCGCGAACGCGGCGAAGAACTCCTTGGCGAGCTCGCAGTCGAAGTCGCCGACCCACTTGCCGTCGAGGTTGCCGACGTGCCACACGAACGCCGGGCGGCCGCAGAAGTCGACCGCGACGGTGACCAGCACGTCGTCCATCGGCAGCGTCGCCGATCCGTAGCGCACGATACCGGCGCGGTCGCCGAGCGCGCGCACGAACGCATCGCCGAGCACGAGGCCGATGTCCTCGACCGTGTGGTGCGCGTCGATCTCGACGTCGCCGGCCGCCTGCACCGCCAGATCGAACAGGCCGTGGCGCGCGAACGCGTCGAGCATGTGCGACAGGAACGGGACCGGCGTGGTCATCGCATGCCGGCCGCTGCCGTCGACCTCGAGCTCCAGGCTGATCTGCGTCTCCTTGGTCTTGCGCTCGATGGTAGCAGTGCGCGCCACGGCTCCTTGTATCAGGTGGTCGGCGATCGTACAAACGCCATATGGTCTGGCAACCGGGGACAATCGCTCGCGTTGTGGTCCCGCTCGTGTGGCTGGGGTGCGGCGGTGGTGGAAAGCCGCCCGCCGCGCCCAAGCCCGAACCCAGCACCGCGGTCAAGCCGCCGCCGCCCCCGCCGGAGACCGAGGAGGACCGCGAGCGGAAGCGCCACAGCGACGCGCTCGCGATCGTCCCCGACAAGAGCTCGTGCCTGCCCGCCGCGCTCAGGAGCGCGACCGCGCCGCGGCTGGAGCTCGCGGCGATCGGCAGCGCCGCCGTGGTGTGCGCGATCGACCAGGAGCGCACCCGGCTGCTCGGGCCGGTCGCGTGCTGGAGCGTCGCGGTCAGCGGCCCCAACCCGGGCGCGCTGACCTACCAGGACGCGACGCCGCTGCCGGGGCGCGGCCTCGCGGTCCTGCTCGACGACCACTGTGCGCGCGGGTTCTGCCTGCCCAAGGACGCCAAGGTCCCGGCCGACGGGGTGGCGCAGATCGCATGGAACCTGGAGAACACCAAGGTCGCCGTGCTGGTCGGCGACGACCTCCACGTCTTCAACGCCCAGACCAAGGCGCACGAGACCAGCTTCTCGATCCGCGGCGACAAAGGCGTGACCGGCGATCCGACCGAGATCGACTGGAACGGCGAGGCGATCTTCGTCCAGGCCAACGACGGCGCCGCGTCGCCGGTGTTCGTGTTCAAGCCCGAGGGCGTCCCGGTCGGACCGATCGAGGCGCTCGGCGGCAAGGACAAGGCGGTGCTGTCGACCCGCAACGGGTCGTTCCTGCTGCTCAAGCCCGACCAGGTCGCGATCTCCGAGCAGGGGCTCACCACGCTCACGATCTACGAGACCGCGAACGGCAAGCGCACCAAGCTGGTGCGCAAGCTGCCGGCGCCGACCTGCAAGAAGGACGAGCTCGATGCGGTGTGGCGCGACCCCAACGCCCAGGTCTCGGCCAAGTGCCAGGACTACGTGACCAAGAACTACGCGCACCTGATCGGCGCCGACGCGGTGGCCGGCACCAAGAATCTCCTGGTGCTGCTGCGCGGGCCGCGGCTCGGCGAGCTCGCGGTGGTCGACTCCAAGACGCTCGCCGAGCACAAGGCGATCCGCATGCCCTGGTGCGACGAGACCGGCGGCGGCGGTGCGCCCGGCGGCGGCGCCCCCGGTGGCGCCGCCAGCCCGCCCGGCGCCGCGGCCCCCGCACCCCCCGCAGCCATGGGCGCGGACAAGGCGCGCGGCTTCGCGCCGGCTCCTGCGGCCGCGGCCGCCCCGCCACCGCCGGTGCCCCCGAAAGCCAAGGAGGCCAAGGGTAAGCCGAAATCCAGCGACCCCGACGCCGGCGGCCAGTAGCGCGCCCGCCGCAGCGCAGAGCGCCCGGGAGAGCGCTCACACGCGACCTCCCGTGGGCTGCTGCGCGGATGGGCGTCGGAGCCGCGCCCGCCGAATCACCACCGACGCCTGCGTGGACCGCGTGAGGTATGTGCGGGGACAACACCTGCCAATCCTGGTCACGGTCGCGGCGTCCGACCCCATCCTGCTCGCGGTCGCCCACGGCGGTCGCGTTGGCGCGTAGCGATCGCTCTCGTGGCCGTTCCCGAGGCCACGAGACGTCGACATCGACGAGCCTTGACGATGACGTCGACGTCGACCTTGACCTTGACTCCAGCGTTGAGCTTGACGGCAGCGAAGCGATACGTAGACGTCTGACCCCCACCGTCGACCTCGACCTCATCCGGTTGTCGCACGCTATCGAGGCTTGCGACGCTCGGATCGGTCGACGTCCAACGTCGACGGTGGGCTCAACGCCGTACGTCGCCATCAACCTCGACGCTCTGGGTCAATGATCCGGTCGACGTCGACGATCACGAACGCCATCTCGAGGACCTGTGACGATCATCAGAGCTCGACCTACAGCGGGAGTGCCTCCGGCCGAGACGGCAGGCGCGCGAGCGTGTCGGCGACGAGCTCCCGGGCGGCAGCGACCGTCGCGGCGATCTCGTCGGGCGTGGTGCCGGTGCGGCCGAGGATCGCGTGGGCCCGGCGTGCGAAGTCCGGCGGCGCCGCCGCGAGCCGGCCGGCGGCCTCGATCAGCCGCTTCTCGGTGGTCACCCAGCGGCGGTGGTGGCCGTGGAGCGCCTGGGCGAGCACGCCGATCGCGCGGAACAGGCAGCCGGCGGCGAAGAACGCGTCGGCCGACGCCGCGCCGTGGCTGGACGCGCCGTAGAGCAGCAGCTGCGGTTCCCAGGTCGCGGCGACCAGCGCGTCGGCCAGCGCCGCCGGGTAGTGCTGGGTCTCGGCGCGCAGCCGCGTGAGCTCGCCGGTCGGATCCGCGAGCACCTGGCACAGCGCGACCTCGCCGGGGTAGATGTGCGAGTAATAGCCGAGCGGGTGCCCGGCCTGGATGCCGATCTCGTAGCGGCCGGCGCAGCACTCGGCCCAGATCGCGGCGACGCGATCGAGGTCGCGGTAGATCCAGTCGACCCGCATGCCATCGATGACCAGCCAGGCCCCGCCGTTGACCCACGGGCCCCAGCCGCCGACCTCGGAGATCCCGAGCACCTCACCGGCGACCTCGGCGGCGAGGTTGCGCAGCGCGGTGACGTCGAGCGACCCGCGGTAGTACAGTCCGAGGTCGACGTCCGAGTCGGGCCGGTGCGTACCGATCGCGCGGCTTCCGCCGAGCGCCACAGCGACCACACCAGGGATCTCGGCCAGCCGGCCGGCCATGTTCACGACGCTCGGGGGTATGGCGAGCTCGGTCACCGGCGCGAGCATGTCATGGCGCGTGAGCGTCCGCCGGCCCGAGAGCCCGGTGGGCGTCCAGGCAAGCAGGCCCGCATGTCCACGACGCTCGGCGTACAGCGAGCTCGGTCACCGGCGCCAGCATGTCATGGCGCGCCGGCATCACTGATTCGAGGGAACGTCGAGGCGAGCGGGCCCGAGGGAGAATACCTCCGAGGGTGCGATCGCGAGACGCCAACGCGAGACTCGCCGTGGGCGTCCGCGAGCAGGATGGGGTCGGACGCCGCGATCGTGACCAGGATTGGCAGTCGTTGCCCCGCACATACCTAACGCCGCCCGCGCAGGCGTCGGTGGTGATTCGGCGGGCGCGGCTCCGACGCCCATCCGCGCAGCAGCCCACGGCGAGCCGAGCGTGCTCGCGTTCTCCAGACGCCCCGAGCGTGCTCGCGTTCTCCGGACGCCCCGAGCGGATGGGTCGGGGCGGCGAGCCGAGCGTGCTCGCGTTCTCCAGACGCTGACTAGCGCCGGAGCTGCTGGAGGCGATCGCGCGACGCCGCGACGTCTTCCTGGGCGACACCGCCGACCAGCGAGAGGGTCGCGCGCTGCTCGGCGCCGGTCTGGGCGTCGCGCGCCCGGACCTGCAGCACGCCGGACCCATCGAGCGCAAACGTGACCTCGATCGACGTCTCGCCGCGCAGCCTGGGCGGCAGACCCTGCAGCACGAGGTCGCCGATCACGGTGTTGTTGTCGAGCCGGCGCGATTCGCCCTGACAGACGATGATCCGCACCTGGTCCTGGTTGTCGCGCGAGGTGATGAACAGCTTGCGGGCCTCGGTCGGCAGCCGCGCGTTGCGGCGGATCAGCTCCTCGCAGAACCCGGCGACCGTGGCGATGCCGAGGCCGCGGGGCGTGACCTCGAGCAGCACCGGGGCCGGCGGCGGCGCGACCGGAGCCGGAGGAGCATACGCCGGCATCGGCGGAGGCACGTACGTGGGCGCGGACGGGGACGGCATGTACATCGCCTGCAGCACGGGCTGCGGCACGGGCTGCGACGGCGATGGTGCAGCCGGCACGGGTGCCGAGTACGGCAGCGACGGCGACGGCGACGGCGACACGTACGTGGGAGACATCGCCGGCGGTGGATAGGACGGCGGCGGTGGCGAGTACAGCGGGCCCGCCGGCACGGGGGGCGAGTACGGCAGCGGCGATCCCTGCGGCGACGGCGGTGGCGAGTACGGCGGCGACGCGGGCACCGGGGGCGGCAGGATCGGATAGCTCTGCGGCGGCTGAAAGCCGCGAGCGGTGGTCGCGGGCGACGGATCGCCGTCGAGCGACAGCGCGGCGTCGAGCGACAGCGCGCCCATACCGCGCGCCGTCGTCCCCGGCGGCTCGGGGAACGCGGCCACCAGCGTCGGCGCCGTCGGCGGCGCGATCGGCGTGGTCGGCGCCAGCGGCTGGGTCGTCGCCGGGTTCTTCGCGACCCACGACTCCGGCCGGGTCGCGGCGGCGCTGTCGGCGGCGCGGCGCTCCGGCGGTGGCGGCGCGTCGAGCCAGCCGCTGTCCAGCGGCTGCACGGCCGGCCGGGGCCCGGGCGTCTTGCGGATCGCCGGCAGCGGCGCGGTGGTCTGGATCGGCGGGACCGGCGACCGCGCCGCCGCCTGGCGCAGGGCGGGCCGTGGCACCGGCGGCGGGCTCGCCGTGCCGGTCGCCGTGATCGGCCGATCGGCGCGCTCCCCGGCGGTCCCCGCGCTGCCCAGCTCGACGTCGACCTCCGACGGCGCCGCGGGGACGCCGAACACCGTGCGGTTCTGCCCCGGCACCGGCGCAACGCGCGCCATCCGGGCCAGCGGCTGGGTCTGCTGGATCGGCGAGCCTCCTGCGGTCACGTCGTCGAAGCCGACCTCGCTCCCCGGCCGCGCAGCGGGCGGCCCCGGGGGGTCGGCCAGGGGCGCAACCGGGTAGCGCTCGGCGCCGGGGGCCTCGTCGCGCAGACCCGCGCGACTGACCGAGTAGCGGGTGTCGGGCCGGGTCGGCTCGGTGGCCGGCCGCAGCGCCCCCGCAGGCCCGCCGGCCGGACGCCCCACCCGCGCGTCGGGGCCCGACACCGTGAGCTCCGACGGTGCCATCGTCGCCCCGGACTCGGCATCGGCGAGCTGGAGCACGTCGGTCGCGCCGATCGCGGTGTCCTCCGACGCCGACCGCGAGATACTGTGCTTGGTCGAGTGAAGCGAGACGGGGGGTGGGGACCCCGACGGCTCTGCCGGCGGGGCGGGGGGCGAAGCCCCCCGTGGGATCGACGGCTTCCGCGCCAGGATGCGCTCCAGCGAGGTCGCCTGCAGGGCGGCGCCCGCGGCCACCGCGTCCTCGGGGTTGACGTCGGCGCGCGGCGCCTTGCCGAAGAACTTGCTGACCTGGTCGCGGACGTACGGGATCTTCGTGCTGCCGCCGACCAGGATGACGTCGGCGATCTGGTCGACCGTGAGGTTGGCGAGCGCGAGCGCCTCGCTGCACACCGGGAACGTGCGGTCGACCAGATCGGAGATCTCGCGGACGAACTCGTCGCGCGTGATCTCGATCTGGAGGTTGAGCGGCGCGCCGCGCGGGCCGTAGGCGATCTCGTCGACCCGGACCACGGCGCGGGTCCGCCGCGACAGCTCGATCTTGGTCTGCTCGGCGACCGCGCGCAGCCGCATCATCGCGACCTCGTTGCTGCGCAGATCGATCCGGTTGTCGACCAGGAACTTGGCGACCATCTTCTCGACCAGCCGCTCGTCGAAGTCGTCGCCGCCGAGGAAGGTGTCGCCCGAGGTGCCGAGCACCTCGTAGACCTGGTCCTCGAGCCGGAGGAACGTGATGTCGAACGTGCCGCCGCCGAAGTCGTAGACCGCGATGACCTCGCGCAGGTGGCGGTTGTGGCCGTAGGCCAGCGCGGCCGCGGTCGGCTCGTTGAGCACGCGGACCACGGTGAGCCCGGCGATCGCCCCGGCGGTCGCGGTCGCCGAGCGCTGGGCGTCGTTGAAGCTCGCCGGCACGGTCACCACCGCGCGCTCGACCGGGCGCTCCAGCCGCGCGGCGGCGATGTTGCGGACGTGGTCGAGCACGATCGCCGACAGCTCGGGCACCGCGAACGTGCCGCCGCGGGTCGCGATCACCGGCGCGGCGTTCGGCCCCTCCTTGATCTGGAACGGCACGCGCGTCCGGGCGGTCTGGACCTCGGGCGAGCTGTACGACCGCCCGATCAGCCGCTTGACCGAGTACACGGTGTTCTGCGGGTCGATGACCTTGCGCTGCTTCGCCGCGGCGCCGACCACCACGCCCCCGTTGGGGTGGAACGACACCACCGACGGGTGGATCTTGTAGCCGGCGTCATCGGCGAGCACCGTGACGCTGCCGGCGGCGCTCGCGTGCGCCACCACGGAGTTCGACGTACCGAGATCGATGCCAACGATCGGATCGCTCAAGTCGCTCCCAACGGTGACGCAGGAAGACTCGCCAACACCTGATCATACCAGCGCTCCAGGCCGCGGCGAAATGGCCACATCCAGCCATAGGCGGCGCCGGTGAACTGCTCGATCACGTGCCGCCGGAACTCCGGGCGGCGCGGGTGGGCCGGCCCCCAGACCTCGGCCGCGGCGCGGATCGATTCGGCGTAGGCCTGCTTCTCGAAGTGGGCGCG
The DNA here is from genome assembly GCA_036265355.1 of Kofleriaceae bacterium. GTDB lineage: Bacteria > Myxococcota_A > Polyangia > Haliangiales > Haliangiaceae > JABFXX01. Next base: position 9,942 of record DATAPF010000545.1, on the reverse strand, counting down.
GAACCAGGCCAGGCCGAGCGGCAGCGGCACGAGCAGGTAGAGCACCGCCATGCCGGGGAGCGTGAAGCTGCGAAACTGGCGCAGGTGGACTGCCTCGTGGCGGAGCGTGACGTAGCGCTGGTCGGCGTCGCAGTCGTCCCAGTCGGCGGTGACGTAGACCGTGCAGCCGATCGTGGTCTGGAACGACTCCAGGTACGACGCCATCCGGCCCAGCGTGATCAGCCGTAGCGCGTGATGGATCGCGCGATGCAAGCGCGAGCGATCCTTGCGGACGATCCGGAACTCCGGAAACTCGGCGCGCAACGCACCGACCAGCGCGTCGTAGCGATGCTCCGGGCGCATCTACGGGAGCGTAGCGGGAGTTGCGGCGCGCCGCACGGCCGCCGGGACGCCGCGCAGGACCGCCGACGCTGGTCGTAGTTGACGTCCTGCGCGCGGATCCGTAGCGTGCAGCGCTCGTGGTCGATCTCGGCAAGCTCAACCCGCCGCAGCGCGACGCGGCGAGCCACGGCGGCGGGCCGCTGCTGGTGCTCGCCGGCGCCGGCTCGGGCAAGACCCGCGTGATCACGTTCCGGATCGCGCACCTGCTGGGCCTGGGCATCCCTCCCGGGGCGATCTGCGCGATGACGTTCACCAACAAGGCCGCGGCCGAGATGCGCGACCGCATCGCCGGCCTGGTCCACGACCGCGCCGCCGTCCGCCAGCTCACGATCGGCACGTTCCACGCGCTCGGCCTCCAGATCCTGCAGACCGAGCGCAAGGCCCTCGGCCTGCCGCGCGGCTTCGCGATCTACGACCAGTCGGACCAGCTCGGCGCGGTGCGCGAGGCGATGCGCGCGCTGCACGACGGCGATCGCCGCTACGACGTCAAGGCGCTGCTGACCCGGATCTCGCTGGCCAAGAACGCGTTCATCGGCCCGCACGACTACCTGCCGGACCCGGCCGACGACTACGACCTCCAGGCCGCGCAGGTCTACCCGCGCTACCAGGAGCTGATGCGGTCGTGCGCCGCGTTCGACTTCGACGACCTGATCGTCGAGCCGGTCCGGCTGTTCGAGCGCGATCCGGCGGTCCACCGGCGGTGGGCCGAGCGGTTCCGGTTCGTCATGGTCGACGAGTTCCAGGACACCAACGCCGCGCAGCTCCGGCTGGTCCGCCACCTGGTCACCGATCACCAGAACCTGGTCGTGGTCGGCGACGACGACCAGTCGATCTACAGCTGGCGCGGCGCCGATCCGACCAACATCCTGCGATTCGCCGAGCTGTTCCCCGGCGCGCGGATCGTCAAGCTGGAGCAGAACTACCGGTCGTCGAAGACCATCCTCGCCGCCGCCAACCAGGTGATCGCCAACAACCCCCGGCGCCACGGCAAGCAGCTGTGGTCGCAGCACGAGCAAGGCGAGCCGATCACCCACGCGGTGGCGGCGACCGCCGAGGACGAGGCGCGCTGGATCGCGGCCGAGATCGCCCGGCTCCACCACGACGGCCGCCCGTGGAGCGACATCGCGGTGATGTACCGCTCGAACCTCCAGGCCAAGGGGCTGGAGGACGAGCTGCGCCAGGCCAGCGTCCCGTACGTGATGTACGGCGGCCAGCAGTTCTTCGAGCGCAAGGAGGTCAAGGACGTGATCGCGTACCTGCGGGTCGCGCTCAACATCCGCGACGACCTCGCGCTGCGCCGCGTGATCAACTATCCGGCGCGCGGGATCGGCGCGACCACGGTCGAGCGGCTGGTCACCGCGGCCCACGCCCGGCACGCCCCGCTGTGGAACGCGCTGCGCGCCGCGATCGCCGGCGGCACCGAGGCGCTGCCCGGGATCGGCACGGCGATGCCGCCCGACGACGACGCCGCGGCGCCGAGCGAACTCGCCGAGCGCGGCGAGGCATCCGGGGGTGCGGGCCAAGCTCCCCGGGGGATCGACGTCGGCGACCTGCGCGGCGCCGCGCGCAACGGCATCATCGAGCTGGTCCACGTGGTGTCCGAGCTGACCGCCGCGCTCGAGGCCGGCGACGACGTGGTCTCTGCGACCCGTGCGCTGATCGAGGACATCCGGCTGTATGACGACCTGCGCGAGGCCGCCGGCTCTGCCGCCGCCGCCCAGCGCCGGATCGACAACGTCGAGGGACTGCTGGGCTCGCTCGGCCGGTTCGCCGAGAAGCAGCGCGGCCGCGCCGCGCTCGCCGAGTATCTGCGCATGCTGTCGCTCGAGACCAGCGAGGAGCGCGAGGACTCCGGCGACCGCGTCGTGCTGACCACGTTGCACGGCGCCAAGGGCCTGGAGTTCCCGGTGTGCTTCATGATCGGCCTCGAGGAGGAGCTGCTGCCCCACATCCGCACGCTCCAGCCCCAGGTCACCGACGTGATCGACGCCGAGCACGCGACCGACATCAGCGAGGAGCGCCGGCTGTGCTACGTCGGGATCACCCGCGCGCAGCGCAAGCTGTACCTGACCCGGGCGTGCACGCGGGTCCAGCGCGGCCGCTCGCTGCCGCGCACGCCGTCGCGGTTCCTGCTCGAGATCCCCGACGAGCTGCTCGAGGTCCGCGACATCGCCGAGGAGGCCCGCCAGGCGGTGCCGACCGACGAGATCAAGAGCTTCTTCGCGTCGTTCTCGCTCGACGACTGACGCGCTCCCTTGGGCCAATCAGCGAGGCTCAACGCTCGTCGGCTGGTTGTCAGGGTGAGCACCGAGCCCGCACGGATGGGGCCGCGCGACGCGACGCGCGGAGGGGTGAATGGCCGGGCTTTGCCCGGCCAGAGGGGACGGGAAGGTCCCCTCTGGATCAACGGCAGCCCTTGGGGTTCCAGCAGCTGAGCTGCGGGCCGCCGCCCGGCGCGTTGGTGTGCTGGAACAGGTACGGCACGATCGCGGTGGTGTCGGCGCGCCGCGCCGGGAAGTGGATCGGATCGACCACCTCGCGGATGCACGTCGCCATCTGGCGAACGGTCCTCGACGGCAGCCCCGGCGCCGCGGCGTCGAGCGACACGACGTGGCCATCGCGGCCGATCACGAACGTCAGGGCGAGCCGCCCGGCGTGGCGGACGTCGTCGAGCCGATCGAGGTAGCAGCGCTCGATGTCGGGCGCGTACGGCCGGACCTCCGCGGCGACCTCGTTGGCTTCCAGGGTCGTGTCCCTGCGCGCCGCGCGCGCGCCGGTGAGGCCGCGCTCGCCGGTGGTCAGCGCCGTGGCGTCGCGCTCGGTGCGGGTGGCTTCGGCCGCCGCAGCGGCGACGCGCTCGCGGGGCTGAGCGGCGTCCTTGTGCTCCGCCATGGCCGGGGCAGCAAGCACACAGAGCGTCAGGAGCGACGCGAGCGAGCCGGACGAGACGGGGCACAGAGGCGAGGTCGAGATCCGCATGTACGCGGTATTTGCACCCGCCATACCACGCGCAACTGTGCAAGATCGCTTGGCGATGACCCGGGAAGACACACTCGCTTGTCTACCGGGGGAGACAAGGTGGACGGCGGGAAGCGTCAACCGAGGTAGACGCGCCGGCCGCGCGCCGTGGCGCGCCCCACGGACCGGTCAGCCGGCTCGTGCTCCCGCCGCTCTTCATGCGGAGCAGGGTTCGTTCCAGATACGATCCGCGGTATGGAGTCGAGCATGAAGCACACGGCTATCTTCTGTGGGCTCGTCCTCGCGGCCTGTGGCAGCGGGACCCGGAGTCCGAGTACCGGACAGACCACACCCGCGGAACACCCAGCCACCGCAGCGGCCGAGCCGGCGCCGCCGCCCGCACCGCCCCCGGATCCGGCGCTCGGGTTCCGGCTGCAGTACACCAACCCCGGCGGGATGTGGCTGCCCCAGCAGATGACCCTGGCGTTCCACGTCGAGAACTTCCGCAACATGGGGGTCGCGATCGACGCCAAGACGCTGTCGGATCCGCTGGCGTCGCCGCTCAACGCGGTGGTCTCGCTCGGCGGCTGCACGGCGTCGTTCGTGTCGCCCGACGGCCTGATCGTCACCAACCACCACTGCGTCCAGCAGGCGCTGCAGATCAACACCAACAAGAAGGCCGGCCAGAACCTGGTCGAGGACGGCTTCATGGCGCCGACCCTGGCCGACGAGAAGCCGGCCGGCCCGGCGCAGCGGGTGTCGGTCGCCCAGGCGTTCAAGGACGTCACCCACGATGTGCGCGACGGGCTCGAGCAGATCAAGGATCCGGTGGCGCGCCGCGACGAGGCCGAGAAGCGGATCAAGACGCTGATCGCCGCGTGCGAGAAGGACCGCCCGAGCATCCGCTGCACGGTGCGGCCGTACTTCGGCACCGCGATGTACATCCAGACCGAGAACCTCGAGATCCGCGACGTCCGGCTGGTCTACGCGCCGGCGCGCTCGGTCGGCGACTTCGGCGGCGAGGTCGACAACTGGCACTGGCCGCGCCACACCGGCGACTGGTCGTTCTACCGGGCGTACGTCGGCAAGGACGGCAACCCCGCGGATTACTCGCCCGACAACGTCCCGTTCCACCCCAAGGCCCACCTCCAGGTCACCACCGCCGGCCTGGCGCCCGGCGACTTCGTGATGGTCACCGGCTACCCCGGGCAAACCGCGCGGACCCGGACCGCGGCCGACATCCACCACGAGGTCGAGTGGACGCTGCCCTACCGGATCGCGTACGCCGAGGAGCGCTACAAGATCGCCGAGGCCCACCTCAACGACGACGGTGAGACCGGCACCCGGGCCACGGTGATGAAGCAGGGCACCCAGAACGTCCTGGAGAAGGACCGCGGCGTGCTCGCCGGGCTGACCCGCGGCGATCTGCTCGCCCAGAAGGACGCGCTCGACCGCAAGATCAAGGAGTGGGCGGCGCAGCCCGGCCACGAGGGCGTCAAGCAGGCGATCGACAAGCTGGAGCAGCTCGGCGCCGAGCAGCGCCGAACCGCGCGGGTCGACGCCGACCGCCGCAACGCGTTCGAGGGCTCGCGGCTGCTCGCCACCGCGCTGCAGCTGACCCGGTGGGCCGAGGAGCGCACCAAGAAGAACGAGGACCGCACGGCCGGCTTCCAGGACCGCGACCTCAAGCCGGCGCTCGCGCGCGAGAAGCAGTTCGGCCGGGTCTACGACCGCACGCTGGATCGCGCGGTGTTCCGGCTCGGCCTGATCCGCGCGCTGCAGCTGCCCGAGGCCGACCGGCCGTGGCTGGCGACCCTGCTCGACGCCAGGAAGGGCGCGCGGATCGACGAGGCGCTGATCGACAAGACGCTCGACGCCTGGTATGGCGCGCAGCAGCTCGAGGACGAGAAGCTGCGGGTCTCGCTGCTGCAGTCCGGCACGCGGGCGCAGCTCAAGGCGTCCAGGGACCCGTTCCTGCAGGCCGCGCAGCGGATCTGGCCGACCGTCAAGGCCGAGGAGAAGAAGGCCGACGCCCGCACCGGCGACCTGCTGATCGTGACGCCGGCCTACGTCGAGGCGATGAAGCAGGTGCTCGGCGGCCAGCTCGCTCCCGACGCGAACGGCTCGCTGCGCATCACCTACGGCACGATCAAGTCGCTGCGGCCCGAGTCCAAGGACCCCGCGGACTGGCCATTCACCACCGCGAGCCAGCTGCTCGCCAAGGACACCGGCAAGGAGCCGTTCAATTCGCCCAGGAAGCTGCTCGCGGCGATCAAGGCCCGGAACTACGGCCCCTACGCCGACCCGTCGCTCGGCGGCGAGCTGCCGATCAACTTCCTGTCCGACCTCGACATCACCAACGGCAACTCGGGCTCGCCGACGCTCAACGGCAAGGGCGAGCTGGTCGGCCTCGCGTTCGACGGCACGATCGAGGGCGTCGCGTCCGACGTCGTGTTCAATCCGGCGAACACGCGCACGATCTCGGTCGATGCCCGCTACATGATCTGGACGCTCGACCTGCTCGACGGCGGCGATCACCTGATCAAGGAGATGGGCCTCCAGCCTCGGCTGTAGCGCGGCGCGCCCTGCCGCGGCTTCGGCTCGCCCCTCGTCATTCTATTCCGTCCGTTCCTCGCTGCGCTGTTCCACCGCGACGCGGCTCCGGCGCGCGGCGTCGGGCTTCGCTCGGCCCGGACCTGGCGCGCTCGACTGCTGGGCGACCAGCCGCTCGCGCGCCAGGCCGACGAACCGCGGATCGCCGTCGCCGACGATCCACGACCGGCCGAGCCGCGCGGCGACCACCGCGGTGGTGCCCGAGCCGACGAACGGGTCGACCACGAGCTGGCCGGGTGTGCTCGACGCCAGGATCAGCTTCTCGATCAGCGCCTCGGGCTTCTGGGTGGCGTGCGGGGTCTTCTCGGCCATGCCGTTGCAGATCACCGGCAGCTCGATCACGTCGCGCGGCTTGGCGCCCAGCGGATTGGGCTCCCAGCGGTCCCGCCGCGCCGCCGCGCCGCCGTACTGCGACGACACCGCCTGGACCCGCGCCGGGTAGCGCGTGGTGTGGCCGTTGTACGGGATCCGGATCGCGTCGACGTCGACCCGCGCGTCGGCCTGGCGCAGGTGCAGGATCGACTCGTGCGAGCGGCCCCAGTCGCGGCCGAGGTTCGCCTTGTTGCGATAGTACCAGATCAACCACCGGCAGCTCGCGAACCGCCGCGCGCTCCGCGCCTTGACGTCGGCGAGGATCTCGGAGAACCCGCAGATGTAGGCCGAGCCGTGCGGCGCCAGCACCCGCGCGATCTCGGCGATCCAGCAGTCGCACCACGCGACGTACGCCTCGAGCGACTCGAACTCGTCCCACGCGGCCTTGGCGATCGCATACGGCGGGTCGGCGATCACGAGATCGACCGAGCCGTCCGCGAGCTTGCCGAGCAGCTCCAGGACGTCGGCATGCCACAGCTCGCCGCGCCCGGCGCCGCGGTCGTCGCGATCGGGCGCCCCGCCCGCGGCGAGGTCGAGCGCGCAGGTCGGCCCGGGCGCGCTCAGATCGTCCGGGACCGGTAGCTCGCGGACGACCCGGGGAGGGCGCTTGGGCATCGAACGTACAGTCTAGCCGGTTCGTCTGACGCCGCGCCGGCCGGGAATGGTAAGGATGCGGCAGCCATGCCGGAGCTACCGGAGGTCGAGACCGTCCGAAGAACGCTGGCGCCCGCGGTCGGCGGGCAGATCTCGTCGATGTGGACCAGCGGGATGGGACTGCACATGGCGCGGCGGCCGCCGACCGCCCGGCTGCGCAAGCTCGTCGGCGGCCGGATCACCGCGATCCGGCGCCACGGCAAGTACCTGCTGGTCGACACCGATCGCGGCGCGGCGATCCTCGTCCACCTCGGCATGACCGGGCGGCTGCGGCTGCACGCCGCCTCCGATCCGCGCGCACCGCATACCCACGTCGTGATCGGGCTCGGCCGGCGCGAGCTGCGGTTCATCGACCCGCGCCGGTTCGGCCAGGTCGACGTCGTGGCGCGCGGCAAGGAGCGCGCGCACCCCGGGCTCGCCGTGCTCGGGCCGGATGCGCTCGACGAGGCGATCGACGTCGCCGCGATGCTGGCCCGCGCCCGCGACAAGCGCACCACGCTCAAGGCGTTCGTGCTCGATCAGGGGGTGATCGCCGGCGTCGGCAACATCTACGCCTCGGAGGCGCTGTGGCGCGCCCGGCTGCGCCCGACGATGCGAACCCACAGGCTGACCGCCGCCACCGCCGCCCGGCTGGCCGCCGCGATCCGCGAGGTGCTCGAGCGGGCGCTCGACAACGGCGGCACGACGCTGTCCGACTTCGTCGATGCCGCCGGCACCGCCGGCGAGAATGCCGACTACCTGTGGGTGTACGATCGGGCCGGCCAGCCGTGCGAGCGCTGCCGGACCGCGATCAAGCGGTCTATCCTCCAAGGCCGGGCAACGTACTACTGTCCAACGTGTCAGACCCCGTAAGCGGTCTCCGGCTTGGCGCGTTGTGGGATGGCAGCTCGGTTTGCCCTGCGGCTTACCGGTAAGATAGGGTGGCGTCCGGAAACCCGACCATCGTCGCACACCTGGCCGCCCGCACGACGCTTCGCATGAGGACCGACGCCGCCGATGAAGACCTCATGGTCCTGTACCAGAAGGGCGAGGTCCGCGCGTTCGAGCTGCTTTTGACCCGCCATCGCAAGCCGGTCTACAACTTCATCCTGCGGTTCGTCGGCGACAAGGAGACCGCCGAGGACCTGCTGCAGGAGGCCTTCATGCGCGTCATCAAGGGCGCGGAGGCTTACAAGCGGCAGGCCAAGTTCACGACGTGGCTGTACACCATTGCGCGGAACCTGTGCGTTGATCAGACCAGGCGACGCAAGCACCGCAAGCATGCCTCGCTCGACGCACCCATGGACACCAGCGACGACAGCGGGACCTTGCTGGACGTGATCCCGTCCAGCGAGATGGCCAGTGATCGCCGGTCGCTCAACAAGCAGCTGCACGAGACCATGCACCGGGCGATCTCCGCGCTGTCGGAGGAGCAGCGCGAGGTCTTCCTCATGCGCGAGTTCCTCGACCTGCCGTTCAAGCAGATCGCCGACATCGTCGGGGTGCCCGAGAACACGGTCAAGAGCCGGATGCGCTACGCGCTGGAGAAGCTGCGGCTCGATCTCGACGAGTACAAGGACGTCGCCAAGGCCGCACCGTGACGCCTCCCGGTGGGTCGCGCGACGACGACATCGCCCCGCGCGGCGAGCCGGCGCCCGGACCGGGTCGATCGGGCGCACCGGGCAGCTCACCCGGTGATGCCCCCGGCGACGCGCGCGACCGCGAGCCCGGCAGCGACCGCCAGCTGCGCGCGATGCGCGCGGTCTGGGTGGAGATGCGCGACGAGGACCCACCGGACCACGGGCTCGCCGCGCTGCTCGCCGCCGCGCGCCACCAGGCCGAGGCGATGCAGCCCAGACCGACCGCGTGGCAGCGGCTGCTCGCCGCGCTGCGGCGGCCCCCGGTGCTGGCCCTCGCGACCGCGACCGTCCTGATCGCCGGCGCGGTGCTGATCGGCCGGCGCATCCCTCGCGAGCCGGCGCCCGCCCTGAGCGCCTCGCAGGACGAGGGCGCCGGCCCCCCGCTCTCGACCCCGCTCGACCACACGACCCACCGCACCCGGCAGGCCATGGAGCGTGGCGATGCGCTGGCTGTCCCGGCGCCGCAACCGGCGGCACCGCCACCAGCCGCACCTCCTCCGGAACGCGACCGCCTCCCCCCAGCGCCGCCGGCGCAACACACCTGGACGCGGACGTCGACGGCATCCGCCTCGGCGCCACCCGGTGAGGCACGGCGCAAGGACGACGACCGCGCCGCGGCGGGTCCAGCCCCCGAAGCGCCACCGCCTCCCGCCGACCCAGCCCCCCCGCCGTCGTCGTCGGAGACGGCGACACCGCTCGGCGCATCTGCCGCGCTCCCCGGCGATGGCAGCTCCCATGGCAACAGCGGACGCAACGTTGCCCGTCCGCCGCGCGCGGAGCCGCCGACCCAGCCGTCCGGCGGAGCCTCGAGCGACACCGCAAACGGCGCCCTGAACAACACCGCGAACAACGCCACGAACAACACCGCGAACAGCGCCAGGAACAACACCGCGAATAACGCCGCGAATAACGCCGCAAGTCCGGTGGCGAACGCTGTCGCTCCCAAGCGGCGGCCCCCTCCGGCGCCGCCACGCCCGGACGCAGCCGGCGACCCATACCGCCAGTGCGAGGCTGCCGCCGGACGCGGCGACTGCGCCACCGTCCGGCGGCTGGTCGACCAGATCACTCGCACCGATCCCAGCTACCGCGACCGCGTCGCGAAGGACTCGCCGGTCGGCAAGTGCCTTGCGGAATGACCGCAGTCGAGCAACCGCCTCAACCCAGCTCGCCCGGGCGTTCGCGAGCCGTCAACGCGGCACGCCGGGGGCGACCGCGAGCAGGATGGGGTCGGACGCCGCGCCCGTGATTACGATAGGCCGGGTCTTGTCCCGCACATACCTAGCGGGGTCCGCGCAGGACGGGTGGTGATTCGGCGGGCGCGGCTCCGACGCCCATCCGCGCAGCA
>DATAPF010000544.1:0-32120 GCA_036265355.1 Kofleriaceae bacterium | reverse complement strand
CATGATCGTGCAGTCTTCGTCGTCGGTCATGCGGCCGCGCACGAGCCCTTCGATCGCGCGCCCCGGATCGCCGCGGTAGTAGCCCTCCCACGCGTACGCACGGGCGAGCAGACCGGCGTCGCTCTTCCAGTGCGAGATGCGCTTGATCGCCCACGCGAACGCTTCTTTGGTCTGCGGATCGTTCGGCAGCTGCGCCATCGCCTCGTCGGCGAGCTCGATCGCCTCGGCGAGCCGGCCGACGTCGAGGTGGACCAGCGCGATCAGCAGCGCGGCGTGGTGCGGCGCCTGCCAGTCGTTGCCCGACAGCTTGCCGGCGGCCGTGCGGTCGAGGATCTCGCGGCAGCGGTACTGCGCCTCGGCGAACGCCTGCCCAAGCCGGCCGACCTGGCGCAGCCGGCGCACGCAGTCGAGGTGCGCGGCGCCGAACTGCGGCGCGGCGGCGGTCGCGCGGTCGGCCCAGCGGTAGCTCTCCTCGCGCCGGCCGACCTCGGCGAGCTGCAGCGAGTAGTTGTGGCAGGCGTACGGGTTGGCGGGCATCAGGCTCGCCGCGATGCCCTGGTGGCGCACGCCCATGTTCTCGAGCGGCCGGTCCGCCGCGAACGGCTCGCCCCAGATCGAGAGGTGGGGCCGGGCGTACATCGGCGCTTCCTCGGTGAGCGCCAGGATCGCGCGGCGATCGACCTCGCCGGTGGCGAGCCCGGTGACGTAGCTGTTGCGGCGCGCCACCGGGTGGCTCGGATCGATCCGGAGGATCGCCGGATCGATCGTCCGCGCGTCGTCGCGCGACAGCTCGGCGAGCACGCGCAGGAACGGCACCGGTAGCCGGGCGAGCGGCTGGGTCAGCGCGCGCGGGACGATGCCGAGCTCGCGGCCCTGCCCGATCAGCTCGTCGGCCATCGCCAGGCGATCGGCGACCTCGCGCAGATCGCCGGCCGAGAACGCCGGCAGCGGGCCGACCGGCGGCAGCCGGCGCGCCGCCAGCCACAGCGCGAGGCACTGGCCGAGCTGCTGCGATAGCTCGAGCTCGCTGCTGGCAACCCAGCGATCGATCCCACGGGGGACTCTGCCCCCCGCCCCGCCGGCGGAGCCGTCGGGGTCCCCACCCCCCGTCTCGCTGCGCTCGATTCGGTCCCCCGGCGGGACCCCCGGTGGACCCGCGGCGGGCGGCCGGCGCGATCGCAGCACCGCCGGCTGGGGTCGCGCCGGGTCGAGGCCGAGCTCGAACCACAGCACCTCGTGGCGGCGCGACACCCGGAACAGCCAGTCGAGCGACTCCTCGAGCTGCGGATGGCCGGCGTCGAGCAGCCGGCCGGCGTCGTCGGTCAGCCGCTCGTCGTCGTGATCGCCCAGCGTGACCACCGGATGGCGCGCCAGGTGGTCGAACAGGATCGCCGAGACCAGCCGCGCGACGTACGGCGCCAGCGCGTCCTGATCGGGAGCCACGGTCAACGTGGCCGCGAGGAACGTCGCGCGGTGCGGATACGGCAGCGGCCCCATGGACCGCGCACAGGATACGGCAAGACTCAGGGCCAAGGCTCGGCCAAGACTCAGGGATGAGGCGGTCCGAGGAACGGGAACACCGATTCCTTGAGGTCGGTGTGCGCCGCGACCCCGTCGTGGATCTTCGGTGCGTAGTTATTGCTCGGGACGTCGAACCCGCTGTGGCCCGCGGCGAGCATCGAGTAGGTCATGTCGATGACGTCGTGGCTCGGCATCCGGCCGCCGCACGTGAGGTGCGGCTCGGTGGTCTGGCCCTCGCTCGCCAGCTCCAGCTCGAGCGCCAGGTAGATCGGACAGCTGGTCTTCGCGGTGTCGACATAGAGCTCGTCGTCGGCGAACACGCCGGCCGCCTGCCGGTAGGACGACATCGGGCCCGGCGGCAGGGCCGGGGTGAGGTAACGCAGGGCGTTGCTGCATCCCGCGTCGGGGATCGCCGGCCTGTCCCCGATGTCGAACGCGTCGAACACCGCGAGGTTGGTCTCCATCTCGGCCTCGATCGTCCCGCTGGTCGAGATCATGGTGGTCGCCCAGGTCGCCGGATCCGGCGCCCGGTTGTAGGCGTCGCGCATCGCGGCTTGGTCCTGCGCCGCCGCGAACACGCCGATCAGCGCGGTGCCGATCAGCGGGCGACCCATGCGGTCGATCTGGGCGCCGAGCGCCGGCGGCGGCGGGAGCGCTGCCCCGTCGAGGTTGCCGCCGTCGTGGTGCACCGACCCGGACGGGCCGCCGCAGCCGATGAGCGCCAGCGCGCTGGTTGCCAGATGTCTGCCCAGGATCGATCGCATGGTTCACGTCCCTGCGTGGGTGGATCCCCAGACCGCGACGACGGTGTTGGTGCCGGTGTTGACCAGCGCGCGGTCGATCTGGACGACGATCGCCATGACGTTGGACGCTGCGAAGCTGTCGGACCCGGCGCCCAGCTGGTTGCGCACGGTCACGAATCGGTCCTGGAGGACCCCGCTGGGACAGCCGGCGCCATCGGTGGTGCCGGGGACACCGAGCTGCGGCGCGAAGCCCGACATCGCCGTGTTGAAGCCGGATGCGTTGAAGAACGCGGGATCGGACCGCCGGCCGGCGAACACCTTGACCTTGCCGGACGGCGAGGTCACACCGGCGGTGTTGCTCGGATCGCCGAGGACGTAGTCCTTCGCGGTGCCGCCGGACACGACCCAGCACTGCACGCTCGTGTTCGAGTCGAACCGGCAGATCACCTGGGTCTCGGTCCCGGCCGGTTCGCCGAGGCCGAGCTTTGGCTTGCTGGTCAGGTGAAAGGCGTACAGCACCGCCGGGCCGAACGCGTTCGCGCCGCTGTCCCGCGGCGATACGTCCATCACCAGGTCGAGGTTCGACCCGGCCATCCAGGCATAGACGTCGGTGATGTCCGCCATCGGGCTCACCGCCGGCGCGGTCGCCGTCGGTTCTGCGGCCTGGCTCCGGCTGCCGAGCATGGCTGCCACGGCCAACCCGGCTACCCCTCCGAGGGAGGCAAAGTTCTTCAAGGTAACCCCCTAGACTGCTGAATCTAGCCCCAAACGCCAGGTCCGAGGCGGTTCCTAACCCGGGGATGTGATCTGAACGCCAGCCGCCGTGATAAGCTCGGGTACGGCTCATCGACCTTCCGGCTGCATCTTCAGGAGACCGTCCGTGGGAACGAAGCTCTACGTGGGCAATCTGAACTACAACACGAACGAAGAATCACTTAGAGAGGCGTTCAGCGCGAACGGACGTGAGGTGACGAGCGTGTCCATTATCATGGACCGTGAGACCGGGCGCTCTCGCGGGTTCGCGTTCGTCGAGATGTCGACATCGGAGTTCGCCCAGCAGGCGCTCCAGGAGCTCGACGGCCAGGAGCTCGACGGCCGGATGCTGCGGATCAACGAGGCGCGTGAGCGCGAGCCGCGCGGTCCCGGTGGCCCGCCCCGATCGTACGGCCCGCGCCCGGGCGCGGGTGGTGGCGGCGGTGGTGGGTATGGCGGGGGCGCGCCCGGCGGACCCCCTGGCGGTGGCGGCGGCTACGGCGGCCGCCCGCCCGGCGGTGGCGGTGGCGGTGGCGGCTACGGTGGCCGCCCGCCCGGCGGTGGTGGCGGCGGCTTCGGCGGCCGCCCGCCCGGCGGCGGCGGCTTCGGCGGTCCCCCGAGCGGCGGGGGTTTCGGACCGCCCAGCGGCGGACCCAGCGACGGGCGCCGGCGCAAGGACAAGGAAAAGGAGAAGGAGCGCAGCGGCGGCGGCGGCGAGGACGATCGCAAGAAGCGCCGCCGCAACATCGACGACGGCGACGACTGGTAGCCGCGCGGGACGGCGGCCATCGCGGCCGCATCTACCTCCGTCCTGGGTCCGTCATGGGCACGAAGTTCGAAGTCGCGGCCGACGAGGCCGGCCTACGGCTCGACCAGGTCGTGCCCCGGCACGTCGCCGGTCTGTCGCGCCGACAGGCGCGCGCGGTGATCGATCTGGGCGGCGTGTTCGTCGACCGCGCGCGGGTCAAGGTCGCCGGGCGCCCGGTCCGCGCCGGCCAGGTGATCGAGGTCCACGTCGGTGGCGCGCTCGACCGCGACCGGCCGCCGCTCGAGCCCGTGATCGTGTTCGCCGACGACCACGTGATCGTCGTCGACAAGCCCGCCGGCCTGGTCACGGCGCCGACCCCGGAGAGCGATCGCGGCGACCTGCTCGACCAGCTCGCGCGGCGCCACGGCGAGGTCTACCTGGTCCACCGCCTCGATCTGCCGACCAGCGGCCTGCTCGTGTTCGCCCGCACCCGACAGGCCAACAAGCAGCTGGGCGATGCGTTCGTACGCCATGACGTCGAGCGGGAGTACCGCGCGGTCGCGGTCGGCGACCTGGCGCCGCAGACCATCGACCGGCCGATCCAGGACAGGCGCGCGGTGACCCACGTCGGTGTGATCGAGCCGCTCGCCGGCGCGACGCTGGTATCGGCGCGGCTGGAGACCGGGCGCAGCCACCAGATCCGGATCCACCTGGCCGGGATCGGCCACCCGGTGGCGGGCGATCACCAGCACGGCGGCGCGGCGGCGCGGACGTTCGTGCCGCGCGCGCCCCGGCTCGCGCTCCACGCAGCGGTGCTCGGCTTCATTCACCCGGCCACGGGGGAGCGGGTGCGGTTCGAGCGAGCGCTGCCCGACGACCTGACCGCGTGGATCGCCCGGCTGCGCGCGCCGGCAGCCGCGTCGCCGGGCGACGGCGCATAGCCGCGCGGATCGTCATCGCGCGCGCGGGTCGTCCCTGCGCGATCTGGCAGTCGAGGGCGGCTCAGGCGTCGCCGCCGTCCACCGCCTCGAAGGTCCACGCCTTGACGACGCGCGCGCGCTGCGCGAGCTGGTCGAACACCCGGACCACCGCCGGCAGCTGGGCGAGCGCGTGCCAGGCCACCAGCGAGGCGGCGGTGATCACGATCGACAGGTCCCAGCTCGCCGCGCTGGCATCAGCGGGCAGACCGACCACGGCGTCGGCGCCGGCCTCACGCAGCTCGGCGTCGAGCAGCGCGGCGATGTCGCCGCGGATCGCAACCTCGTCGTCGCGCAGCTTGACGAAACAGAACCGCTGGATCACGGCTCGATGGTAGCGAGCAGGTAGCGCGGCGCAACGCCGGACGCCACCGACGTCGAGTCCCCGGGGCGCGCCGGCGGCCAGCGCGACACCCCGGCGAGCAGCGCCGCGTCGATCCCCGCGGCGCAGGCGCCCGCGATGTCGGTCTCCAGCTGATCGCCGATCATCACCACGTGACCGCCGACCCGGTTCCGGGCCTCGGCGAACAGCTGGGGGCCTGGCTTGCCGAGCCGGTCGAACACCAGGCCGTGCCCGGGGAGCCGGCGGCCGAGCGCGGCCTCGATCAGCAGCGCCATCGCGCCCGCGGTGAAGCCGTACTCGGCGTCGCCCTTGGGGTAGATCAGATCGGGGTTGGGCAGGACCAGGGCCGGGCGCCGGCCGGCTTCGACCGCGCGCACCACCGCCGAGAACGCGAGCTCGATGCCGTCGACGAACGGCGTGCCGGAGTCGTCGCACACCGCGACCGCGTCGATCGCCATTCCGCGCTCCAGCGCGACCGGCACCCCGCCGCCCGCGCGGACGTAGGCGAAGGCATCCGGGGTGCCGAGCACACAGGTCCGCGCGCCGACCAGCCCGTGGTCGCGGAAGTACCCCGGCAGCAGGCTGCCCGAGGTCACGACGCGCTCGGCGGCGAGCCGGACGCCGTGGCGCGCGAACCGCGCGGCGTAGGTCGCCGGCAAGCGCGACGCGTCGTTGGTGACGATCGCGAACGGCGTGCCGCGGCGATCGAGCTCGGCGAGCAGCGCGGCGGCGCCGGGCAGCAGGCCGCGGTCGTCGACCAGCACGCCGTAGGCGTCGAGCAGGACGCCGTCGTAGCGGTCGAGCAGCTCGGCGATCGTCGCGGGCTCTGGGGGCGGGGCAGCCACGCGGGGATCATACGCAGGTGCTATACGGAGGGGCATGCGGCCGTACCTCGATCTCCTGCGCCACGTGCTCGAACACGGCGAGCGCCGCACCGATCGCACCGGCACCGGGACGCTCGCGGTGTTCGGCGCTCAGACCCGGTACGATCTGCGCGAGGGGTTCCCGCTGGTCACCACCAAGAAGGTGCTGTTTCCGGCGGTGGTCCGCGAGCTGTTGTGGTTCCTGCGCGGCTCGACCAACATCCACGACGATCTGACCCAGCACACGCCGATCTGGGACGCGTGGGCCGACGCCAGCGGCGAGCTCGGCCCGATCTACGGCCACCAGTGGCGGCACTGGGGCGCGCGCGACGGCGATCCGGGCATCGAGCGCAGCGAGACGGGGGGTGGGGACCCCAACGGCTCTGCCGGCGGGGCGGGGGGCAGGGCCCCTCGTGGGATCGACCAGATCACCCGGGCGATCGAGACGATCAAGCGCGATCCGTCGTCGCGCCGGATCATCGTCAGCGCGTGGAACGTCGCCGACCTGCCCGCCATGCGGCTGCCGCCGTGCCACGCGCTGTTCCAGTTCCACGTCCACGACGGACAGCTCGACTGCCAGCTGTACCAGCGCTCGGCGGACCTGGCGCTCGGTGTGCCGTTCAACATCGCGAGCTATGCGCTGCTGACGTCCATGATCGCCCGGGAGTGCCGGCTGTCACCGCGCCACTTCATCCACACGCTCGGCGACGCCCACATCTACCTGAATCACGTCGAGGGTGTGAAGCTCCAGCTCGAGCGCACGCCGTTCCCGCTGCCGCGGCTGGTGGTCGCCGACAAGCCGGTGCTCGAGCAGCGGTTCGAGGACATCGCGCTCGAAGGCTACCAGCACCACCCGTTCATCAAGTTCCCGGTCGCCGTCTGATCGGTCTCGGGTCGGTCACCGGCCGGGCGGTTTGAGGCGCTCGATCCGGTACCGGGTCTCGAACTCCTCGGCCTCGCGCTCGCCCTCCCAGGCGTCGCGGACGAAGCCGCGCGCGTCGAGATCGGGCATCCGGACGTCACAGTCGAACCGCTGCTCGATCCGGGTCAGGTACACGAACCGGAGATCGGATCGATCGATCGCGTCGCGCAGCAGGCCAGCCCCGCCGACCACGAAGATCGACTCGACGCCGCCGACCGCGAGCGCCTCGTCGATCGAGTGCGCGACCACCACGCCGGGCGGCACCGCGAGCTCGCGGTGCGACACCACGACGTTGAGCCGGTTGGGCAGCGGCTTGCCCGCGACCTCCTTGCTCTCCCAGGTCATGCGCCCCATCACGACCGCGTTGCGCTGGCCGGCGCTCGCCGTCGAGGTGATGCGCTTGTAGTGCTGGAGGTCGCCGCGCAGCTTGGGCCACGGCAAGCCATTCGCCTTGCCGATCCCCCAGTCGAGGTCCGCCGCGAGGACGATGTCGAACACGCCGCGACGCTAGCACGCGGGCCGGGCCGCCCGGGAGTGGAACTGCCAGCCTCCGTGCCTGGCTCACGTCACCGCCTGCAGGGTCGGGCCGGTCCCGCGGCGGAGGCCGGGTGGGCGGTGGGCCCCCGGCGGTCGCGGCGGTCGCGTCGCACCGGGCGCGATCAGTTCAGCAGCGCCTCGGACTCGTCGGCGAGCCGGGCCGCGGACTCGCTGGCCGGCTGCCTGGCAGCCTCGGCGGCCTTGCGCGCGGTCTGCTCGGCCAGCCGCTTGGCGTTGCGCTCCATGATGAACTGCGTGACGTAGGGAAACCCGACGTGGATGCCGTTGAGCCGGGGCGCCAGCGTCGACGACAGCCCGAACATGATCACCGAGGCGCGCTCGACGTAGAACCAGCCCTCGGGGTAGGCGACCGACTTCATCAGCTCGCGCAGGTCCTCGCGCTTCATGTGCGGATCCGCCAGCTGCTGGGCCACCGCCGGATCGATCTTGCCGAAGTCGGTGATGTTGATGCTGAGCAGCTTCTCGAAGTAGCGCCGCACGGTGCGCTCGAGCAGCGCGCGGTCGCCGCCCTCGGCCATGAACCCCATGGTGTCGATGCCGCGGACCACGAGGTCGTCCTTGCGGGTCATCAGGCCCGACAGGATGTCGAACATGCCGTCGGCGAGGTTGTCGCGCAGCTCGGTCGCCGAGCCGAGATCGAGCACGACGATCCGGACCTGGCCGTCGGGGCCGCGCTGGACGAAGAAGTTGCCGGGGTGCGGATCGGCGTGGAAGAACCGATCGACGAACAGCTGCTTGTAGAACACCTTGATCAGCTTGGTCGCGACGTCGTACGGGTCGAGCGCGAGCCCGGCGAGCGCGTCCTTCTTGGTGATCTTGACGCCGTCCATGAACGTCATGGTCATGACCGTCTTGCTCGACCACTCGGGGAACACCCGGGGGAACACCACGTCGGGGTCGGACTCGAAGTTCCTGGCCATCCGCGCGATGCAGCGCGCCTCGTTCTCCAGGTCGGTCTCGCGCGCCAGCATGTCGGCGAGCTGCTCGTGCACGCGCTCGATCTGCTGCAGCGGGACGAAGTTGCGGTACACGCGCAGCGCCCAGCCGAGCACGCGGAGGTCGACGTTGATGATCGTGACGACGTTGGGGTAGAGGATCTTGACCGCGAGCCGCTCGCCCGACGCGCTGCGCGCCTCGTGGACCTGGCCGAGCGACGCCGCCGCGATCGGCTCCTGCGCGAACTTCGGGAACACCTCGTGCGGCGGCTTGCCGAACGACTGGATGAACGTCTTGCGGATCTTCTTGTACGACGCCGGCGGCACGTCGTCCTGCAGCGCCTCGAGCTCCTCGGTGTACTCGCGGGGCAGGAACGTGCCCATCACCGAGAGGATCTGGCCGAGCTTGATGTAGACGCCGCGCAGCCGGACGAAGCCGCGGAACATCCGGCGGGCGTTGCGCCGGTTGATCAGCTTCCAGCGCGCCCGGGTGTCGAACCGGCGCGGCCACAGCCGCGCCCACGACATCTGCCACATGTAACTGAGGAAGATGACCAGGAACACCCGCAACGCGCGCACTAGGCGAATGGCTGCTGACATCCAGCTCCAGCTCGGATCGACCGCTCTGCCGATGGTAGCATGTGGCCGTGTCGGATCTTTTCGATCGCGCTGCCAAGTTGTTCTCGGAGCTCCAGACCGACATCTGCCGAACCCTCGCCGAGCTCGACGGCGCGGCGGAGTTCGGCATGGACCGCTGGGAGCGCCAGGGTGGCGGGGGCGGCGTCGCGCGCGTGCTCGAGGGCGGCGCGCTGTTCGAGAAGGCCGGGGTCAACTGGTCGAGCGTCGAGGGCGAGCTCCCGGCCGAGCTCAACGACCAGATGCCGGGCGACGGCCGGACGTTCCGGGCCAGCGGGGTGTCGCTGGTCCTCCACCCGCACTCCCCGATGGTGCCGACCACCCACGCGAACTTCCGCTGCCTGATGCGCGGCAGCGCACTGTGGTTCGGTGGTGGGGCCGACCTCACGCCGTACTATCTGTTCCGCGACGACGCGGTCCACTTCCACACCACGCTCGCCGCGGCGTGCGACCGCCACCGGCCGATCGGCGACTACGATCACTTCAAGGCGTGGTGCGACCGCTACTTCTTCCTGCCGCATCGCGGAGAGACCCGCGGGGTCGGCGGCGTGTTCTTCGACCACATCGGCTCCCGCGGGGAGCACCCGGCGCAGCAGGTATTCGACTTCGTGTCCGACATCGGCCGGTCGTTCCTCTCCGCGTATGTGCCGATCGCACAGCGCCGCCAGACCGAGCGCTACGGCGACCTCGAGCGCGCGTGGCAGCTGCGGCGGCGCGGTCGCTACGTCGAGTTCAACCTGCTCTACGACCGCGGCACCGTGTTCGGGCTCAAGACCAACGGCCGCACCGAGTCGATCCTGATGTCGCTCCCGCCGCTCGTGCGCTGGGACTACGACGTGATGGCGACTCCCGGTTCTCCCGAGGCTGAGCTGCTCGCGCACCTCCGGCCGATCGACTGGCTCGGTCGCGCCGCGTCGTCGCACCGCGGCTGATCCACCGATCCCGAAGGATCATGGCCAGTTCGCGACGCGATCCGGCGCGTGGCGGCGTGGCCTCGCGCCCCCGGCGGCGCGGCTCGCTGTCAGAGGTGAGTGGTATGGCTGGAGCACCGAGAGCGGGCGTCAGGGCTAGTAGGTTCGCCTTGACGATACTCTACCCGTAGCGTAAGGAATGACACATGGCCAAGAAGCAGACTCGACGGAGCATCAGTGTGAGCCGGACGACGTACGAGCGGCTGAAGGCTTTCTGCGAGACCCACAACATCTCGATGAGCCAGCTCGTCGAGACCCAGGTCAATGGCTTCCTCGGGCCGAGCGACGTCGCCGGGGCGCCTGGGATGCCCGGAGCGATCCAGATGGCGGGCGCCAGCCCGGGCGCCGGGAGCATCGGTATGTCGAACGCCGGCGCTGTGGTGACGCCGAGCATGCCACGGCCCGCCGCTCCGCGGCCCGTCGTGCCCGTCGTCAGTGCCCCGATCGCGGGGGCCAGGCCGGTCGAGTCGCGGCCGGTCGCTCCGGCAACCACGCCGCCGCCGATGACCTCGGCCGCCGCGCGCTTCGCGGTCGATCCGCCGCCGCCGATCATCAAGCCGCGCCAGGACACGGCGGCCCCCAAGCCGGCCGAGAAGCGCCCCGATCAGATCTTCACGTTCTGATCGGGCGAGCGGGGCTGGGTCGCCTCGGTCGCTCTCGAGTGTGCCTGCGCGGCCACGCCGGCTCCTCTCCTGGCACCGCCTCGATCTGCTCCGCCGCTCCACCCACGACGTCGCCCGCACCCTCCGTGCCGGCGCCGTTGTCGTTTTCACGCGCCGGCGAGCGCTAGGTCCCCACGGACCGGAGCGCGGTGCCGCCCTCGAACCACCCGCAGAACGCCAGGAAGCCCTGGTGCGCCGCGCGGACGAGCTGATGCTTGGCCGCCGGCGCATGGCTGACGGTCTCCAGCGCGTTGCCGAGGTCGCTCCAGCGATCGCCGGCCACGCCGTCGTTCGCGGACAGGTAGCTGCTCGCGCGCTCGAGCTCGGGGAGCCGCAGGGTCAGGTAGCGGCGGATCGCGCCGTGAAGCAGGGTCGCGCGCTCGGCGACGTACATCCAGCCGAGCGCCTCGATCGTGGAGGAGAACGTCACGAAGCGCTGGCCGAGCGCGGCGATCCGGCCGGCGCCCATGCCGAGCCGCATCAGATCCTGGACGATGAGGCCGGACCGGATCCGCGAGCGCAGATCGACCAGCGCGCTCAAGCCGGGCGTGTAGCGCAGCGCGGCCTCCAGGGGCGCCTCGAAGCCGTACACCTTGATCAGGTGCTCGACGTACAGTCGCTTCGAGACGGTCGGGACCAGCAACCCCAGCCACGGAGTATCGGCCGCAACGTGGTGCTCCCGGGTCGCCAGGTTGAGCTGGATGAGCGTCCGTGAAAGCCGTTGCATCTGGCGCAGATCACGGGTCTGCAAGGAGTGTGCATGGGTGGGTTCGCCGGGACGCGTCGAACCGCGGCCGGGGCGCCGGTTCACGCGTTTCTCATGATCCGTCAGGCGAACGGAACATTTGGACCGAGCCGCGGCCGGCGGCGAGCTCGACGCGAAGGCCGGCTGGGCAGCACTTGCCGTAGGTTCAGGTCGCGCCGCAGGACACCATGTGCGCAGGCGGGGCGCACACGTGCTGCACTGTCACGCCGCCGTCACTCGCTGTCGCCGGTCTTCGGCTGCTCTTCGACCGCGGGCGGCGGCGCCGCTGCCTCGGGCGGTGGCACCGGGTGCGACGCCTGGTACGGCGTCTCCAGGCGGCGATACAGCGAGCGGCGATCGATGCCGAGGATCCGCGCGGCGTGGGTCTTGTTGCCCCGGACCGCTTCGAGGACCTGGCGCACGTAGCGCCGCTCCATCTCCTCCATCGTGATCATCGCGTCGGGCGATGCGGTCGGTCCGGCCGGGATCACGATCCGCGTGACGTGGAACTCCTGGACCTTGGTCGGCAGATCGTCGACGGTGACCTCGTCGAGCCGGCACAGCGCGACCGCGCGCTCGATGCAGTTCTCGAGCTCGCGGACGTTGCCGGGCCAGTCGTAGTCGAGCAGCATGCGCGCCGCCGCGCTCGAGAACCCCTTCACGGGCTTGGCGATGCGCTGCGCGATCCGGCGGACGAAGTGCTGGGCGAGCAGCAGGATGTCTCCGCTGCGCGCGCGCAGCGGTGGCACGTGGAGCGTGACGACGTTGATCCGGTAGAACAGGTCCTCGCGGAACCGGCGCTGCTCGACCTCGGCCTCGAGGTTGCGGTTGGTCGCTGCGAGCACCCGGGCGTGGAACGGGATGTTCTCGTCGCCGCCGACCGGCCGGACCTCGCGCTCCTGGAGCACGCGCAGGAGCTTGACCTGCATCTCCGCCGGCATCTCGCCGATCTCGTCGAGGAAGATCGTTCCGGTCCCGGCCTGGATGAACAGGCCCGATCGCGCGGTCCGGGCGTCGGTGAACGCGCCGCGGACGTGACCGAACAGCTCGCTCTCGAGCAGCGGCGCCGGCATCGCAGCGCAGTTCACCGCGACGAACGGTTGATCGCGGCGCGGCGACAGCCGGTGGATCGCGCGGGCGACCAGCTCCTTGCCGGTGCCCGACTCGCCGGTGATCAACACGGTCGCGTCGCTGTCGGCGACCCGGTGGACCATGTCGATGGTCTCGCGGATCGCCGGGCTGGTGCCGGCGATGCCGTCGGGCGGCTCGTCGCCCACCGCCGCGCGCAGCTGCTTGAGCTCGCGGCGCAGCGCGAGGTGGCCGAGCGCCCGGCCGACCGCGATCGCCAGCGTGTCCAGCTTGACCGGCTTGAGGATGAAGTCGTACGCGCCCGCGCGTATGGCGCCGATCGCATTGTCGAGCGTGCTCTGCCCGGTGATCACGATCGGCAGGACGTCCGGGTAGCGCTGCCGGATCTGCTCGCACAGCTGCAGACCCGTCATGTCGGACATGTAGATATCCGTGACCACGACATCGACCGGCTCCGTGGCCAGCCGGCCAAGGCACTCGCGTGCCGAGTGGACGCTGTTGACGCTCAGCCCGCGCCGGCGCAAGCCGTCGCGCAGCAGCTGTGCAGTGTCGATGTCGTCATCGACGACGAGAACGCTCCCGTTCACGGCAAACCCTTCGGCGGTGCGGAGTGGAAGACCTGGTTGGTGAGGGGACTCGACACCTGTGGGATTTGCGTAGCACGAGGAAACCGAGAAAGTTGCCAAAAAATCAACAACATAGTACGAGCGCCTGCGCACAGCCCGTCGGGCGATGTTGCCACAGGGCGTCCATACGAAAAAACTCGTACGAGATTGGCGGAGGACCGGCCTCGGCTCGGGGAGATCCACTGGGCATCGAAAAATCACGCCTCAGAAAATAAGAACGGGCCCGGTCAGCCGGGCCCGTTTGCTCATTCCTTACCCAGCTGGGTCTCAGCTGAGGTCTAGCGGGAGGCTAGGAGGCCCCCTCCTTTGAGCGGTGACTGGTACATTGCATGTTCTTCTTTCCTCCCCTGGCATAAGCCAGAGCCCGACACCAGCGGCCCGCCAGCAGAATTGCAGCGGTTCCCGGGGTCGGGCCTTCGTGATGGGCACAGCGGCCCGTTTCGAAGTCCACGATTCGTGATGGCCGGACGGTCATCGCGTGTGTGCTCGGCGACATAGTCGCAAGATCATTGTAGGCCAAGCCCGAGCAAAGTGCCAGGACTTGAACCAGCCGGTGGAGGAGATCGCCGTGGTATGCAGCGCCGGTGACGACGCGGCCGAGCAAGCAGCTGGAGACATTCGCGAACCCCCGACCGGGCCGTGACTACCACATCGCGTTCGAGTGCCCGGAGTTCACGTGCCTGTGCCCGCTGACCGGCCAGCCAGATTTCGCAACGATCCTGATTGATTACGTGCCCGACCGGCTGTGCGTCGAGCTCAAGAGCCTCAAGCTGTACCTGTGGAGCTACCGGGACGAGGGGGCGTTCCACGAGGCCGTGACCAACCGGATCTGCGATGACCTGGTCGCCGCGACCGCGCCGCAGTCGATCACGGTGACCGGCCGGTTCTGGGTGCGCGGCGGAATCGCCACGACCGTGACGGTCACGCACACCGCGTGAGCAGCAGCTGGTGGTCGCCGAGCGTGCGCTCGGCGAACGCTGCCTCGCTGAACGCGAGGTACATGATCCAGGTGCGGATGAACGGCGGGTCGAAGCCCAGCGCGGTCACCGCGGGGAGCGCGGCGACGAACCGCGCCCGCCAGGCGGCCAGGGTCGCGGCGTAGTCGGGGCCGATGTCGTCGGCGCGCTCGATCCGCAACCCGGCGGGACCGGCGGCCGCGGCGATCGCGCCGAGCGACGGGATCAGCGATCCCGGGAACACGTAGGTCTGCATCCAGTCGACGCGCCGGCGGTAGGCCGCGAACCGTGCGTCGGGCATCGTGATCGACTGCAGCGCGAACCGCCCGCCGGGGCGGAGCAGCCGCGCCGCGCTCGCGAAGTAGGCGGGCAGGTACTCGTAGCCGACCGCTTCGAGCATCTCGATCGAGACCAGCTTGTCGTAGCGCCCCGGCGCGGCGCGGTCGAGCTCGCGGTAGTCGCGGTACTGGACGTCGACGCGGTCGGCCAGCCCGGCGGCCGCGATCCGGGCGCTGGCGAGCTCGTGCTGCTGGCGCGACACGGTGATCGCGGTGACCCGGCAGCCGCGGGTGCGCGCGGCGTGGATCGCCATGCCGCCCCAGCCGCAGCCGATCTCGAGCAGG
Organism: Kofleriaceae bacterium; assembly: GCA_036265355.1. GTDB lineage: Bacteria > Myxococcota_A > Polyangia > Haliangiales > Haliangiaceae > JABFXX01. Next base: position 17,449 of record DATAPF010000544.1, on the reverse strand, counting down.
TGATCGCGCGGCGACAGCGCGAGCAGCTCGCACAGCCGCTCGTGCTTGGCGCGCTGGCCGTCGGCGAGCGACATCGCGGGCCGCGGGAAGTACGCGCACGAGTAGGCGAGCGTCTCGGGGTCGAGGAACAGCCGGTAGAACGCGTTGCCGAGGTCGTAATGGGCGTGGACGTTGCGCTGGCTGCCGCGCAGCGTGTTGGCGGCGCGGCGGTGGCGGATCAGCGCCGGCAACCGCGCCAGGTGGGTCAGCGGCGACTCGACGCCGCGCCCGCCGGTCGCGCGCAGCACGAGCCGGAGCACGCCGACCAGGTCGTCGCTCGACCACTCGCCGGCGACGAACGCCTCGCCGCCGCCCATCTCACCGCGCAGCACCAGGCGCAGGAACGCGCGATCGTCGTGGATCCGCGCGCACGCCTCGGCCGGCCCCGGCGGCCCGATCCGGGTGCGCTGTCCCAACGGCAGGATCAGGTCGAGCGGGCCGGCGGCCCAGCGCGCGCGCAGCCGGGACAGCGCCAGCCAGCGCAGGGCGTGGCCCGCCGGCGGCGCGAGCCGGGGCAGCGGAGCGATCAGGGGGTGAGCGACAGCCACCGGCACGGTCACGTTACTTCATGCGACGGGACGGATGCTCGGGCGGTACGTGCGAACTCCGTGATCGGATCAACGACCCCGGCGCGACCTGGCGTGGCGCGTGATCCGGCCCGGGGCGCAGGTAGGGAACGCCGCGCAGCCGCAGCTTCAGCGCCTCCAGGTGGATGAGGCCGATCACCTGGGCGGTCATCAGCGGATAGCGCACGGCAGCGGCGATCAGCGCGCGATCGGTGAGCGGCCGGCGGCGACCGGCGATCCGGGCGACGAAGATCGGCTCGGCGCGCGGGGACCCGGCGCGCGGGGACTCCCCGTGCGGCGGCCGGCGCACGTCGATCGCGATCGCGAGTCGCTCGCCATCGAGCGGCGCGTCGAACCAGAAGTCGTAGATCGCGGGTCCGTGGAGGAACGGCGACACGAACAGCTCGCGGACATGTCGGAACCCGATGCCGCGCGCGTTGGGCGGGGCGATCCGTTGCTCCGGGCCGAGCACGTAGCGCCGGCGGCCGCCGTAGGTGTTGTTGACCTCGGCGACCACCGAGGACAGGGCGCCGGCGGCGTCGTAGTGCAGGAAGAAGCTGACCGGGTTGAACACGTAGCCGCAGACCCGCAGCTGGGTGACCAGCCGGGTCGTGTGCGGCGCCGGCAGCCCGTTGGCCGCGAGCAGATCGCGCTGCGCGGCGAGCAGGCCGACCGCGCCGCCCTCGTAGTCGCGGTCGTGCAGCGCGAACAGGTTGCGGCCGCCGTGCGAGAACAGCGCGAGCGCGCGATGGAGCTCGTCGAGCTCGTCGAGATCGATCGCGGCGACGTAGACCGGGTAGCGGAACGCGCGGCGCACCAGCTCGTCGCGCCGCGCGTGCACCACGCTGCCGAGGTACAGCGCCGAGCGCCGGCGGGCCGCCGCGGTCGCCGTCGTCACGGTCAGGGCTCCTCCGCGGGGCGGTGCTCGTCGCGGCAGGTCGCGGCGGCGGCGGCGATCCCGGCGCGCATGCCGTCCTCGTGAAACCCGAACCCGCAGTGAGCCCCGGCGTAGCGGGTGCGGTGCTCGCCACCGAGCGCGGGCAGCTCGGCCTGGGCCGCGAGCGCGGCGCGGTCGAGCTGCGGGTGATCGAACCGCGCCTCGTGCAGCACGCCGTCCGGCGGGGTCCGCGGGTTGAGCGTCACCAGGTACGGCGCGTCGGGCAGGCCCTGCAGCCGGGTCATCGAGTAGGTCACCGCCACCACGGAGCTGTCGCGGTCGGCGACGTAGTTCCACGACGCGTGCGCGGCGGGCAGGCGCGGCAGGAACCGGCGATCGGTGTGGAGCACCGCGCGGTTGGTGCTGTAGCGGAAGCCGCCCAGCACGCGGCGCTCGACCGCGCTCGGTCGGGCGAGCAGCGCGAGCGCGGTGTCGGCGTGGGTCGCGACGATGATCCGGTCGTGGCGGTGCTCGCGCCCGGCGGCGACCACGGTCACCCCCGCGGCATCGCGCGCGATCGCGGCGACCGGCGTCGCGAGCTCGAGCGCGAACCGCCCGGTGGCGCGCAGCCGGGCGATCAGCGCGTCGACGTAGCGCCGGCTGCCACCGGCAATGGTGTGCCAGGTCAGCGGCCGCACCGGGCGCAGCATGCCGTGCTGGTCGAGGAACGCGAGCAGGGTCTCGGCGGGAAACTCGCCGCAGCGATCCGGCGCGAGCGACCACAGCGCTGCGGCGAGCGGTACCAGGAAGCGGTCGCGCAGCTCGCGGCTGGCCCGCCGTCGGGCGAGGTAGTCGTCGAGCGAGGCCCCGCGGACCCGCCCGGCCACGAGGTCGCGCCGCGCGGCGCGCACGAACCCGAGGACCTCGGCGAGGAATCGCCAGTGCCGGCGGTCGAACAGCCGGCGGCGGTCGGCGAACACCGCGCCCAGGCTCGCGCTGCCCCATTCGAGGTCGTCGCCGCCGTCGCCCGGGATCGCGACCGAGAACGACATCGTGGTCGGCCGGGTCGCGATGCCGAGCTCGCCGAGCAGCGCGAAGAACGCCGGGTAGCGCTCGCGGTTGCACACGATGAACCCGAGGTCGACGGCGCGCCCGCCGGCGTCCACCGTGTAGACGTGACCGCCCGGGCGGGCCGCCGCCTCGTACAGCGTCACGCGGTGGCCGGCTGCGGTGAGCGCGCGCGCCGCGGCGAGCCCGGCGACCCCGGCACCGACGACCGCGACCTGCATCATCGCGGCGCCTCCGCCAGCGCGCCGCGGAACCGGACCGGGGTCGACGGCGCCGTGTCGTGACCGTCGCGCAGCTCGATCGACAGCTCGACGATCGGGCCGCGCAGCGCGGCCGCCGCCCGGGCCGCGACCGGGATCACCAGCTCGCGTGACACCGCGGCGCCGCGGGCGAGCTTGCCGGCGTAGATCATCCGGCCGTCGATCGCCGGCACGCCGGGCGCGGTGATCTGGCCGCGCACCGCCCAGGCGTCGCCGGGGCCGGCGTTGCGCAAGGGCAGCACCACGTGGACCGCGGCTCCGTCGTCGCCGGTCACCAGGCGGACGCTCGGCGGTCCCGCCGCGATGCCGGGCACCAGCCGCAGCGGCTCGATCCGGGGGTCGAAGTCGGCGCGGCCGAGGAAGTCCGCGGCGTGCGCCGCCAGCCAGCGCGGGTCGAGCACGGCGGCGACCGTGCGCGCGCCGCCGGTGCCGTCGACCACCGCGGTGATCTCCGACGCGGGCGCCGACGCCGCGCGGTAGGCGTCGATCCACTGGTAGGGCGAGATCGCGAACACCCCGTCGGGATCGACCGCGCCGTGGATCTCCAGGCCGCCGGCGTCGAGCGTGGCCGACCGGGCGCTCACCGGGCGCTCGCCGCACGGCTGGCTCGGCCCCGGCCGGCGCACCACACCGGGATCCCCGCCATCGCGGACCTCGACACGATCGCCGAGCCACGGACCGATCGCGAGCGGCAGCCCGGCGATCGCGCCGCCGAGCCCGAGATAGGTATACGGACTGCCGGCGGGCTCGCGCGAGAACAGCCCGGTGGTCAGCATCACCCCCCCGGCCGCCGCCGCGATCACGCCGACCGTGAACGTCGCCAGGTTGGGCCGGGTCGCGATCTCGATCGTCGCGTGCTGGTGCACGATCTCCTCGGTCGGGCACTCGAGTGGCTCGACGAAGCGCAGCCGGCCGGCCTCGGTCAGCACCAGCGTGGCGCGGTGCGCGATCGCGCCCTCGGCATGGACGATGCGCTCGCTCGCGATCGCGCGCGTGGTCTCGCTCTGCGCCAGCACGTGGCAGCCGGAGTGCGCGGCGAGCCCGAGCCCGACCGCGAGCTTGCACCGCATGTGCTGCACGAGCGCCATCTGGTCCGCGACGCGCGGACGCCCCGAGGATAACAGACCGCGTGCTCGCGGGTTGACACCGCCCGAGAACCCGCGCGGAATGACCCGGTGACCGACGGCAAGCGAGCCGCACCGCGCCGGGCCACGCCGGGTCGACGGCGGGCGGTCCGTGACCGCGAGCGCCGGGCCGAGCCGGCCGCGGGATCCCCTGCGACGGCGCCGGCTGCCGCAGACCCGGCCGCGGTCTCCGCCGCGATCGAGGTCGACCTCGCCGGGCACCCCGGCTTGCTGATCCGCCCGCCGGCGGCGCGCGCGCTGTACGTGCTCGCACACGGCGCCGGCGCCGGGATGCGCCACGCGTTCCTCGCGGCGATCGCCGAGGCGCTCGCGACCCGCGGCGTCGCGACGCTGCGCTGGCAGTTCCCGTACATGGCGGCGCGGCGATCCAGGCCGGACCGTCCCGAGGTCGCCGAGGCCGCGGTGCGCGACGTGTGGGGCGCGGCGCGATCGCAGCTGCCCGATCTGCCGGCGTTCGCCGGCGGCAAGTCATTCGGCGGCCGGATGACGTCGCGTGCGCACGCCGCCGCGGCGCTGTCCGGCCTGCGCGGCCTGATCTTCCTCGGCTTCCCGCTGCACCCGCCCGACCGGCCCGGCGTCGAGCGCGCCGAGCACCTCGCCGCGGCGAGCGGGCCGCTGCTGTTCGTCCAGGGCGATCGCGACGAGCTCGCCGGACTGCGCCGGCTCCGTCCGGTGGTCGCCCGGCTCGGCGCGCGCGCGACGCTGCACATCGTGAAGGCCGCCGATCACAGCTTCGACGTCCAGGTACGATCGGGTCGCACACGCAGCGAAGTGCTCGACGAGATCGCCGACACCGTGGCGAGCTGGATCACGGTTCGCGCGGCGCGCGGTTGAGCGCCGTGCGCGAACTGCTACCCTGGCCGCATGTCGGATCGCTACGCCGCGTGGATCCGCGACAAGCTGGCCGAGCATGCCCCCGAGGCCACGAGCGATCCTGGCGCGGCGCTCCAGCTCGCCCACGCATGGGCGGCGCTGTCCGGCCACGGCAAGGAGATCTTCGGCATGGAGATGCCGGCCGAGCTCACCGAGCGCGCGGAGCTGCGCGACGAATGCCTCGCTGTGCTCAAGAAGTGGATCCCGCGGCTCGACAAGCCGGCCAGGGACCAGCTGCGCCAGATGCTCACCGCGTACGCCGTGCCGCTGAGCTGAGGGTCAGCGCGGCGGCGCGCTGAAGCAGCCGGCGCACATCCAGCGATCGACGAGGGCGTCGCGCCAGCGCGCGATCGCGTCGGGATCGCCGGCGCGCACGGCGTCGGCGGAGATCTCCGCGGGCAGCGGACTCAGCGCGTCGAGCCGCGCGAACACGGCTGCGCGATCGTCGCCCGTGGTCCGCGCCAGCAGGTTCCACAGCGTGGCGGTGTCGCCGGGGCCGGCGGACGCGACGATCGCGGGCACGGCCGCGTGGTCGCCGGCGTCGAACCGCGCCACCGCGTCGCGCAGCGCCGCGCTCGCCGACAGCGCCACCGGGGTGCCGGGGCCGCGGCCGGGAGCGGCGAGCACCTCGGTGTCCATCGGCGCATAGGCGGCCGCGCCATGAGCTTCGAGCGAGACCGCGCCGGAGCTGACGCGCAGCCGGGTCCGGCCGTCGGGCTCGACGGTGAGCTCGTAGGCGCAGCCGAGGTCGACCGCGCTCGCGGCCGGGGTGTCGACCACGAACAGCCGGGGCGGGGCGGTGACCCGGGCCGCGATCCGGCCGCGCGCCAGCTCGAGGCGATGCCCGGTGGCACCGGTGCCGACCAGCCGGACCCGAGAGTCGCCGAACACCGTGAGGCGGCCGATGTCCGCCACCCGGACGTCGGCGACCGCGGTGCCGGGGGTCTCGAGCCACGCGCCGACCGGCAGCGTGCCGCGCGCGGCCGGGCTGCCCGCGCACTGCGCCGGCCCGCCGTCGACCGCGAACGCGAGCCCGGCTCCGGAGGTCTGGCAGTCGGCGCCGCGGCGCCCGATCAGGACCACGGCGAGCACGGCGAGCGCGGCCGCTCCGATCGCGGCGACGGTCAGCGCGGTGCGGCGGCGGCGCGGCGGTGGCTCGCGCAGCGGCGCGCGGTGGGCGTAGTCGCCGAGCACGGCCTCGAGCGCCGCGATCTCGGGGTCATCGCCGGTCTTGTCGTACAGGGGGTCGGTCATCGCTCGCCTCCTTCGCCGAGGCGCTCGCGCAGCAGCTTCATGCCGCGGTGCAAGTGTACCCGCACCGAGTCGGGGGACATCCCGGTGTGGGCGGCGATCTCGGGGCCGCTCAGGCCCTCGACGAGCCGCATGATCAGGGTCTCGCGGTAGGTGTCGGGGAGTGCACGGATCGCGCGCAGCGCGGCGGCGGCCTCGAGCCGCGGCGGAGGGTCGATCGCGAGGTCGGCGGCGGCGTCCAGCGTCGGTCGGCGGCGGGTGGCGTCGATCGCGCGGCGGCGGGCGATCGCGAGGATCCAGCCCGGGAACGCGGCTGGCTCGCGCAGCCGCGGCAGCTTGTGCCAGGCGTCGGTGAACACGTCCTGCACCACGTCGCCGGCGTCGCACGCCGCGACCCGCGCGAGCGCCACGGCGTGGACGACGCGATGGAACCGCTGGTAGAGCGCGGCGAACGCGGCGCGCTGGCCGTCGCGCGCGGCGATCACGAGCTCTGCGATGGTCGGCTCGCGAACGTCCACGGCGCGACGATGCGCCGGCGCGGCGGCGCGCTCAAGCGCCCCCAGGGCCCGGCTCCACCGCCGCGAGGTCCGCCGGCGGGATCGCGATGCCGCGCCGCGCGAGGGGCCGGACCACGGCGCGGCCGAGCGCGACGGCGAACCCGCGGTCGTAGTGCTCGCAGGCCAGCGCGCCGAGCCCGCTGCCGCGGCAGCCGCCGCCGAACAGCGGGGCGAACGCGCGGATCGCGTCCCCTGCGACCCGGCCGAGCCCGTCGCGGGCGGCGTCGGACAGCCGCGGGGCGGCCCAGTCGAGGAACCACCCGCCGAGCTGGGCGTGGCTCGCCTCGTCGGCGACGATCGCGTCGAGCGCGGCCTCGACCAGCGGCGAGCCCGCGGTGCGGCGACCGAGCTTGAGGATCGGCACGGTGAGCGCCTCGCCGACGCACGCCGTGCGGACGACGAGCTCGGCGGCGGCGAGCAGCGGATCGCCGGCCGCGGCGGCGGTCGGCGGCCGGACCAGGCGGGTGAGATCGACCTCGAGCGCGATCGCGCCGCCGAGCGCGGCGGCGAGCCGGGCGGCGGCCTCGGTGTGGACGATCTCGTCGACCACGAAGTCGCCGGCCGCGGCGATCAGGTCGATCGGTGCGCCGGCTGCCAGCAGCGCCGCGGCGATCTCGGCGAACGCCGCGGCGCTGGCGTACTCGCTGAACGCGGTGCGGGTCCACACCAGACGCAGGTCGACATCGTCCTGGGGCAGCGGTTCGGCCCACGGCAGATCGTCGATCCAGCGGCGCCGCGGAGCGAGCCGCCGCGCCCACGGGCCGCCGATCGCCGTCAGCTCGAACACGCCGGTCACGAGCGGTTCTCGCGCTTGCGGACGTCGCCGCAGAACTCGCTGGGCTGGTACACGCCGCGCTTGCCGACCATGTTGCCGACCAGCGGGTAACCGTCCGCGTCGCACAGCGCGCGGAACCGGCCGGCGCTGGCCTGGACCTTGTCGCGGCCGGCGCTGATCAGCTGGCCGCGCAGCTCGATCAGCGCCTTCGGCGCGTGGGCGTCGTCCGGCGGGGCGTGCTGCGCGGTCGGTGAGGCCCCCGCAGGGGAAGACGACAGCAAGAGGATGGTGAGGAGTTGGTGGGTGCGCGCCATGGATCTCTCCGGTTGGTTCGCGGACAGGACGGGCGAGCGCGCGGACCGTTAACGACCGGGAGCAAGAAATTTGCGCGGCGTCGCCGAACGCGATCTCGACTTGGGGTTTCGGCGGCGCGGCGAGTAGGATGCGCGGGTGTGGACCAGTTACTCCGCGCGCCACGCCGCCCAGCTGATCGGCCTGCCGGAGTCGGCGGTCCGTAGCTGCATCCGCGACGGCCTGGTCGGGATGCCGGGCACGGTCCCCGCGCAGCTGACGTTCCGCGACCTGTCGGCGCTGCGCACGGTCAAGTCGCTGGTCGACGCCGGCCTGCCGTTGCCGCGGGTCCGCCGCGAGCTGGTGCGGATCCAGCTCGCGCTGCCGGATGGCGGCTCGCTCGCGGAGCTCACGATCGAGGCGCGCGGCGGGGAGGTCCACGTCCGCGGCCGCGCCGACCCGGCGCAGGTCGGTCAGCTCGCGCTGCCGTTCGACGGGTCCGGGCTGTTCGTGGAACCGGCCGGTCCGGGAGGCCCGGAGGGCTCGGGAGGCCCGGGAGGCGTGATCCGCGAGCTGCCGCGGCCGTGCGAGGCGCCGGCGCTGGCCCCGATCGCTCCGGCGACGGCGGAGCAGTGGCTGTCGCGCGCGCTGCAGCTCGAGGAGCGCGATCCGGTCGCCGCGATCGACGCCTACCGGCGCTCGCTGCGGCTGCGGCCGGAGTGCACCGAGGCCTGGATCAACCTCGGCCGGATGTTCGCCGAGAGCGGCGACACCGACGCCGCGCACGAGTGCTTCTCCAGCGCGATCGAGCTCGATCCGGGCGACGCGACCGCGTACTACAACCTCGGCGTGATCGCGCAGGACGCGGGCAAGGAGTCCGACGCGATCGGCATGTACCGGCGTGCGCTCGAGCTCGATCCGCACCTCGCCGAGGCCCACTACAACCTCGCCACGCTGTTCGATCAGTCGGGCGACTCGCGCGCCGCGATCCGGCACATCAACGAGTACCGCAAGCTGACCCGCTGACCGGCCGGAGCGGACGCGATGCCGGGCTACAGCCGGGCCAGGGCCTCGGCGAGCCGGCCCTCGAGGAACCGGCGCTCCGGCGCGCTGCCGACGTGGGCGAGCGCGGCGCGATATGCGGCGGCGGCCTCGCGGTGGCGGCCGAGCCGGCGCAGCAGGTCGGCGCGCGCGGCGTGCCACAGGTGGTAGCCGGCGAGCGAGTCGGCGAGCTGGTCGATCAGCGGCAGCCCGGCCTCGGGGCCGCGCCACATCGCGACCGCGACCGCCCGGTTGAGCGCGACGATCGGCGTCGGCTGGCGGCGGGCGAGCTCGTCGAACAGCCCGGCGATCTGCTGCCAGTCGGTGTCGCACGCGCGGGGCGCCGAGGCGTGGAGCGCCGCGATCGCGGCCTGCAGGCTGTACGGCCCGGGGCCGCCGCGCAGCGCATCGGGCACCAGCGCGAGCGCCTCGGCGATCTGCGCCCGGTCCCACCGCGCGCGATCCTGGTCCTCGAGCAGCACGACATCGCCGAGCTCGTCGGTGCGGGCGTCGCGCCGCGCGTCGTGGAGCAGCATCAGCGCGAGCAGGCCGCGGGCCTCGGGGTCGCCGGTGAGCTCGGCGACCAGCCGGCCGAGCCGGATCGCCTCGCCGCACAGATCGCGGCGGATCCAGGTGTCGCCCGCGGTCGCGGCGTAGCCCTCGTTGAAGATCAGGTAGACCACCGCCATCACCGCGCCGGTGCGCTCGGCGAGCTGCGATGCCTCGGGGACCTCGTAGGGGATCCCGGCATCGCGGATCTTGGACTTGGCGCGCACCAGGCGCTGCGCCATCGTCACCGGCGAGGTCAGGAACGCGCGGCCGATCTCCTCGGTGGTCAGGCCGCCGAGCGTGCGCAGGGTCAGCGCGATCTGCGCCTCGGTGGCGAGCGCGGGGTGGCAGCAGGTGTAGATCAGGCGCAGCCGGTCGTCGGCGACCGCGACCGGATCGGTCAGGGCCGCGTCGTCGGCGGCCTCGCCGGTGGCCTCGCCGGCCTGCTCGCTGACGATCTCGCGCAGCTTGACCCGGCGGCGGATCACGTCGATCGCCTTGTGGCGGGCGACGGAGATCAGCCAGCCGCGCGGCTCGTCGGGTGTGCCCTCGACCGGCCAGCGCGCGATCGCCGCGGCGAACGCGTCCTGGACCGCCTCCTCGGCGAGATCGAAGTCGCCGTGGCTGACGCGGATCGTGGTCGCGAGCACCCGCGCCCGCTCGCGGCGAAACACCGCTTCGATCGCAGCCGCGCTCTGCATCGGCGGATCTATACATCACGGCCCGCGGACCGGCTCGCGGCGCCGCGCGCCCTGCGAGCGATCCCGAGCTCACGGGATCGGCATCACGGGCCGGACCTCGATCGACCCGTAGCGTGCGCCGGGGATCCGCGCGGCGAGCCGGGTCGCCTCGTCGAGATCCTTGGCCTCGACGAGGTAGTAGCCGCCGAGCTGCTCGCGGGTCTCGGCGAACGGCCCGTCGGTGGTCGACACCTTGCCGTCGCGGACGCGCACGGTGGTCGCGGTGTGGATCGGCTGCAGCGGGTTGCCGCCCTTCCAGTGACCGGAGCTCTTGATCTCGCCGCTGAAGGTCATGTACTCGCCGTACACCTTGTGGCGCTCGGCCTCGGGCAGGTCGTTCCAGGCCTTCTCGGCCTCGTAGATCAGCAGCAGGTATTGCATGGGCTTCTCCTGGTTGGACATTCACCCGTGGGTCGAACGGCGGCCACCCGGATCGACACGCCTCGCGCAGCTTGCGTGTCGAATTGCGTAACCTGCCGCCGCGGCTGGCTGATCAGTTCGCTCAGCCCAGGCCGAGCAACCTGCCGAGCTGGAACACGCAGAAGCTGGTGACCCACGCGAGCACGCCCATGTAGCCGAACAGGAACACCGGCCAGCGCAGGCTGGCGGTCTCGCGGCGCACCACGGCCAGCGTGCTCATGCACTGACAGGCCAGCGCGAAGAAGATCATCAGCGAGATCCCGACCAGCGGCGTGTAGGCCCGCGCGCCGTGGCTGTCGCGCTCGTCGCGCAGCGCCTGGCGCAGCGGCTCGGACTGCTCGTCGGCCTCGTCGCCGACCGCGTAGACGATGCCGAGCGTCGACACGAACACCTCGCGCGCGGCGAACGCGCCGATGATCCCGACCCCGATCTTCCAGTCGAAGCCGAGCGGCTTGATCGCCGGCTCGATCGCGTGGCCGAGCCGCCCGCCGTAGCTGTTCTCGAGCAGGATCGCCCGCTTCTCGGCCCGGAGGCTGTCCCGGGCGCCGTCGCTCGGGGCGCGCTCGACCAGCGCGTCGTAGTCGGGCGTCCCGTCGGGCACGTGGCGCGGGAAGTAGAGCAGGGCCCACAGCGCGATCGAGCACGCGAGGATCACCGTGCCGGCCTCGCGCAGGAACATCGACGACTTGCTCCACATCATCCGCACGACGTCGCCCGGTCGCGGCCAGCGATACGGCGGCAGCTCGATCACGAACGGCAGGCGCTTGGCCTTGAGCGGCTTGAACGTCCTGGACAGCACCCACGCGGCGATCAGCGCGGTCACGACGCTGAACAGGTACATGCCGACCATGAGCAGGCTCTTGATCCACAGCGAGCCCGGGATCAGCGCGCCGATCACGAGCGTGTAGACCGGCAGGCGCGCCGAGCAGGTCATGAGCGGCACGACCATCATCGTCAGGATGCGGTCGCGGCGGCGCTCCATCGTGCGGGTCGCCATCAGGGCCGGCACCGCGCACGCGAAGCCCGACAGCATCGGCACGAACGCGCGGCCGTGCAGGTTCATCGATCGCATGATGCGATCCATCAGGTACGCGACGCGCGCGAGGTAGCCGCAGTCCTCGAGGAAGCCCAGGAACAGGAACAGCAGCAGGATCTGGGGCAGGAACTTGAGCACCGTGCCGACGCCGCCGATCACACCCTGGCGCAGGAAGTCGGTGAAGATGCCGGCGCCCAGCACGCCCTGGAGCTCCAGACCGCACCACTTGAACAGCTCGTCGATCGCGTCGATCACCGGCTGCGCCCACCAGAACAGCGACATGAACAGCACCGACATCACCGCGAGGAACGCGGCGAACCCGGCGGCGCGGTGGAGCAACACGCGGTCGATCCGCCGGGTCAGCGTGCGATCGGGCGGCCGCGACACCAGCGGCGGGATCTCGGTGTCGAGCCACGCCCAGCGGGCGAGCACGGCCTCGTCGTCGCGCGGCGCCGGCTCGGCGACCACCGCGGCGCGCAGCGCGTCGGGCACCTTCAGCTCGTCGTCGTCGGGATCGCCGGTCCGCGGCTCGATGCAGGTCAGCGCCCACAGCGCGAGCGCGTCGTCGGCGCCGGGCACCGCCGCGCCGTGGCGGGTCGCCGTGCACCAGGCGGTCGGCAGCGCTGCCGTCACCGCGTCGATCCGGGCGCGCAGCGCGCGGCCGGGCTGCCAGTGCCAGACCGCGCGGCGCTCGGCGCGCAGCGCGCGATCGATCGCGGCGCGCAGCTCGTCGAGCCCCTTGCCGGTCCGCGCGGTGACCGCGACCACCTCGCAGCCCAGCGCCCCGGCGAGCGCGTGCGGGTCGGGGGCCGCGGCGCCGGCCTCGTCGACCATGGTCAGTGCGACGACGCAGCGCGCGCCGAGCTCCTGGCACTGCAGCAACAGATACGCCGCGCGCGCGACCTGGGTGGCGTCGATGCACACGACCACGGCGTCCGGCACCGGCGCGCCGTCCAGGCCGATCAGCGCGTCGAGCGCGATCTGCTCCTCGGCGCTGCGCGCGTTGACCGAGTAGGTGCCGGGCAGATCGCGCAGGTCGGCGATCCGGCCGCCGGGCAGGGTCAGCGCGCCGCTCGCGACCTCGACGGTGATGCCCGGGTAGTTGGAGACCTTGGCCGACGACCCGGTCAGCGCGTTGAACAGCGTGGTCTTGCCGACGTTGGGGTTGCCGGCGAGCACGAGCTGCGGCCGGGTCGGGATGGGATCGTGAAGCGCGCCGGGACGAGATCGATCGCCGTGACAGGACGCCTGCGTCATCGCGGCGCGACCTGGATCTGAGCTGCCTCGGCGCGCCGGATCGACCACTGCCCGCCGCGGACCTCGATGCGCAGCGGATCGCCGAGCGGCGCGATCGTGACGACCCGGACCGTCGTTCCGGGGACCAGGCCCATCTCCAGCAGACGGCGGCGGAACGCGCGCGCCCCATCGACCGCGTGGACGGCGACCGCGCGGCCCAGCGGAGTCTCGGCGAGCGAGGTCACCCGAGATCTCTACCATTTCTGAAAATGAGTTTCAAATCTCAAGAAGCGGATGCCGGCTCGTCACGTAGCCGTTGCGAAGCAACGTCACACCGACAAGTAAGCCGGGATCCGCCCCTGCCTCGGGAGGTGTCGCGGAGGGCTGACGCGATGCTACATTTGCACAGGGTTCTCGATGAACAGCGCCCAGACTTTGCTGCTCAATCAGGGATTCGAACCGATCAAGGTCATCTCGTGGCAGCGGGCGATCAGCCTGCTGTTTCTTGGGAAGGTCGAGGTGCTCGAAGAGTACGACCGCGACATCCGATCGGTGAACCTCATCATCAAGGTTCCCGCCGTGGTGCGCCTGCTTCGCGCGTTTCGCCGGCACGCGCGCCCGGTGAAGTTCTCGCGCGTCAACATCTACGCCCGCGACAACTACAAGTGCCAGTATTGTGGGAAGAAAGCGTCGATCAGCGAGCTGACCTACGACCACGTCGTGCCGCGCTCGCAGGGCGGGATGACCGAGTGGACCAACATCGTGACGTGCTGCTACCTGTGCAACCGCAAGAAGGGCGGTCGCACGCCGCGGGAGGCGGGCATGGCGCTGCTGGGGGCCCCGAGCCAGCCCAACTGGGTGCCGGCGGTCGCGATCCGGATCTCGCTGAGATCGATCCCGGACGCCTGGCGGGACTACCTGTACTGGACCGGCGAGCTCGACGCGGATCCGGTGGAGCCCGGCGGCTAGCGCAGCGGGCACCATGGCCCGAGCCGAGCGAGATGTGGAGCGAGCTGCGATCGAGCGCGCAGCCGGGGCGCTCGCCGCGCGCGCGATCGCGGCGGCGCGCGCGCTGACCCGCGACGGCCACGCGATCGACGAGCACCAGGTCGTGGTCGAGCGGGTCGCCTACGCCGCCACCGAGGCGCGCGCGATCGCCGAGCTCGCCGCGCTACCCGACGAGCTGCCCGACGAGCTGGACAAGGTCGCAGCGGGCGCGGCCGCCGAGCTCGCCGCCGCGATCCCGCACCGCCTCGCGCCGGTCGCACCCGCGCTCGGGCTGGCGGCGCTCGACTACGACGCCGAGGCGCGCGCTGCGATCGCGGCGGGCATCGCGCCCGCGGCGGTCGAGCCGATCGGCGCGGCCGCGATCGCCGCGCGCGGCCGGCTGGCGTGGCCGCTCGACGAGACCCTCGCCGAGGTCCGCCGCAACGTCCGCGCGTTCGCCGAGCGCGAGGTCGCGCCGCACGCCGACCGCGTCCATCGCCACGACGAGCTCGTGCCCGAGCGGCTGATCGAGCAGATGGGTGCGCTCGGCTACTTCGGGATGTCGATCCCGGAGCGCTACGGCGGCCACGAGCTCGGCCACCTCGCGATGATCCTGACCACCGAGGAGCTGTCGCGCGCGTCGCTCGCCGCCGCGGGCTCGCTGATCACCCGGCCGGAGATCCTCGCCAAGGCGCTGCTCGCCGGCGGGACCGAGGCCCAGAAGCAGACCTGGCTGCCGCGGCTGGCCACGGGCGAGATCATGGCGGCGATCAGCGTGACCGAGCCCGACGTCGGATCGGACGTCGCGTCGATCGCGTGCCGGGCCGAGCCTGCCGACGGCGGCTGGCGGATCTCGGGGCACAAGGCGTGGTGCACGTTCGCCGGCCGCGCCGACGTGATCGCGCTGCTCGCCCGGACCGGCGGCGCTGGGGCGCGCGGCCTGAGCCTGTTCATCGTCGACAAGCCACGGTTCTTCGGCCACGAGATCGCGGCGGCGCAGCCCGGCGGCGGCACGCTGACCGGCAAGGCCGATCGCACGCCCGGCTACCGCGGCATGCACTCGTTCGGGCTCGCGTTCGATCGCTGGTTCGTCCCGGCGGACCAGCTGGTCGGCGGCGAGGCCGGGGTCGGTCGCGGGTTCGCGCTGCAGATGGCGGGGTTCGCCGCGGGCCGGCTGCAGACCGGCGGGCGCGCGTGCGGTCTGATCGCGGCCGCGCTCGAGGCGACCGCGCGCTACGTCGCCGAGCGCAGCCAGTTCGGCCGGCCGATCGGCGACCACGGCCTCACCCGCTACCAGCTCGGCCGGATGGCCCAGCGCCTGACCGCCGCGCGCGCGATCACCTACGCCGCGGCGGCCGCGATGGATCGCGACGAGCGCGCGGCCGCGCCGCTGGCGGCGATGGCCAAGCTGCTGGCGTGCGACCTCGCGGTCGAGGTCACCCAGCTCGGCCAGCTGCTGCACGGCGGCTGGGGCTACGCCGAGGACTATCCGATCAGCCGCTACGTCGCCGATGCCCAGGTCCTGCCGATCTTCGAGGGCGTGCGGCCGATCCTGGCGCTCAAGGTCGTCGGCCGGTCGCTGCTGGCACCCCGTGACTGACCGCTGCCCGCGCTGCCTGCTGCTGCGCCGGGTGTGCCTGTGCGCGGAGATCCCGCGCGTGGTCACCCGGACCCGGATCGTGATCGTCCGCCACCACCTGGAGCGATTCCGATCGTCGAACTCGGGGCGGCTCGCTCACCTCGCGCTGCCCAACAGCGAGATCGTCGAGCACGGCGGCCTGGGCGGGGTCGCGGTGCTGCCGCCGCTGACCGGCGCGTGGCTGCTGTTCCCCGAGGGCGCGCCGGTCACCGCCGCGCCGGTCCCGCCGCCGCGCCAGCTCGTCGTGATCGACGCGACGTGGTCGCAGGCGCGCCGGATGTACCGCAAGCTCGCGGCCCTGCGCGGCCTGCCGATCCTGCGGCTGCCCGACGCGCCGATGCCGGCGGCGCGGCTGCGCGAGTCGCCCGCGCCGGGTCGGGTGTCGACGCTGGAGGCGATCGCCCGCGCGCTGCGGCTGGTCGAGGGCGACGCCGCGGCCGACCCGCTCGAGGCGCTGTTCGCGATCGCGGTCGCGCGCGCGGCATCGACCGGCCGCAACGTCGATCGGTAGGGGACGTTCCCGTCCCCTCTCTCGCGGCAAAGCCGCTCGATTCACCCCTCCGCGCGTCGCGTCGCGCGGCCCTGCACCTTGCAGCCCTGCGCTCGTGTGGATCGCTTCCAGAATCCGGTGCCTGTCATGGTTTCTCGCCCCGTCCACTGCGCATCAACCTGGCCCGACCGAGGGTGTCGCGCACGCGGCCATCGCGGTAGGCTCGGCGCGTGACCTTCGCAGCCACCTACCCGGATCACCTGGAGTACCTGCAGCGCGGCACCGAGGCCGCGCTCGCCGCGCACGGCTTCGACGCCGTCGTGCTGTGCAGCGGCGCGGCGGCGTCGCGCAACCGGTTCGATGATCAGTACTGGCCGGTGATGCCGACCCCGGCGTACGCGCACTGGTGCCCGCTGGTCGAAGCCGATGCGTTCGTCGTGGTCCGCCCCGGCGCGCGGCCGAGGCTGGTGCGCACCATCGTCGACGATTTCTGGGAGGTCGCGACGCCGCCCGAGAGCAACCACTTCTGGCCGTGCTTCGAGCTCGTCGAGGTCCGCCCGGGCCACGCCGCCGATGCGCTGCCCGGCGGCAACGTCGCGGTGATCACGCGCGACCCCGGCGCGTCGCCACCGGGCGCGGTGAACCCGCCGGACCTGGTCGCCGCGCTCGACGCGCTGCGGACCCGCAAGACCGCCTACGAGATCGAGTGCCTGGCCGAGGCGAGCCGCCGCGCGGTCCGCGGCCACCGCCGCGTCGCCGAGCTGTTCCGGACCGCGACGCCGTCGGAGCTCGAGCTCCACCTCACCTACCTCGCGGCGTCGGAGCAGGACGATCTGTGGGCGCCGTACAAGGGCATCGTCGCGCTCGGCAGCCACGCCGCGGTGCTGCACTTCGTCGCCTACACCCGCGAGCGCGTCGCCGGCGACACCTCGCTGCTGGTCGACGCCGGCGCGAAGTGCCTGGGCTACGGCAGCGACATCACGCGCACCGGCGTCCGGGGCGACGGCGCGGCGGCGCGCCGGTTCGGCGAGCTGCTCGCCCGCATGGAGGTGCTGCAGCAGGAGATCGTCCGCCGGATCCGGCCCGGCCTGCCGTACGAGGAGCTCCACGACGACTCGCACCGCCTGCTCGCGGCGGTGCTGTGCGAGCTCGGGATCGGACGGGCGAGCGCCGACGAGCTGGTCGCGCGAGGCGTCACCCGGGCGCTGTACCCGCACGGCCTGGGCCACTCGCTCGGCGTGACCGTGCACGACGTCGGCCTGAAGCCCCACTCGCCGCGGCCCGAGAACCAGTTCTTGCGCAACACCTCCGTGATCGAGCCCGGTCAGGTGTTCACCATCGAGCCGGGGATCTACATCATCGATCCGCTGCTCGCCCCGCTCGAGGCCGACGACCGGCGCGATCTGGTCGACTGGGGCGCGATCGCCGAGCTGCGGCCGTTCGGCGGGATCCGGGTCGAGGACAACGTGATGGTCCAGGACCACGGGGTCCGCAACCTGACCCGCGAAGCGTTCGCCGAGGCGTGATCATCGAACCGAGCCACCTCGCATCGAGTCGAGAGCTCACGGGCGCAGGGCCACGCGACGCGTTTGCCGAGGCACCTTCTGCG
>DATAPF010000543.1:0-8808 GCA_036265355.1 Kofleriaceae bacterium | reverse complement strand
CCTCGTCGTCGCGGTCGTGCGCACCTGGCCGGACGCTAAATCAGCCCCGCCGAGCGCACCACCGGCGTTTGTTGATGACGCGCCGGTCGAAATCGAGCTAACGCCGCTGCCGGAGTCTGCTGGGGCGGTTGGACCACCCAGCGAGCCGGCGCCGCGCATCGCGGTGCGCGCGAGCAGCGGCCGCGCCGTCGCGACGTCGGCGGTGCCGGCGGCACCCGCTACCGTGACTCGCTCGCGATGCGCGCGGCGGAGGATCGGCAGATCCACGAGCTGCGCGCGGTCACCGCGCCCACGGTCGAGTCACCGGCACCCGAGACGGCGCCGGCTGCGGCCCTGCCGCAACCTGCCGCGCCCGACTCAGGCGCGTGTCTTGTCGACAGCAGACGCCCACGATCGCCGGCGCCCTCGACGCCGCGGACGCCCGCGCCGCTCCGGACGTCGGAGTGCTGGAACGCGAGCTCAGCATGCGTGGGCCGCGCCGGTGACCAGCCGGGGACGAGCTTCAGCAAGCTCGCGCCGGATGCGTGAGCGGATCTTGTGCACCAGGCTTTTGGAGACGCCGAGCCTGTCCGCTGACTGTCGGATCGAGACACCCGCGACCATGTCGTCGAGGACCTGGCGGTCGCGTGGGATCAGCTTGCTTGCAATGCGGTCGAACTGCGGGTCGCGCGTCGGATCCGGCTGGCGACGCCGCCGGCGGCCTGTGGATTCTAGATTGGCCGCCATCGGCAACGCGCAACCGGGGCTGATGAGCGTCCTCTTGGACCAGGCAAAAGGGCAGATCGATGGCAGCTTGAGCCCGTTGCAGCTCAACGTACCTTCCGGCGAAGGTACATAAGCCGTATGCACGCCTGGATCTCGTGCCTCCGGAAGGCAGCGAGCAACAGTCAAATGGTCGCTGAGCGGAAGCACCAGTAGCCGCGGGGTGTACAAAGCCGCTCGACCATGTTTGTCAGTCATGAGGACTGCGCTGCTGGGGCGCATTACCAAGCGCACGCACTTGTTGTGAAGTGTAACCAGGTGCGAAGGACGCCAGATCGTGCTGGTGCGTGAATAGCCAAATCCATGCTTGCAGCGGAGGAGCCGCCGAGCCGCGGGCTGAACGGCTCCGCTGCGCCCTACAGCCGCGGATCACGCCGCACGGCGACCGCGCGCACGCCATCGGCGCCGACCCGCGCGATGATCGCGCAGCTGTGCTGCCGGCCGTCGGGAGCCGGCGGGTAGTACAGCACCTCGGCGGGATCGCCCGGATGAAGCCGCGGCGCCGGGTGGCCCTCGCCGAATGCATGATTGAATGCCTCGAGCGCGACGGGCGCCGGCAGGTCCAGCTCGACATGATTGGGCTCGGGGGCGTCCGCCGCGGCGATCACACGCCCGGCCCGCACCCAGGGCGCGCCGGATCGGCCGAGCGCTTCCCGCGCTGCGGTCGGGCTCAACGGATCGCGGGTCAGGACCTCGCAGACTTCATTCAGAGTGCTGATCGTGTCCATGGGCTCTCGCACGGTGCTGGCTGGTTGGTTGTCGACCCGTGCGCCGGACGCACAGCCGGCGGCGACGAGCGCGATCAGGAAGGCACGCGTGTTCATTTCGTCGACCAGGCTCGGCTGCCAATTCTAGAACTGGAGTGAGATCGGCGACCCGCCATGGAGCTGGAACAGGAAGTGCGGCACGCCGAGCGAGAACTGGAACGTCGAGTGCAGCGCGCTGAGCAGCAGTCCGGACACGACCAGCGCGACGACGATCGCCACCAGGGTGCGCCGCCTGCTCGCATGCAGTCCGCTCAGCGCGCTGGCCAGCGCGTTGACGAACACGCCGGACGTCACCATCACGAGCCCGTAGAGGATCGGCACGGCCCAGGACGGGGCGTCCACGAAGGCGTGCTGGAGCTGCGGGTGGTCGGTCACCATGAAGTACAGCAACACATCGATATCGATGGCGAGCGCGAGCAGCAGCCCCGGGCCACCGCCGACGTACAGCGCGATCGCCAGCGACGCGCTCAGGGGCCGCGTCGGCCCCGTCAGTCGCAGGACGATGTGACACAGCACGCCGAGCAGCGCGTAGTAGGCGTAGGGCAGCGTCGCGACGGCGAGGCTGGACCACAGGCCGCTGTTGTCGTCGATCCCGATCAGCGCGCCGGTCACCGACTTGACAGCGGCGGTCACCGCCAGCGCGGTGGAGACGTAACCGATCGGATTGGGCGCGCGGGTCTCGCCGGCGAACCATGCGGCCGCGAACCGCCGCGGGTGCCGGGTGCATTGCAGCACGGTGACCAGGAACCGGACCGCCTCGTCGCGCACCGCCGCCGCCGCTTCGCGCAGCCAGTCGGGACCGTTGCTGCCTTCCACGGGCGCGATGATAGTGGATCCCGCGGGCGAGCGGGGTCGATGCTCACGGGGCCGCCGGCGGGTCACGGTACAGCTGATCGACCAGCGCGCGCCGCCGGGCCAGCACCGCCCGCTGGTTGATCGTGCCCTTGTCGGTGATCTCCCCGGCGTCGAGCGACGGCGGCTCGGTCAGGACGTGCGCGCGCGCGATGCGATCGGAGCTGCCCGTGCTCGCGAAGCCGGCCAGGCGCTGCCGGAATGCCTCGGGAGAGAACCCGGCAGCCGGGAACACCAGGATCGCGAGCTCGCTGCGGCCCTCGCCGGCGATGACCACGTCCTGCACGAGCGGCGCGAGATGGCCGAGCAGGCGCGCCCGCAGCGGTCCGACGTGCACCCACGTTCCGGTCGACAGCTTGAAGTCCTCCGACAGCCGGCCGCGAAACAGCAGGCCGCGCGCCGGGTCGCCGTCCGCGAACGCGAACGCGTCGCCGAGCCGGTAGTAGCCCTCGTCGTCGAACGCCTGGGCGGTCAGCTCGGGCTGCCGCCAGTACCCCGGCGCAATGCTCGGGCCCTTGAGCCGCGCCTCGTACTTGCCCTCGATCGGCACCAGCTTGAGCTCGACCCCCGGAGGCGGCACGCCGACGTTGCTGGCGTCGTCGGTCGGCCACATCCGCCCCATCGCATACGGCGCGGTCTCGGTCGAGCCCAGGCCGGTGAGGAACAGGATCTCCTCGCCCACGGTGGTCCGGCTGAGCTCCCGGTAGGCATCGAACACCGGCTGCGCCAGCCCGGCGCCGGCGAACCACAGGACCTTGAGCCGGCGGAAGAACGTCTGGCGCAGCCCGGCGTCGGCGCGCAGAAATGGCAGCAGGGCCTCGAAGCCGCGCGGCACGTTGAAGTACCAGGTCGGCGAGATCTCGCCGAGGTTGCGCACGGTGGCCTCGATCGCGCCGGGCACCGGGCGGCCCTCGTCGATGTAGTAGGTGCCGCCGTTGTACAGCACCAGGCCGAAGTCGTGGTTGCCGGCCGCGGTGTGGTGCCACGGCGCCCAGTCGACGATCACCGGCGGCTCGTCGCGAAAGTACGCGAGCATCGTGCGGATCATCTCCTGGTTCGCGCACCACATCCGCTGGGTGTTGATCACCGCCTTGGGATCGCCGGTCGATCCCGAGGTGAACAGGAACTTGGCGATCGTGTCGCCGGTGACCGCGTCGCGTGCCGCGTCGACTGCGCTCGACGCCGGGGCGGCGAGCAGGCGATCGAGCTGATCCGCGCCGCAGACCTCGACGTCCGCCGGCACCGCCGCCGCGATCGCCGGTGCGAACGCCGCACGGTCGGAAGCGTAGACCAGCCCCGGCGTGAGCAACGCCAGGATCGCACGCAGCTTGCCGTGATCGGAGGACATCAGCGAGTACGCGGGTGAGATCGGGGCATAGGCGATGCCGGCGTAGAGCGCGCCCAGCTCGATCAGGGCGTGCTCGATGTCGTTCCCGGACAGCACCACCACCGGGCGCTCGGCGGACAGCTTGCGGGCCAGCAGCGCCCCGGCGATCCGGCGAGCGCCGTCGCGGGCCGCGCCGTACGTGATCGTGCGCCAGCCGCCACCGCCGCCGGCTCGCTGCGCGAACAGCACGCGGTCCGGATCGCGCGCGGCGAGCTCGTCCAGCCGGTCGGTGATCCGCACCGGGAACGGCCCCAGCGCGTGGGGCGATCGCAGGACGATCGCGCCGTCGGGCCGATGCATCACGTCGACCTCGGTGGGTCCGAGCGAGACCGGGCGATGGCGCGGCGTCACCGGCGGTAGTCTAGAGCACGGGGCCCGCGGGGCGCCTAATTGGTAGGCGGCGATACCGTGCCGGGCAGCGATCCGGCCTGGTACAGCTTGATCACGCCGATCCCACCACCGCCGCCGCCGCCGCCCGCCGAGGACCCATTACCGCCGTCGCCAGCGCCATGGCTGCCCTGGGCTTTGTCGTCCGCGCCATCGCCGCCGTCCCCGGCGGAGCTCCCGCCGGAGCCACCCGCGGCGGCCATGTGCGGATCCATCGGCGCATCGTGGCCATCCAGGCCCTTGAAGCCGCCGCTGCCTTCCCCCCCGCTACCACCATTCGCGAAGATCCGGGCCGGGGCGCCACCGCTGACCTTCGGCGCATCGATCACGATCATGCCGCCCGCGCCGCCGCCACCTCCTCCGCGATTGATGATGTTCATCGAGCCACGCCCTCCGCCACCCGAGGCGTTGATCACACCGTCGATCTGGATCATCGTGGCGGCCAGCAGGGCGACCGCGCCGCCGCCGCCGCCCGCAGCGCCGCCGCCAGGCCCTGCCTCCCCGGAGCAGCCTCCGCGCAGCGTGGTCGGTGCGATCTGAGCCGCCGGCACGCCGCCGGTGCCGTCGCCGCCGCCCTCGGCGCCGCCGTGACCGCCGGTCGAACCGAAGCTACCGCCGGCCCCACCTCCCCCGTTGGTGGCGGCGGTCGCGGGCGTGCACGGACTGCTCGCTCCCGTCGATGGCGGCACCCCGGGCCCGGTCGGCTGCGGCATCCCCATCATGTGACCCGCCACGTCGATCGTGCCTGCCACCGTGATCGCGCCGCTCGACATCAGCACCAGAGGCCGGCTGCCGTGCGCGCTCAGCAGCTGCGCTCCCATGATCGTGATCGAGTTCCCGGCGAGGATGCAGTACGCAGCCGAGGAACCGACCGCGTCCCGCGAGCAGTCCGCGGAGTTGTCGGTATCGATCGCCTTCGGTTGACCGATCGTGAGCGGCCCCATCGGCGCCTGCGTGAGGCACACCGTGACCACCGCGTTGCCCAGGCAGAAGCTCGCATCGCCGGGGGTCTCGCTGGGCGCGCTGTCCGGCGCGGCATCGGCGGGTGGCGCCGCATCGCCCGCCACCGCGGAGGCGGTGCTGTGAAAGCCACAGCCGCCCACGAGCAAGACGCACAGGACCCTCGCCGACATCCCGGCATCTTAGCTTCGAGACGCGCCCGCGTGCAGGAGGACCCACCCGGTTCCCACGCCAGGTGCTGACAACCGCTCACGACGTCGTGTGCGACCGGCGAGGATCTCGTCACGATCTGCACACCGGCCGCGCGCGCTACCGCATGTGGCGCCGGTTCGCGGGATCTGCGTCACATCGTGAGCGGGGCAGGCGCTCCTCGCGCCGCCTGCGCCGCGCACCGGCTCGCGGCGGATCAGCCGAACCGGATCACCAGGACCCGCGGGACGGCGCCGGCGCTGACGGACGCGTCCTGCGGCGCGGCCGGCGCGGCGCTCGCCGCCGGCGGCGCAGCCGATGGGGCGGGCTGCGGCTGGGCCTGCGTCGGATCGGGGCCGGGGGCGCCGCCGGAGCTTCCGCTCCTGGCTGCGCTGATGATGCTGCCGACGCCCTGGAGGATGCCGGGGGCCGCCTGGAGCAGCGCGCCGAGCAGGGCGCCGAAGCCGCCGTTCACGAGGGCGAGCGATTCAGGATCGAGCGAGGCGAGATCGGGGGTGGCCGTGGGATCGATGGGCTCCATGCCGTTCGACCTTGAGCAGGCGGCGTGCCACGCGGAACCCCGCGGGATCAGGCCGCCGGCCGCGCCGGCCGTGTCGCTCGCGGACGGCAAAAGCGCTCCCGCGGGATGCAGGTGGCGGGCCTGGTGGTCCGGGCCGCCGGCGGATCAGTCGACCGAGATGCCGTACATCGGCAAGAGGTCGCCGGTCAGCGACTGGATCACGACCTCGGCCTTGTGCCAGTCGGTCAGCGCCTGGGCCTTGCGCAGCTCGGCCTGGCGCAGCTCCTCGAGGCGGTTCAGCACGTCGAAGTTGGTCGACTTGCCGAGGTTGAACCGGTCAGTCTCGATCTTGACGTTCTCGTTGGCGAGCTCGATCGCGCGCTGCGACAGCGTGACGCGCCGGCGGGCGAGCTCGAGCTGAGCGACCGCCCGGCTCATGGTCTGCGCGATCTGGAAGTGGAGGTCGGCCGCGGTGACCGTGAGCTTGTGCTTGAGCTCGCGCTGCTCGCGGGTGCGGCCGAGCGCGTCGTGGCGGCCGAGCGACTGCTGGAACGTCAGCGAGCCGGTGACCACGAACGACTTGGACTTGGTCATGTCCCGCGTGGCGTCGGCGAACGTATCGCCGAGGCTGGACGTGCCGACGGTCAGCGCGGCGTCGAGCTGGGGCAACAGGCCGTTCTCGGCGACCTCGACGTCGATCGTCGCGCTGGCGTCCTGCTTGGCGAGCTGGGCGAGCTCGGGGCTGGCCGCGAACGCGCGCTCGACCAGCTCGCCGAGGACGAGCGGCTGGTCCTTGATGTCGAGATCGGTGGCGACCCGCAGGCCGAGCTCGCCCGGACCGATCGGCATGCCGGCGGCGCGCCGCATCGCGATCGACGCGTTGAGCACGCCGAGCTCGCCGTTGAGCACGTCCTCCTCTCGGGTGGCGATGATCTGGAGCACCGCGGGGATCTCGCTGCGCGGGACCTTGCCGCCGTCGGCGCCGATCCGGGTGACCCGCAGCCGCTCGCGCGCGAGGTCGAGGCTGCCCTGGGTGATCGCCACGGTCTGCTCGGCGAGCACGAGGTCCCAGTACGCCGAGATCACCGTCTGCGCGGTCTGGATCGCGGCGAGCCGCCGGGCGAGCACGCTGACATCGCGCGCCAGCGTCGCCTTGACCTCGTTGGCCTCGAACAGCCGGCGGCCGCGGTTGCGCAGCAGCGGCTGGGTGATCGAGCCGTTGAGGTCATTGGTCCAGCTCGTGACGGTGCCGGTCTGGGTGAGCGGCTCTCCGGTCAACGGATTGGTGGCGGTGAACGTGAAGGCGAGCCGGTCGTAGCGAGTCCCGGCGTGGAGGTCGATCGTGCCGCCGGTCGGCAGATTGCGCGACAGATCGGCTGTTCCGCCGATCCGGGTCTCGCTGTTGATCGTGGTGGTGCCCTCGGGCACCTCGCCGGTCCGGTTGCCGGTGAGCTGGATCTTGGCCAGCCAGTCGTTGCGCGCCCAGGTCTGCTCGATCCGCGCCTCGGCGACCGCGATGTCGATCGTGGCGGATTGTAGGTTCGGCGCCTGGCGAATCGTGATCTGGAGCAGCTCGGGCAGGGTGATCGAACGCGGCTCGCCCGCCCACTCCGTGAGCGTCGGCGTCGGCGTCTGCGGAGGCGGCGCACCGGCGCCCGGCTGCTGCTCGGCCGCCTTGAGGGCGCGGCCCAGGACGTCTGCGTGCGCGCCCGAGGGGGCGCCGGCGATCAGGGCAAACAACAGGCAAGCCAGCCGTGAAAACCTCATCGAATCGAGGCATCATGGCACGCACCGGATCTGCCCGCACCGTGCGACACGTGCGACGGGCA
Organism: Kofleriaceae bacterium; assembly: GCA_036265355.1. GTDB lineage: Bacteria > Myxococcota_A > Polyangia > Haliangiales > Haliangiaceae > JABFXX01. The sequence continues at coordinate 1,155 of DATAPF010000543.1, read as the reverse complement.
ATTGCCGCACGCGACATGGATCTGCTGAAACCGCGTGTGTTAGCGTGGCCCGCAGCGATGGGAACGGTCCTGCGTACGTATTGCTTCCTCGACGCGCTCCAGCCGCAACAGGCGACGTTCATCGGCAAGACTGCGCGCGGCTTTCTCCCGGTCCCGTTCCAGGCCTCGCTGTGGGTCGAGATCGCGCCCGGCATCGCGATCAACCAGGTCACCGATGCAGCGCTCAAGGCGACGCGGGTCCAGCCCGCGGTCCAGGTCGTCGAGCGCGCCTACGGCCTGCTCGAGGTCCACGATCACGACAAGGGCGAGGTGCTGTCGGCCGGCGCGACGATCCTGCGGTACCTCGGCGTCGATGAGGGCCAGCGGCTCAAGCCCAAGGTCCTGACCAACCAGATCATCCGCGGCGTCGAGGCCTACCAGACCCAGATCATCAACCGCAGCTCGGCCGGCATGATGGTGCTGCCCGGCGAGTCGCTGTTCATCCTGGAGTGCGAGCCTGCCGGCTACGCGGTGCTCGCCGCCAACGAGGCCGAGAAGGCCGCGCACGTCTCGCTGGTCAACGTCACCCCGTACGGGGCATTCGGCCGGCTCTACATGTCGGGCCCCGAGGCGGAGATCGACGCGGCAGCGGCGGCGGCGACCGCGGCGCTCGCGGGCGTCACCGGCAAGGAGCCCGAGAAGTTCGTCGACCGGTAGCCGGAGCGGTAACGCAGCGGCAACGCACCATCCACACAGCATCAGGGCAGCAGAAGCAGGAGATGACGAATGGCTGACGCGCTTGGAATGATCGAGGTCAAAGGTTTCGTCGGCATGGTCGAGGCCGCCGACGCGATGGTCAAGGCCGCCAAGGTCGAGCTCGTCGGGTACGAGAAGACCGGCGGCGGCTACGTGACCGCGATCGTGCGCGGCGACGTCGCCGCGGTCAAGGCGGCGACCGAGGCCGGCCAGCGCGCCGCCGAGCGGGTCGGCGAGGTCGTGTCGGTCCACGTGATCCCGCGGCCGCACGCCAACGTCGACGCCGTCCTGCCGCTCGGCCGGGCCGGGGCTGACGACGGCAAGAAGTAGGGCCGACGTGGTCCTCGGCAAGGTCATCGGCACGCTGGTCGCGAGCCGCAAGGAGCCCACGCTCGAAGGGCTCAAGCTGCTCGTGGTCCG
>DATAPF010000542.1:0-1749 GCA_036265355.1 Kofleriaceae bacterium | reverse complement strand
GCCGACCTGACGCGACCGGCGATCTCCTCGGTCGCCGCGGTCCCGGCGATGATCACGTCGGCGAGCGCTGCCCCGCTCGCCTCGAGCTGGACGACATGGCCGGCGCTGTTGAAGCACCCGAACATCACGTCGCCGTGTCTGAACCCGTGGACGGCGTTCTCGCGCATCCGATCCAGGTCGGGACCGATCGGCTCCGACCAGTGCTTGACGAACCAATGGTTGACGAACCCCGCGTACGCGCGCAGCGCCGGACTGTCGCGCTCGGCGAGCTGCTCGGCCAGGCTTGCCAGCTCGAACGCCTGGCGCGCGTCGGCGTCCAGAGCCCGGAGGATCATGGCGTAGATCGCGACGACGCCGGGCGTGGACGGGGTCGTCCCGTACTCGAGCGTCAGCAGGAAGTTACGCAGCCCGACCAGGACGAACAGCTCCGGTTGCTGGCTGACGAACAGGGCCGGGCCGACTCGGAGCAGCGCCTCGATCGCGGAGGCCTTGCCCGGATCGGCGGCTGGCGGGAGGTCAGCGATGCTCTGTACACCGCGACCGGACATCAGCTCCGCGATCGACCCCATCGTCTGGGCGATCATCGCCCGCACCGACTCGGGCTCGCGCGGGAGCCGCTCGCCGAGAAGCTCGGCGGCGCGGAGGCCGAGGTTGGCGGCCTCGCGGCTCAACCCGTTGTTGAGCGCCTGCTGCGAGGCGAGCTCGAGATAGTGGCAACCCTTGTCGGCGTCACCCGCCCTCGACCAGTGGTGGGCGAGCGTCGCGAACACCGGGTCGAGGTGGTCGGCAAAGCGGGTCTCGAACCAGCCCGCGAGCTCCCGGTGCAGCTCGCGTCGCTGGGAGAACAGCATCCGGTTGTAAGCGACCTCGCGGGTCAGCGGGTGGCGGAACGAGTACGCCACGCTCGGCTGTGGCGGGACCCGGACCGTCAGATCGCGACGCACCAGCGTGTCGAGGCTGTAGTCGATCTGGCCGCGTTCCTCGCGCAGCGGATAGACGTCGTGGATCACCTCGGGGGCAAAGGTCAGCCCGACGGCGCTCGCGATCTTGAGCACCAGCTCGGGCTGCGGCTCGAGGCGATCGATGCGACTCCCGATGATGCCCTCGATCGTGTCCGGTAGCGCGAGGGTCGCCAGATCGTGCCCCGCCGCGATCCCGCAGCGCCCCGAGTCGATCTCGATCATCCCGGTGTCGCGCAGCGCGTAGGCGAGCTCCTCGGTGAAGAGCGGGTTTCCACCGGCCTTCTCGGTGATGAGCTCGGCGACTGGCTGGGGCAGGTCCGTGACCGCGAGTCGCTCGCGGGCGATTGCGACCGACTCACCCGGGTCAAGCGGGGCCAGTGAGATCCGCTGGGTGGTGGGCTCGGTGAGCAGTTCGTCGAACTCCGGGGCCAGCCCGGCCCCGGGGCGGGTCGCGAGGAGGATGCAGATCGGCAGCTCCTGTCCGGCCAGTTCCTGCATCAGCGCCCAGGAGGCTGAATCGAGCCAGTGGCCGTCGTCGATGCCGATCAGCAGTGGCTCGGAGGCGGCCTCGGCGAGCACTCGGAGGAGCAAGCGCCGGCGCGACAGCGTCCGCCGCTCTCCCTGAAGCGCCTTGCTCTGCTCCGAATCGGGCAGCTCGATCCCGAGAACCAGGTCCAGGAGCGGCGCGAGTGGGCGCAGCGTCTCGGGTAGCGCGCCGACGGCACGCTGGGCGCGCTCCGCCGGCTCCGCGCTCTCGTCGGCGTCGAGCAGCGACGCGAACACGCTG
>DATAPF010000541.1:0-23478 GCA_036265355.1 Kofleriaceae bacterium | reverse complement strand
ACCTCGCCGCCCACAAGGTCGAGCTGGCGGCGCGCAACTTCCAGCGCGCCGGCCTGGCGCCCCGGATCCACCAGATCGCCGACGAGGCCGGCCGGTTCATGGCGACCTGCCGCGACGCCGAGTACGACTTCATCTTCCTCGACAGCGAGCGCAGCCAGTACGTGGCGTGGTGGAGCACGCTGCAGCGGATCCTCCAGCCCGGCTGCCTGATCGTCGTCGACAACGCGACCTCGCACCCGCACCAGATGGAGGCGTTCAGCCGCGCGGTCGCCGGCTCGCCCGGCATCCTCCGCTCGCTGGTGCCGATCGGCAACGGCGAGCTGGTGATCCTGAAGGACGCCGCACCGGCGTGACGGATGTGCGCTCGCGCTCGCTCCGTGCGCTGCGCCACACGCAGACCGCGGCGGCTCGACCCGTCGCTCCGCAGATCGTTCGCTGCGCGCGGCGGCCCTGTGCTGTAGTCGTCGCATGGCACGTTCGAACTGGCTCCTCGCGCTGGTCGCGTCCGCGTCCGCGTGCGGTGGAGGTGGCCGTGGCAGTGGCAGTGGCAGTGGCAGTGGCAGTGACGGTGGCCCCCCCGACCATGGCGCGTCGGTCCTGGAGCTCCACGCCGGCCCGACGCGCGCGGGCGCGTACGTCGACCCCGCGTTCACCCCGGCCGCCGCCGCGGCACTCCACCTCGACACGACCTTCACCGCGACCTACACCGGCGCGGCGTTCGCGCAGGCGCTCTACCTCGATCGCGGCGGGCCGCGCGATCTCGTGATCGCCGCGACCGAGGCCAACCAGGTCACCGCGTTCGATCCGACCGGCGCGGTGGTGTGGCGGACCGAGCTCGGCACGCCCCAGCCGATGCCGAATCCCGCCGAGCAAGCGGACTGCGGCGACATCAACCCGCTCGGCATCACCGGCACGCCGGTGATCGACCACGACAGCGGCACGCTGTTCCTCGATGCGATGATCCACGAGGACAGCGCCGCGCATCACCGGCTGTTCGCGCTCGCGGTCGACACCGGCGCGATCCGCCCGGGCTGGCCGGTCGACGTCGCAGCCGCGCTGGCCGGCGGGCCGACGCCCTTCGTCGCCGCCGCCGAGAACCAGCGCGGCGGCCTCACGGTGCTCGGCGGGCGGGTCTACATCCCGTACGGCGGCCACGGCGGCGACTGCGGCCACTACCGCGGCTGGGTGGTCGCCGTGCCGATCGATCGGCCGGGCGGGCTGACCGCATTCCCGACCGGCTCGACCCAGGCCGGGGCCTGGACGCCGGGCGGCGTGACCAGCGACGGCACCAGCGTGTTCGCCGTGTTCGGCAACGGCAACTCCGGCTCGACCTGGGCGCACAGCGAGGCGGTGCTGCGGTTCGGCCCCGGCGCGGCGTTCTCGAGCAGCTCCGACGACTACTGGGCGGCGCCCAACTGGCAGGAGCTCGACCAGACCGACAAGGATCTCGCCGGGCCGGCCATGCCGCTCGATCTGCCCGGCGCCACGCCATCGGCGCTGGTCGTCGCGTTCGGCAAGGACGGCAACGTCTACCTGCTCGCGCGCGACCACCTCGGCGGGATCGCCGCCCCGCTCGCGCAGCTCCACGCCGCAAACTCCGAGATCCTCAACACGCCGGCGATGTACCGCACCGCGCGCGGCACCTACCTCGCGTTCCGCGGCCAGGGCGCGACCGGCTGTCCGGGCCTGACCGGCGCGTCCAGCCTGATCGCGGTCAAGCTCGCTCCGGGCAACCCGCCCCAGCTGTCGCTCGCGTGGTGCGCCGGGAACGGCAGCGCCGGCTCGCCGGTCGTCACCACCACCGACGGCACGAGCAACCCGATCGTGTGGGTCGGCGGCGCCGAGGGCGATCAGCGCCTGCACGGCTACGACGGCGACACCGGCGCGGTCGTGTTCGCCGGCGGCGGGGCCGGCGACGCGATGGCGTCGACCAGCCGGTTCATCACGCCGATGGTCGCCAAGGGCCGGATCTTCGTCGCCGCCAACGGCCAGCTCTACGCGTTCACCACGCGCTGAATCGCCGCGCGGCTGCCGTGCGCGCGCGCGCGGCCGAGCACTCCCGGCAGATCGCGGGGCCCGCGCGAGGGGCGCGATCTAGGATGCGCCCATGCCCAAGCTCCGCCTGCCGATCCTCCTTCTGGCCTGCAGTGTCGCCGTCGCGTTCGCCGAGCCCGCCGACGCGCCTCGCCACACCCAGGCCCCCGACGCGATCCTGCTCACCATCTTCCTGCACCACGACCAGTCCAGGACGCTCGACGAGATCAACAAGCTCGAGGACGAGCAGGGCCTGTACAAGGTATTCCCGCCGCCGGGCACCGCGGTGGTGAGCTGGCACGTCGTGATGGGCATCGGCCAGATCGTCACCCTGGAAGTCCCCGCCGCCAAGCTGCGCGAGGTCAACCGCGTGCTGGAGAAGTCGGCGTGGAAGGCATTCCGCACCGACTTCTATCCGACGTACGATTACTATCCCGTGGTCCGCGAGAAGCTCGCGAACAAGGCACGACTGGTGCTGTAGGCACTCAGTCCTCGAATGGCTCGACGCTGACCCGCCGGCCGATCAGGAACGCATCCGCGACCAGCTTGAGCGGAGCGAGGTCGACATCCACCGCCTTCAGCCGGACCAGCGCGGCGAACCGCTCGTACAGCCGCGGATATTCCTGGAGCGCAGCCGCGACGATCGGCGCGCCGTCGATCTCGAGCTGCGCGCCGCCCCCGCGCAGCACCAGCGGCCCCGCGTCGGTGTCGATCCGGATGTCCCACTGCTCATCTCCCGACTGGCGAAAGTCCAGCGCCACGTCGATCGGCGTGCCCTCGCCGTCGGCCAGCGCGAGCTCCGCGGCGATCGGCGTCTGCTGGTTGCTCGGCACGTGCAGCACCGCGCGGGTCACGAACAGCCGGCGCGGCAGCAGCTTGGTGACGATCGAGAGCGCGTTGATGCCGGGATCGAACACGCCCAGCCCACCCGCCTGCCAGATCCACGACTGACCGGGATGCCACTTGCGGACATCTTCTTTCCAGATCACGGCGCCCCCGCGCACCGTCTTGTCCGCGATCCACTCGCACGCCTGCGGCACCGCCGGCGCCTCGCGCGAGTGCCAGGTCGCGAACAGCGCCAGGTGATGGTCGCGCGCACGGGCCGCGAGCTCCTCGACCTCGCCGACGCCGGTCCCCGGCGGCTTCTCCAGCATCACGTGCAGCCCGCGATCCAGCGCCTCGCGGGCCAGCGCGCATCGCCCCTGCGGCGGCGTGCACAGCGCGACCGCCTGCAGCCCCGGCGTGGCCGCGATCATCTCGCCCAGCGTGGGATACATCGGGACGTCGAGCTGGACCCTCCGCGAGCGCGTCACCGCGGCGACCAGCTGGAAGTGCGGGTTGGCCGCAACCGACGGGATGTGCTGGTCCTGCGCGATCTTGCCCAGCCCCATGATCCCGATCCGGATCGGCGCGGCGTCCTGCGCGTTGGTGCTCGATGCCATGCGATTCTCCACCGTCAGCGCACGCGACTATCTCCGACCCCGCTCTCGCCGGCAAGCCCGCGCCGCATCGGCTGCGCGCGGCCGTACACCAGCGTCCGCCACAGCCACTCCACGGGCCCGAACCGGAACCTGGCGAGCCACAGCCGGCAGGCGACGACCTGCAGCGCGAAGATCGCGATCGCGATCGCCAGGCAAGCGGCCGAGCCGAGCTGGCCGCTGAGCCCGAGCCCCCAGCCGTAGAACAGGAACGTCGCGATCACGGTCTGGCCGAGGTAGGTCGTCAGCGGCATTTGCCCCACCGGCGCGAGGACGAGCAGCCAGCGCCGCGCGCCGGGCCGCTCGACGAGGGCATCGTCAAGCCGCTCGCCGTGCGCGTGATGATGCTCGATGAGACACGCGCCGCCCAGGACCTGAGCCCGTCGGGCCTCTCGCCGGACAAGCTCGTGCTCGAGGCCGTCTGCTCGCCGTCGCCGTAACCCCGTAACCCCGTGACCCCGCCACCGGCGAGGCTTGGAGCTCCCCGGTCGTCGGCGCTGCGCACGACGGTTTCGTGCAAGGTTCGACTCACCGTCCCGAGCGGGGACGCTGTCCCGCATCCACCTCAGGGCCAGGCCCTTCTGTTTTCAGCAAGAGGGCTTTGCCCGATCGTTCCACCTGGTCCGGCCAGTCGCGCGGATCGCATTGGCCGCCGATCGGTGCGTGGTGCAGCACTGTGCGGCTGCATGAACAAGCGCCGCTGGCGGCCCGCCGGTGTACCGTCTCCGCACGGCTGCGCCAGCGGTTCCAGACCGTCACTGCAACGACACGGGAGCGCGTCCGCGACATCAGCCGGCTCGGTGAGAGGATGGTGCGACGATGTCGAATGCTGACGAAGGTGTCGACACGGTGCTGCACGCGGTGGTCGACGGCGCGACGATCCCCGCTGCCGGTCGGCTCGGGGACCCGGTCCGCCACATCGGGCGGTTCCAGTTGCTTCGCCGGCTCGGCGCCGGCGGCATGGGCGTGGTCTACGAGGCGCTCGATCCAAAACGCAACGTCCGCGTCGCGGTGAAGACGCTGCGAAACGTCGATGCGCACCTGCTCTATCGGCTCAAGCGCGAGTTTCGCGGCCTGCGCGACCTCAACCATCGCAACCTGGTCGCCCTGGATGAGCTGTTCGAGGAGCACGGCAGCTGGTTCTTCACGATGGAGCTCCTCGACGGCGAGGAGCTCTATGGTTACCTCGGTCACGTCACCGAAGATCATAGCCACGGCGCTGCCATTGCCGTGGCGTCGTCGACGAACGGCGAGCCCGCGACCCTGGACCAGCCGCTCCCCGGTCGCGGCAACGATCGGCCGCCGCTCGACTTCGATCGAGTCCGCGATGTGCTCGCACAAGTAACCGAGGGGCTGATCGCGATCCATGACGCGGGCAAGGTCCACCGCGACATCAAGCCCTCCAACATCATCGTTACCCGCGAAGGCCGCGCCGTGATACTCGACTTCGGGCTCGCCACCGAGCACTCGGGAACCGCTTGCTCGGGAGAGGGCGAGATCGTCGGGACCTTCGTGTACATGGCGCCGGAGCAGGCCGATGGACACGCGGTGGGACCCGCGGCCGACTGGTACAGCGTCGGCGTCATCCTCTATGAGCTGCTCACCGGGCAGCGCTTGTTTGTCGGGTCACTGGCGGCGGTACTGGTCGCAAAGCAGCTGAGCGCGCCGCGCGATCCGAAGCAGCTCAATCCGTCCTGCCCCGACGATCTCGCCGAGCTGTGCATGCGGCTCCTCCAGGTCGATCCCGAGCAGCGCCCGGATGGCAGCGAGGTGCTGGCTCGGCTCGACTCCGGACGGCGGCGGTCGAGCGACCCGGCGATCGCGCTGAGCGCCCCGCCACGCAAGCGCGTGTTCGTTGGCCGCGACCGCGAGCTTCGCAAACTCCACCAGGCGCTGGAAGATCTCCATGGCGGCGCCACGATCACGGTGTTCGTCCACGGCGAATCGGGGATCGGCAAGAGCACATTGATCCAGCACTTCATCGGGGCCGTCGAGGCGGACGACAGCGCTGTGGTCTTGACCGGCCAGTGCCGCGAGCACGAGGTCATCCCGTTCAAGGCGATGGACGGCATCATCGACGCGCTCGCGCGGTACGTGTCGCGGCTGCCAGAGGTCGCTGCGGCCAGGCTCGTGCCGAAACACGCGGCGCTGCTCCCGAGCGTGTTTCCCGTGCTGGACCGGATTCCAGCCGTGGCCAGCGCGCCCCGCTCGCTCCACGTGATCAGCGATCCGTTCCAGCGTCGCCAGCGCGTGTTCGCCGCACTGCGCGAGATGCTGTGTCGCCTGACCGAGCAACGCAGGCTGATCTGCGTGATCGACGACATGCAGTGGGCCGACAGCGATAGCCTGCATCTCCTCCACGAGCTGCTGCGGCCACCGGAGCAACCCGAGCTGTTGCTGCTCGCGTCGATCCGCTCGGACGGCGACCAGCTGGCGTTGCCGCAGCTTCCCGGCGAGGTTCGCTGTGTGGATGTCCAGCCGCTCAGCCTTCAGGAGTCGATGACCCTGGCCGCTGTGCTGCTCGACCGTACGGCGCCAGGACAGGACATCCAGACCGCACGCCTGGTCGATGACACCGGTGGCCATCCCCTGTTCATCGGCGAGCTCGTGCGCTACGCCGCAGCGACCAGCAGCGGCGCAGATCCTCGATCGCAGCGACGAGGCGTTCACGCAGATGGTCAATGTGGCGTGGGAGGTGGCCGCCGGGCGGTTCTTCCTGCTTCAGAACCTGCACAAGATGGGTGACTTCGTGAAGCTCAAAGCCTATGCGGAGCGCTTTCGCAGGGAGGCCGAACAGCGTGGCAACATCTACTTGCAGACCACGATCAGCCGGCTGTGCAACATCCTCTGGCTGGTCGCGGACGATCCTGCCGGGGCCCGCACCGACCTGGAGGCCGGTGCGTGGGCGTTCAGCCTCGGCTACCACGTGCAGCACTGGCACGAGCTCAGCGCGCGCGTCGACATCGCAATCTACGAGGGATCATCGATCGACCGCAAGTTCTTCTCCGAGCAGCTGACTGCGGTCCGCCGCTCCGCGATCCTGCGAGTCATCGGCTATCGCTGCGAGACGGCCTGGATGATCGGCCGCATGGCGCTGGCGGAGGGCTGCCGGGGCCGTTTGAAACCGGCGCATCGTTCAGGAGTCGATCGCGAAGCTGTTCTCGTACGGGACGCACTACACGAGGATGCTGGCCTACATGCTCCGCGCCACGCTCGCGGTGCACGACGGCGCGCCAGCCGCCGCGGTGCAAGACTTCCGTGAGGTCATCGCTGTCGGCGCGCTCGCCGATATCGTGTTCGTCACGTCGGTCGCTCGTCGCCGGCTTGCGGCCCTCGTCGGCGGTGACGAGGGCCGCCGGCTATGGGCAACCGCCGAGCAGTGGATGCGTGACGCAGGGATCCAGAACCCGGAGCGCATGGCCTTCCTGGCTTCGCCGTGTCGTCTTGGATCATCGGAGAATGCTGTGTCGGCGAGCTGAAACATACGGCGGTGGCGGACGAGCTGATAGGATACCGCGCATGGCGCATCTCACCGGGGAGCCGCCTGCGCCGGACCGCGCGGGCACCACGCCGGCGGACGCTCCTGGCCCGGACGAAGACGCGACGCCTTGCATCGTCGCCCGTGGCGTCAGAAAGACGTACCGGTCCGCAGGTGTCCCCACGCAGGTGCTGAGAGGGGTCGATCTCTCGGTGCCCGCAGGCAGCTTCACCGTGCTGCTCGGCCCATCCGGGTGCGGCAAGACCACCCTGCTCAACCTGCTCGGCGGCCTCGACGTTGCCGACAGCGGCGAGCTGAAGGTCGCAGGCGTCGCCCTCGATCACCGAACTCCGCCCCAGCTCTCCGAGTTCAGGCGGCGCACCGTCGGCTTCGTCTTCCAGGCCTACAACCTGATGCCCACCCTGACGGCCCAGGAGAACCTCGAGATCGTGCTGGAGCCGCTCCGACTGAGCCGCCCGATCGCCCGCAAACGGGCGCGCGAGATCCTGGCGCTGGTCGGGCTCGAGCGCCTCGCGGGCCGGTTTCCCGCCCAGCTCTCGGGCGGCGAGCAGCAGCGCGTCGCGATCGCGCGCGCCCTCATCAAGGCCCCCTCGGTCGTGCTTGCCGACGAGCCCACAGGAAACCTGGACAAGGCGAACGGCCGCCAGGTGATCGACCTCATGAAACGCTATCACCGCGAGAACGGAACAGCCTTCTTCATCGTCACCCACGACCCGGCGGTCGCGAACGAGGCCTCTCTCACGATCCGCATGGAGGATGGGATGGTCCAGAACGGCGACCCGCCGTGACCACCCGGATGCTCCTCCGCGCGCTGTGGAGGGCCCCGGGCTGGTGCCTCGGCGTGGTCTCGCTCGTCGCCATCGCGGTCACGATCTACGCCGGAACTCTGATGGGAACCGGTCGCATCCTGGCCACGACCGAGCGGGTGTACGAGGAGTTGCGGCTGTTCGACCTGGAGGTGCGCATCGGCCCGATTCCCGATGGTGTCCTGCCCTCGCCCGCAACGCTGGTTTCCGAGGTGCCCGGCGTCTCGGCCGCGACGTACCGCCTCCTCGTGACCGGCACCGTCGAGACCACCGGAGACAGGGTCGCAGGCGCGCTGATCACCGCGGTCGCCCCGTCGAGCAGACCGGACGTGAGCGACGTGCGCATCCTCCGCGGCTCGTTCTTGACTCCGGGCCGCCCTCTGGACGTCGTGGTCGACGCGACCTTCGCCGAGGACATGGGTCTCGCGGTCGGAGACGCGATCACGCTGCGGGCGAGTGGCCGCGAGCGCCGCGTACGAGTCGCCGGGATCGCCGTCTTCCCCGAGTTCCTGGTCAGCTCGGTGGACGACAACTTCTCGATTCCCGTGCGCCGCACCGCGGCCGCGTTCCTGATCTCGAACGAACTGGTCGCCGACGCCGCCGGCGTCGCGACCGGCGCCTACAACAGCATCGCCGTCAAGATCGCACGCGGCAGCGCGCGCGAGCGGGTGCTCGCCGGAGTCCGCTCGTTCGTCGAGCGGCACGACGTCGCGGTGGTCGCGAGCAACTGGCCCGAGGACCAGTACAGTGTGCGCTGCAACCGGGTCCGGATCGCCACGTTCCGCGACTTCCTGCCCACCGCCACGGCTGTGCTCGACGGTCTCGCCTTTCTCGCGCTGATGATGCTGGTCGTGCGGACGACGAGGCTGTACCGCCGCGAGATCGGCACCCTGCTCGCGGTCGGCATCCCGCGCCGCACCATCCTGTCGCAATGGCTGATCGCCGTCGGTACGATGGTCGCCGCCGGCGCGGTCGCCGGCACCGCGGGCGCATTCGTCATCGCCGCCCGCCTGACCCGCCAGTACATGGAGGTCACCGGCTTTCCGATCCTGCTGCCCGGCAGCGACGCGGTGCCGCTCGCCGGCGCGTTCGCGATGAGCATGCTGCTCGTCCCGCTCGGCGCGATCGCTCCCCTCGCCCGCGTGCTGTCGCGCCCCCCCGCGAGCCTCCTCGCGCAGGGTGCGGAGGTGCACGGTGTGCCCTGGGTCCTCCGCGCCGCCCGCTGGATCGACGCTGCGTTCGACGGCCTCCCCTGGCTCCGCTACCCCGAGCGGCTCGGCGTGCGAAACGTCGCGCGCCGCCCGATCGCCTTCTTGACCTCCACCCTCTGCATCGCAGGCATGCTGGTCATGGCCTCCAGCATGTACGTGTTCGCCGACGGCATGGACGAGAGCCTCTCGCTCTACCTCTCCGGCCAGCGCTGGAATTACCTGGTCGAGTTCGCGAGCCCCGAGTCCGAGGCCGACGCGGGCAAGCTCCTCACCGGCGCGGGCGCGACCGCGTGGGAGGGCCTGTGGATCGCGGACGCAGCGCTGCGGCATCAGGGCCGCGAGCGCTCGGTCAAGCTCCTCGCCGGCCAGGTCTCGCCATCGCTCCGCGAGGACCGCGTCATCGTCCGAGGCCGCCCCATCGAGCGCGCGGACGCCCCCGAGATCGTCGTGGACCTACGGACCGCACGGAGTCTCGCTGCCGACGTTGGCGACCGGCTGGAAGTCGTGGGCGAGGGCCAGACTCTCGATCTCCGGATCGTCGGAGTGACCAGCAACTTCTCGGTGAACCAGGCATTCGTGAGCGTCCCCACCCTGACCGCGCTCGCGGGCCGGCCGCTTCCGCCGCAGGGTGCCGTCCTCGCCGGCCCGCCCGACCTCGGACTCCGGCTCAGTCGCATGACCGAGATCGCGCGCCTGTTGCCGGGAGACGTGCTGGCGGATGCGAGTCGCAAGAACCTCTCGGTCACGGCCAACTTCTGCCGTCTGTATGGCGACCTTGGAGTTCTCGTCGGCGCCGTGCTGGTGCTCGTCTTCCTCGGGATGAACATCGAGGACAGAACGGCCGAGTACGCGCTGCTCCGCTCTCACGGCTTCACGCCCCCCGAACTGCTCCGCAGCCTGCTCGTCGAAGGGGCGATCATCGGCGCCACCGCCATCGCCGTGAGCTATCCGCTGACCCGGCTCGCGACCCATGTCTTCCAGCTCCGCATCATGGCCATCTCCGATTTCTATCCGCTGCGCATGGGCTTCGGCGCGTGGGTGGAGCTCATGGCGCCCGCCTTCCTGTTCATGCTGCTCGGCGTCGCCCCCGCGCTGCGAAAGATAATGAAGATCTCTGTCGTCGAGTCTCTCCGATCCCGGATCACGGGGTGATCCAGCCCGCGACGCTGGAAGCCCGGAGGGACCGTTCGCCCGACACCGCCCGAAACACCGCACTCCCAGGAGGTTCGAATGGCATGCTCGACACTGGTCACGTCCGCCCGGAAGCGCGCGCTCGCTGCCCGGGCTGCCCGGGCTGCCCGGATCACAGCGGCGATCGCCGCATTGGCCGGCCCCGCGTGCTCCAATTCCGGCCCTCCACCGGAGCCGGTGGTCGCCGCGTCCAGCCCCAGCCCCGCCCCCGCCCCCGCGAGCTCGAATCACGGCCTCTCGCCCGGAGGGTGTCCGCCTGCACCCGGCCCCGGATCTCCCGAATCGCCCCCCGGTGAGGACGACCAGGACGTCACCCGGGCGCTCCTCGAAGGCGTCCTTCGCGCGTCACCGTCCACGCAGGGCCGCGACCTCGCGGAGGTTCTGGCCGTCACGCAGCCCGGCCCGGAGCACCAGTATCTGAGAGCGTTCGTGGGCCTGTGGGACGCTCCCAGCAAGTTCTGGCCCGCTCCCGGTGTCCCGCCCATCGTGTCGCCCGGCTCCGCGATGCGGAAGATGATCCTCGGCGGCCGCTTCCTCTACGAGGACTATGAGGGTCACGTGCTCGGAAAGCCCTACCGCGGCACGAGCCTGACCGGCTACGACCAGGCGAAGAACGCATATACCGCCGTCTGGGTCGACAGCATCAGCACAGGGATCATGGCCACGACAGGCACGGGGGACTCGACGGGGAAGGCGTTCACCTTCAACGGCGCGTACCGCGACCCCATCGCTGGCCGGATGCGCCGGACGCGCGCGACGCTCCGCCTGATCAACAAGGACGCGTACGTCATCGAGATGTCCTTCATCGAGGACGACGGCAAGGAGTTCAAGACGCTGGAGATCGACTACAAGCGGCGGAGGTGAAGCGCCGCGGATCGAAGAGCAGCTGCAGCTTCCGGGGCGACAGCTCGATATCGAACTCTGTCGTGGGCCCCTGCAGATCGCCCGCCACGTGCCACGGCGCTGGCGCCGCAAGCTCGAGCCGCACGGCCGTCACCGCGAAGTCGGACAGCCGCCGCGGGTTCCGGTACGTCCCCGAGAAGATGCGTGACAGATTGGGCAGCACGTCGAGCGGCCCGACGCTCGACACGCGGAGCTGGAAGCGGTCCGTCAGGCTGTCCGCGAACGGAAACAGCCGCAGTCCGCGCCCGTACGTCGCCACGGTGCTCGCACACGCGATCACGGCCTGTCCGTTGTACAGCACCGCTCCCGCCGGCCTGTCGGCGTCCCCTCCACCGTGCCCGGACCCGCCCAGCAGGGACGCCGGAGCCCCCCGGTTGATCACCCGCAGATTGAATGGCCCCTCGCGCAACAGTCTTGGAATCGACCGCATCACCGCCGCCAGCACGAGCCCCGGCGCGCCGTGGATCAGCGGCGCGAGCACCCCGCGTCCCAGCCAGTTCTTGACGATCGCCCGGAAGTCCTCGTTGAACTTCGCGTCGAGCCCCACCCCCGTCGAGTGCGTGAGCCGCCCGTCGACCCGCAGCAGCGACAGCGGGCGTGGAGGCTCTCCGCTCGCCGCGCGCGCGATGTCCGCCGCGAGCCCCTCCCGAGTCGGCGGAGACGCCCCGCACACCTCCCCGATCGCGTTGCCCGACCCCAGCCTCAGCCCCATCAGCATGGGCATCTCCTCGCCGCAGCACGCATCGAGATCGTTCACTGCCGCGATGAACGTCCCGTCGCCTCCCCCCGTGCACGCCACCTCGAACCTGCGCGCCGCGATCTCGCGCGCCGCCTCGCGAGCCTCCGCTCGCGATGACGTCACGAACACCGCGCCCGGCCCCAGGATCCCCCGCGCGCCGGCGATGATATCCGGACTGACACGCTGAGCGTTGCGATTGAGGATGACCGCCACCGAGCGGCGCGAGCTCGTACCCATCGTGGAACACCATCATTTATGTCCCTCTCGGCCCGTGTCAAGCCGCCGCGCACGCCCGAGCTCCGCCGCCTCTAGCGGACGGGCGGCGCCGGGACCGGGATGAACTCGTCCTTCGCGGCACCGCAGCGGGGACAGACCCAGCTGTCGGGCAGATCGGTGAACCGTGTGCCGGGCGGGATCCCGCGGGTCGGATCGCCGACGCGGGGGTCGTACTGATAGCCGCACAGTATGCAGCCGTGCAGCGCATCGTCCATCGCTAGTGCTCTGGCCGCGCAGCGCAGGCAATCTCCCACCGTCGGAACACTAGAGCCCGACCTCCGTGAACTCGGCACGGTCAGGGATCATCAGGCCGGCCTCGGTCGGCTTCACGACGCCGAGCTTGTACAGCCAGCGCAGCGTGACGAAGCCCCAGTCGAACTCGCGATTCGAGTGTGACAGGCGGATGAAGCGGGGGCTATGGTGGTGGTTGTTCTGCAGGCACGCACTGAACGTCAGGAGCACTGGCAGCCAGCTGTCGATGTTCTGCGCCCGATCGTCGTCCTGGTAGCGGCGGGTGCCATAGCGGGGGTCGTGCGCCCAGTAGTTCTGGATCCAGTGGACGTACGACGCGATGACGCGGATGCCGAGCCACAGCGTGAGCGCCAGCCGCCAGTCTCCGACGGCCAGCCACAACAGGCCGAAGCTCGAGGACTGCGCGAAGACCGCATAGAGCCAGTTGTTGAACAGGCGCACCGGCCGGTTCTTGAAGATCGGCTCCTTGAGCATGTCGGCGATCGACGGGTAGGGCACCTGCGAGCGATAGAAGGTGACCCAGAATCCGTCTTCGGAGCGCTTGTTCGGATCACCGGGCTTGTCCGAATACAGATGATGCAGCCGGTGCCGATTGCTCCACGTGATGAGGTTGAGGTAGCAGCCGATCGTATTATTGAGGATCATGATCAGGTAGAGGAACCACGGCTTCACGTCCATCGCACGGTGCGCGAGGGCCAGGTGGACCACATCGCCGAGGTAGATCCCGGCCAGGAACCAGACCAGCGCGTAGTAGCCGATCGTGACGCCGAACGACTGCAGGTAATCCCCGTGGTACGGGAACAGAAAGGTACCCGCCCCCAGTGCCGCCGCCGTCACCACATATCCGATTGCGTTGTAGTAGCGCAACATCAGCCATCCCTCCTGATCGTGAACGCATGGTACGGAATCCTGAAAAATGATCAAGCGGATCAAGCTTCGTTGACATGAAGCGCGCCGCGAATATCCTCAATCGAGACGCGCAGGGAGTCACCACATCGCGCGGGTACGCGCGATCGCGGGCGACGATCACGTGCGCGTCACGGCCTGGGTCGACGATGCGCGCGGCGCTGTCGTGGCGATCTCCGCTCGCGGCTCGCGCGCGATGGCCGACCGGTTCGAGCTGCACCTCGGCCCGGGCAACGCGATCGCCGGCGCGTGCCGGCGCGCCGACCGACCTGGCGCGGCTCGCCGCCGATCTGGCGCGCCACGGCAGGCAGGCACCAGACGATCACCGGGGGCACCGCGTGCGCGTCGCGGTCGATGCGCTGCCCCGCACACCTTGGCGGCGAACCATGACCGCGAGCGCCGCGTCCAGCCTTCCGAGCTGAGCGCCGGTCATCCCACCACCGAGACCGAGCCAGGACCGAAGGAAGTCGCCCTGCCGCCGCGAGGCTGCGCGGCGCCGAACGCGGCGTGCGCGCCGACGGGTTTGGAGTATCCTGGGCCATGGGCTTTCAGTTCACCGAGACGATGACAGGCACGGTCGAGTGGGACGTGCAGCCGGGCGCGCGTCACCCGTTCCGGTTCGAACTCGAGGCACGGGCGGTCTCGACGCGGCAGCACCTCGCGGACGGCAAGGCCGCAGTGCGTGGCACGATCCACGCACCACCGATCGCACATGGCGCGGAGGTCGAAGGCATCGTCACCATCCGTCCGATCGGACAACGCATCATCCGTTACGAGCTCTCGTTCGGGGGCAGCGGCGGCAAGCGCTACCAGATGGTCGGCCAAAAAGACATCCGGTGGCGGTCACCGCTCAGGACGCTCACGTACTTGCCTGCCGAGATCTTTGACGAGGAGCACCGGCGCATCGGAACCTGCGAGACCACGTTCGATCTGAAGCATGACTGGCGGAGCTTCTTGCGGAGCTTCCGCCCGCTCAGCGCGGCCTGAGGCTAGCGGAGGCTAGCAGTCGTGGATCCCTGCTCGCGAGCCACCAAACGCGGCGTGGTCATTCCCCCGACATCGCGGCAACAGTAGGCAATCGCTGGACCATGCGGGCATCGTTGACCCGCGGGCGATTCGCTTCGACAATGGGCTTGGTGGTCGAACCCACGGTGACACCATCGACCGCGCGCGACGGCGGGGTTGATCCGGATCTCCAGCCCGGCCAGATCGTCGGCGAGTACCGGGTCGAGACCAAGCTGGGTCAGGGCGGCTTCGGCGCGGTGTTCAAGGCGGCGCACCCGCTGATCGGCAAGCTGGTCGCGATCAAGGTCCTGTCGCAGCGGTTCTCGGTCGATCCGGAGATGGTGTCGCGGTTCGTGGCCGAGGCGCGCGCGGTCAACCAGATCCGCCACCACAATATCATCGACATCTTCTCGTTCGGGAAGCTCGAGGACGGCCGCCACTACTACGTGATGGAGTACCTGGATGGCGAGACCCTCGATCGCCGGATCGCGCGCCACGGCCAGCTGTCGCTCCGCGAGGCGCTCCCGATCCTGCGTGCGATCGGCCGCGCGCTCGACGCGGCGCACGCCAAGGGGATCGCGCACCGCGACCTCAAGGCCGAGAACGTGTTCCTCGCGTCGAACCCCGACGGCGTGTTCCCCAAGCTGCTCGACTTCGGGATCGCGAAGCTGCTCGCTCCGGAGGACGGGCTCAAGCACAAGACGCGGACCGGCGCGCCGCTCGGGACCCCGCACTACATGTCACCGGAGCAGTGCCACGGCCGCGACGTCGATCACCGGACCGATCTCTATGCGTTCGGCGTGCTGGCGTACGTGATGCTCACCGGGGTCTACCCGCTCGACGGCGATGACTACATGACGATCCTGATGCGGCAGCTGCACGATGAGCCGCCGCCGGCGTCGTCGCACCGGCCCGATCTGCCCGCGGGCATCGACCGCGTGATCGCCCGGCTCATGCGCAAGGATCCGGCGGCGCGGCCGGCCTCGCTCGGCGAGGCGATGAAGAGCCTCGAGCATGTCGCGAGCGGCGAGCTGCCCGCCGCCGCACCGTCCGCGAGCGCGCGGCTCGCCACCGCCGAGACGCCGAGCTCGCTGCCCGGGCTGCCGGCCTTCCCGTCCGGGAACCGGACACCCTCCGCGGGGCCGACCGCGCTGTCCAAGCCCCAGGCCGGCGAGCCGCCCCGGCCCGCAGCCGCGGCTCCGACCCGCGAGCCGGCCCGATGGATGGCGCCGCGCCGCCTGCTCGCGGTGGGCGCGCTGGCGGCGGCGATCGCGGTCATCGCGATCCGGCCGGCGAGCCGCACGGAGCCGCCCGCGCAGGCGCCCGTGCCGCCCACGCTCGCGGCCGCGGTGTCCGACGGCGGACCCGCCGGTGCGGAGGCGCGCGCGCCCGACGCGGCGGTCGCCACCGAGCCGGCGGACGTCGTCGTGACCCTCGCCGGCACGCCCCCGAACACCGAGGTCCGGCACAGCGGCGTGCTGGTCGGGATCGCGCCCGGGCGCGTCCAGCTCCCGCGCTCGACCACCGAGGTCCTCCTCGTGTTGACCGCGGACGGCTTCGTGCCGGAGACGATCTCGGTGACCCCCGCGCAGGATCTGACGCGCACCGTCGCGCTCAAGCCCAGGGCGACGCCGGTCGCGCCGCCCCCGTCGAGCACCGAGGCCGCCAAGCCGGTCTCCGCGAAGCCCGGCGGCGCCCGGCCCGGCCGCGCCCCCAGGGCCGGCAGCGCTGCGGCCGCCGGCAGCGCCGCGGCCGCCGGCAGCGACGAACCGACCAACGACCTCGAGCAGTTTCCGCCGCCGAAGCCCTAGGGAGCCGCCGTGACCCCCCCTCGACCCCACCTCGCCATGGGCCTGCTCGCCGTCGTCCTGCTGTGCCTCGCCGGGCCCGCGGCGGCGGATGACCGGGCGGCGGCGGAGCAGTTCTTCCGGATCGGGGCCGACGCCTACAGGAGCGGCAAGTTCGACGCGGCGGCGGCCAACTTCGATCGCGCGTACGAGAACCTGAACGCGCCGGAGATCGCGTTCTCGGCGGCGCAGGCCCACCGCCTCCAGTACCAGGCCGACCACGATCCCGCGCATCTCAAGCGCGCGATCGAGCTGTACCAGGCCTACGTCACCGGCGCGCCGGACGGCGCCAAGCGCAAGGACGCGCTGGTCTACCTCGAGCGGCTGCGCGATGCGCTCGGCAAGATCGACCCCAGGCAGATCGCGCCGGCGCAGGACAGGCCGTCGATCTACGTCTCGATCGCGCTCGACCAGGCGCGGATCACCATCGACGGGGCAGCGGTCGAGCGCTACACGCCGATCGACGTCGCCCCTGGCGAGCACGTCGTGGCGGCGAGCGCCGACGGCTACGTCCCGCAGGAGCAGCGGATCCGGGTCGGCGCAAAGCCCGCCATGATCGCCTTCGAGCTCGCGCCCAGGCCCGCCACGGTCGCGATCCGGAGCCAGCCCGATGCCCGGATCACCGTCGACGGCCGCCCCGTGCTCCTGCGCGGGACCTCGACCGAGGTGCCGGCCGGCACGCGGTGGATCACGGTGTCGGCGCGCGGCCGGCAGCCGATCAGCCGCGAGGTCGTGGTCTCGCCGGGGCAAGCGCTCACGCTCGATGCGCCGCTCCAGCCGACCGCGCAGCGCCGCGCGGTGCGCTGGGTGGCGCTCGGCGGCGGCGCTCTGCTCGCAGGCACGCTGGTCACGGCGACGATCGCGCTGGTCTCGGATTTCTCCGCCGCCGATCTGCGCGATCGCAAGCCGCTGACCGCGGCGGACGCGGCCGACTACCAGCGGCTGCGCAGCCGGCGCGACGAGTTCCGCACCGCCAGCCTGGTGCTGGGCGGGGCGGCGCTGGTCACCGCGGGGGTCGCGGCGGTCATGTACTACGCCGACGATCCATCGACCGACGCGCTGCTGCGTCCGATCGACAGCAAGCCGGAGCGCGGGTTCACGCCGATGACGATCGGCGGCGGCCTGGGCATCGGCATCGGCTACGCCGGAGGGTTCTGATGCGCGCCCTGCTCGCGTGCGGGCTCGCGGCGCTGGCCGCCTGCCATGACCTCCCCGACCTCGGTAGCTGCGGCAACCGCATCGTCGAGCAGGCCGGCGGCGAGGCCTGCGACGACGGCGGCGACAGCGCCACGTGCACCGCGCGCTGCGAGCTCAAGTGCACCGCGTCGGCGGTGATCGCGTCGTACGTCGATGTCGGCCCCGACCGGACCGGCAAGGCCGTCTACTGCCCCGACGCCAGCTACCGCTGCGGCAACGACGGCGTGTGCCGCGCGCCCTCGGGCGCGTTCGAGCCGCTCGCGGCAGCGCTGCCGTTCGACGTCACCACGCCGCCGGTGACCAGCGACGTCGACAACGACGGCCTGCTCGATCTGGTCGGCACCAGCATGACCACGATCTCCGTCCGGTTCGGCAGCACCGGCGCGCCGCTCGGCGAGCTCGTGATCCAGGCTGCGCCGTCCTCGGACGCGCCGTATGCGATCTTCGATCTCCCCGCGAACCGCCCCGACGCCGACCAGCCCGGCACCGTGATGGCGATCCCCACCGAGGGCGTCGCCCTGCTGCGCTCCGACGGCACGCGCTTCACGCCCGAGCTCGATCTGCCGTTCGAGGCCCCCCGGGCCATCGGCGAGGTCCAGGGCATCGTCGTGCGCGATCCCGATCCGGCGATCGGCGACGTCCCGATCGCGGTGCAGAGCCAGAGCGCGACCCCGGGCATCACCGTCGCGCGCGTCGCAGTCGGGCTGCCTCCCCTGCCGATCCAGGTGCTGCCGCCGTGCGTGGCGAGCGGGAACCAGCCCTGGCACACCATCGACGTCAAGGCCGCCCCCGATCGGCAATCGTTCGTCGTCGTCACCCAGCGCGACAACCCGGCGCAGCCGGCGGCGCAGCCCTGGCACGTCTGCCGCTACACGTCCGCCGGCACCAGCTGGGCGCTCGCCGACCTCGAGCTCCCGCCGCCGACCCCGTCGTCGATCGCGCTCGCCAACCTCGACGGCGACGCGTGCCTCGAGCTCGTCGTGCACAGCGATGGCGCGCCCGGCCTCGCCGTGCTCGACGCGACCGGCGCCGGCTGCGGGTTCGCCGCGACGACCACGCCGCTCCCGATCGCCGGGGCCGGCGCTGCGCTGCTCGGCGCCGGCCAGATCACCCCCGGCGGCCTCGACGAGCTCGTGCTCGCCGACGGCGTGTATCGAGCGTGCGCCGGCGCGGCGGACTGCGGCGCCGGCCCCGCCGGCACGTTCGTGCGCGTCGCCGGGCCGACCTTCCCGACCCTGTGGAGCGCAGCCGCGATCGCCGACCTCAACGGCGATGGCGCGCTCGATGTCGTCGCCGGCCGCGTCCGCGCGACCGACGCCAACCCCACCCCCACCGGCGACGCCAGCGTCGACATCGTCCGCGGCGGCGCGATCCCCAACGTCTATTCCGCCACCACCTCCGAGCCGGTCACCAGCCTGGTCGCGGGCGACTTCGACGGCGATCGCCTCGGCGACGTCGCCATGATCGAGTCGGCCCCGCCCGGCGATCGGATCTCCGTGCTGTTCGGCACCCACGAAGCGACCGCCGGCGCGCCGGTCGCGATGAGCCCGTTCGGCGGTCAGCTCCGGATCGGCCGCGCCAGCGAGATCCACTGGCTCCCGACCACGCGCAGCAGCGACGGTATCGACGACCTCGTCGTGATCCGGGCCGGCATGCCCGGCACCGGCGACGGCCCGAGCGCCGGGCTCCTGGTCGGCGACGCCGCTCGCCTCATGACCACGCCGCACTTTCCGCCGACCGCGACCACCACCGCCGTGCGGCCGCTCGGCGCCGTTGCCGCCGGCAGCTTCGGCAGCGACGACCTCGAGCTGCTGACCCTCACCGGCCCGCAGGCGCAGCTCTACAACGTGATGGCCAACAGCTGGGCCCCGGCGGTCGACCTCGGGATGCAGCTCGACCAGCCGGTCGCCGCGCTGCGCGGCGGTCCGGGGCCCACGCGCGCCGCCGCCCGCGGCGACGGCAACACCGTCGTCGTGTTCGGCCTGCGCGGCGCCCTCACCACCTGCCAGGTCACCGCCGCAGGCACCCCGATCGAGCTGCGCGGGATCGACATCGACGGCGACGGCATCGACGAGCTCGCCGTGTTCTTCACCGACGGCTCCGGCCAGCGCACGCTGCAGCTGTTCCGCACCACCGGCTGCCCGCTCGAGCCGCTCGCGATCGACGCCCTGACCAGCTGCGTCGACGTCGTCAACGCCGGCAAGGGCCTCGTCGCGATCTGCCGCGCCCCGACCACGGGCTCATCCCCGGCGATGACCGACCCGGCGGCCAGGAACCTGATCGCGATCGCCAGCGCCGGCGGCACGTTCGTCGCCACGCAGATCGCGTCGCTCGCCGGCGACGCTCGCTTCGTGACCGCCGGCGACTTCGACGGCGACGGCGTGCTCGACGTCGCGGTCGGCGTCCACCGCGGCTCGGGCGTCGGGGTCCAGCTGCTGCGCCAGTGCCCGGCGCACGACACCCGCGCCTGTCCGTAGATCGACACGATTCGCGCCCAGATCCGGGTCCGATTTCACGGTGTCCTCACCGACCCCGATCTCTGACGCGCTGCATGACATCGATGTCGCCATCACCAGTTCAGCGCGGTTGCATCGTGAGGCATCGCAGCGCGCCGTTCCGCGGACGCACCCCGAAAAAGACCTCTCGCATCGCGCTCGGAGCAGCGATCATCCATCGAGCGCAGCGGCCGCCGAGAGTGGGGAGCCCCGCTCGTCATCCGCGAAGGTGATCTGCTGCGCCCCAGGATGGAGATGGAGATAGCCATGAAAGCCGCACTGATTCCCGCGCTGACTCGATCCTCGATGTCGAGGGCATTGTTCACTGCGCTGCTGGTCGACGTGATCGCCTGCACGCAGCCCGGCGATCTGGAGCCACCACCCGATCAGGCGTCTCGTGCGCCCGCCGAAACCCGACCGCGCGTCGAACCGATCGCCCGTGCCACGGCATCGACCCGATCGCCGTTCACGCTGTTCGAGACCGGTCAGGTCCGCCCCCTGGCCCTGTCCCCGAGCGGTCAGCTCCTGTTCGCCGTCAACACGCCGGACAACCGCCTGGAGGTGTTCAAGGTGGGATCGAGCGGCCTGATCCATCGCGCCTCGGTGCCCGTCGGGCTCGAGCCGGTCGCGGTCGCGGCGCCGAGCGACGACGAGGCCTGGGTCGTGAACCACCTGTCCGACAGCGTCAGCGTGATCAGGTTCTCCGACGACGGCCGCGGCGGCGCCGTCGTCCGCACCCTGCTCGTCGGCGACGAGCCGCGCGATATCGTGTTCGCAGGGCCGGGGAAGGCCCGCGCCTTCATCACCACCGCCCATCGCGGGCAGAACGCCCCGTTCGATCCCCAGCTCACCACGCCCGGGGTCGGCCGCGCCGACGTCTGGGTGTTCGACGCCCGTCACCTCGGCAACTCGCTCGGCGGCGATCCGCTCACCATCGTCACGCTGTTCAGCGATACGCCCCGCGCGCTCGCGGTCACCCCCGACGGCTCGCGCGTCTACGCCGCCGCGTTCCACTCCGGCAACCGCACCACGTCGATCGACGAGTCCCTGGTGCCCAACGGCGGCCAGGCGGCCGGCGGTGTCCCCGGTCCCAACACCAACGCCGCCGGAGTCCCGGCCCCCGAGGTCGGGTTGATCGTCAAGCACGACGGCCAGCACTGGGTCGACAGCCTCGGCCGCCCCTGGGACGCTCAGGTCAAGTTCTCGCTGCCCGACAAGGACGTGTTCGTCCTCGACGCCACCGCCAACCCGCCGGCCCAGATCGCCGGCCCGACCGGCTGGTTCGCCGGCGTCGGCACCATCCTGTTCAACATGGCGGTCAATCCGGTCAACGGACACGTCTACGTGACCAACACCGAGGCCCGCAACGACCTGCGGTTCGAGGGCCCCGGCACGTTTGCCGGGACCAGCCTCCGCGGCCACCTGCACGAGAGCCGGATCACCGTGCTGAGCGCCGCGGGCGTGGCGCCGCGCCACCTCAACAAGCACATCGACTACACCGCCGCGAACCAGAGCGGTGCCGGCGACAGGTCCCTCGCGCAGCCCCTCGGCATCGCCGTGACCGGCGACGGTGCGAAGCTCTATGTCGCCGCGTTCGGCTCGTCGCGGATCGGGATCTACGACACCGCCGCGCTCGAGCGCGACTCGTTCGTGCCCAGCACGGACAACCAGATCGCGGTGACCGGCGGCGGCCCGACCGGGCTCGTCCTCGATGAGGCCCACGGGCGCATGTACGTCCTCACCCGGTTCGACAACGCGATCTCCGTCATCCGCACGGCGACGCGCCAGGAGATCGCCCACGTCCCGATGTACAACCCCGAGCCGGCGAGCGTCACCGCCGGGCGCCGGTTCCTCTACGATGCCCGGCTGACCTCGAGCAACGGCGAGGCGGCGTGCGGCAGCTGCCACATCTTCGGCGACTTCGACAGCCTGGCGTGGGATCTCGGCAACCCGGACGCGGCGGTCCTCGCCAACCCCGGGCCGTTCGTCCTACCGCTCCCTCAGTTCGGCACGGATCCGCTGTTCGGCGTGAATCCCGACTTCCACCCGATGAAGGGACCGATGATCACGCAGAGCCTGCGCGGCATGGCCAACCACGGCCCGATGCACTGGCGCGGCGACCGCACCGGCGGCAACGACGCGCCCACCGCGCAGCCCAGCTCCGGGGTGTTCGACGAGCAGGCCGCGTTCAAGAAGTTCAACCCGGCGTTCGTGAGCCTGCTCGGCCGGACCGCGGAGCTCTCACCCGATCAGATGCAGGCATTCACCAACTTCGTCCTCCAGATCACGTATCCGCCCAACCCGATCCGCAACCTCGACAACTCGCTCACGCCGGTCCAGCAGGCGGGTCGCGACTTCTTCCTCGACATCACGGACAGCCTGGTCGGCGGGACCTGCGAGTCGTGCCACCGGCTCGACCCGGGCGCCAACCCGAGCGAGGGCCCGTTCGCCGGCTTCTTCGGGACCGACGGCCGCTCGTCGTTCGACGGCGAGCCGCAGATCGTCAAGGTCCCGCACCTCCGGAACATGTACCAGAAGGTCGGCATGTTCGGCTCGGCCTCCACGATCAACTCGGTGGGCCCCGATCCGTTCCTCGGCGACCAGGTCCGCGGCTTCGGCTTCTCCCACGATGGATCCGTCCCGACGATGTTCCGGTTCAACAGTGGGTTCGACATGACCGCGCTGAACCCGGTCGGCCTGCCGATCACGCCGGAAGGCGCGCAGGCCAAGCGCAACATGGAGCAGTTCATGCTGGCGTTCGACACCAACCTTGCACCGATCGTCGGCCAGCAGGTGACGCTCACGGCGGCGACTCAGCACGCGGTCTCGCCCCGCATCGACTTGCTCATCGCCCGCGCCGACGCCGGCGAGTGCGATCTCGTCGCAAAGGGCCGCATCCTGGACGAGGTCGGGTTCCTCTACGTCGGCGGCGGTCGGTTCCAGGTGGACCGGCGAGCCCTGCCCCCGATCGGCGATCGCGACCTGCGCCGGCTCGTCACCGTGACCGGCGCCGCGCTGACCTACACCTGTGTCCCGCCGGGATCCGGCACGCGCATCGGCATCGATCGCGACCTCGACGGGGCCTTCGATGGCGACGAGCGCGCCGCCGGTAGCGATCCGGCAGATCCCCGCAGCACGCCGTAGACATGGGTGGGGGATCGGAGCGTGCGTCCCTGACGCGGACCAACGCTGCGATCGCCGCGCGCGAGCCGGTGCTCCGCCGTCGTGGTTCGCATTCGCCGACACGCCGGCAGCCTGCGATCCTCAAACCGTTGAGAAAGCGGATCGGGGTTACACCTGCGTCGTGAAGACCAAGAACGGGCCCGTGTCGTGGCGGGTCGAGGTCGCATCGCAGGGCAGCAGGCCGGTTCGGGTGGTGAAGGACCTCAAGAGCGGACTCTACGTCAGTGACGATCTAGGCAAGCACTCCCACGGATCAGCAAAGACGCAGAAGCTGTGCAACTCCCCTGAGTATTCGAACCAGAGAGGCAACCTGGCGTCCGTAGCCTGGCGACTGCCGTCCGGCTATCCGCGCAAGCTGAATGGCAAGAATGGCTTTCCGAACCGCGACAGCGATTTCGTCGTCCTGGAGGATGATGGAATTCGCCAGGTCATTTCCGGCATGGCGAACAAATGGTT
>DATAPF010000540.1:0-10547 GCA_036265355.1 Kofleriaceae bacterium | reverse complement strand
CACCCGCGGCACGTTCAACTTCAAGGCCGACAACCGGTTGCGGTTCGGCGTACACCTCATGGGCAGCCTCGACGCGTACGTCGCGGCCACGCTCTATACCAAGATCATCTGTCAGTACATCTGGCGGCTGCTGCAGTGGTCGGGCGGACCGGCATGGGAGCTGTCGATCCCGCTCAGCATGTCGGGTCTGTCGCGTCCGAAGATCGGACCGGTCGGCTTCGGCCGGTTTCCGATCGGCGACATCGAGCACGGGATCACCGAGCCACCGACCGGCGGTCACTGCCTCGGCTGGGACGAGATCAAGAAGCTCTTGTGCGAGGTCGGCGTCATCCAGCCCGAGCACTGCAAGGACAAGGACGAGTCGGGCGACAAGCTCCATGCCGCCGCCAAGGACCCGATCCCCTGCTCCGAGCTCCCCGCGCTCTACGAGTTCACCAGCTACGACGCCGCCGAGAGGGAGCTGAGGAGCCGGACCGGGCTGAGCACGGTCTATCCGGGGCCGTGGAAGGACGCCACCCGGGGGCCGTGCTCGAAGAGCTCCGGGTACGAGGTCGGCGGCCACCGCAACGTCTACAAGGACTCGGCCAAGAAGCAGCAGGTCGGTTCGATCGGCCGGTGCAAGTGTTCGTCGCCCGGCGGCGGTGCATCGTTCCGCTACGCGGTCCTCAATCCGTGACGGATGGTCGCGACCGCAGGGCGGTGTTCGAAGCGTTCGAAGCTGCGGTCCGGACCGGTGGCTTCGCACCGTGCGACGAGCTGTGTTTTCGCGTGCTGTGGGAGCTGCCGGTGGAACGCCAGATCGAGAGCGGGCGCTGCATGCTGTGGCGCTACCTCCCGATCTTCGAGCACAAGTGGCCCTCGGACACCGCCGCGCGGCGATTGCTATCGGACGTCGGCCGCTGGCTGGCGCTGGAAGGGCCCGTCGGGCTCGGCGCCCACGATCGGCTCGATCCCGCCGATGTCGAGTTCGTCTATGGCGTGGATGCGCTGATCGGCGCGGCTGCCAGCCCGACGAGCGCGCCCACCGTGACCTCGGGCTGCGTAGGTGCGATGGTCGGCGCGATCACGGCGCGCGCGCGCAATGTCTGGGTCGCCGACGATCCCGATGGCCACGACGCGTATCGCCGTAATATGGCCGCGGCCGAGGCCGAGTCCACGGCCGCCCCGGAGCCCGACGAGACCGTCGAACCGGTGGGCTCGCGCGCGGTCGAGGATCGCGAGTGGCGAGCGCTGCTGGACATGTGGCGCGGCGACGCGATCTGGCAGTTCCCGGAGGTGGTTGACGGCGAGGCACTCGCGCGCGCGCTCGCGGCGTGGCAGGAGCGGGAGCAGCTGTGGTTACCGCCCCGACCCGCGTAGTCGGCGCCCGATTGCGCGCGGACCGGATCATCGCTGCGAGCCATCACCGCGCAGGGTATGCGTGGCCGGTGTTGAGCTGTCGATCCGCGCACGAGCGGGCCGCGGAAGGCGGCGTACTTCGCGACGATCGAAGCGCTCGCGGCCATGCCGGAGCGCCGCCGCCCGTCGCTGTCGACCCGGCAGCTGCTGCTCGACGGGCACCATGACGAGAACAAGCGCGGCTCGCGCCCGTTCGTGCCGATCGAAGCGTGGGCCAGCAAGGCGCAGAAGCGCATCGTCGTGTACTTCGGCCTGCCGCTCGACTGATCGCATCCCATGACCGGGTCGTCGCGGCGTGATTCGCGCGCCACGCCCGAAGTTTTCTGTAACAGCTCGCCGGCTCGAGCGCCTGTAGATCGAACCGACCGGGGCGTGGCAGAGCTGTGACTGCCGCGGTCCCGTCGTTCGCCTACCAGACCGGGGGGACTCGAGGTGAACTGCGACCATCATCTGTCATCATGTCATTCCTCGCTCGTGTACGACAAGCTCCGGCGGCTCGCTGCCTTTCACCTGCGACGGGAGCTCCGCACGTACGCGCTGGATCCGGCGGACCTGGTCTCGGAGGTCTATCTGCGACTCGCGGGGACGGACCTGGTGTTCACGGATCAGAGTCACTTCCTGGCGATCGCGTCGCGGAAGATGCGCCAGATCCTCGTCGACCACGCGCGCAAGCACCTGGCGTCGAAGCGCGGGTCCGGCGAATGCCCCGTGCAGTTCGATGAAGCACACGTCGCGACCGATCGGCCGCGCGTGCTGGTCGCGCTGGGCGACGCGCTCGAGGAGCTCGTGCGGCTGGACGAGCGGAAGGCCAGGGTCACCGCGCTGCGCTACTTCGGCGGTCTGACCCACGACGAGATCGCCGCGGCGTGCGGCATCCACACGAACACCGTATCTCGCGATCTGCACTTCAGCGAGGCATGGCTGCGCGGTCGCGTCGCGAGCTGACCCGCCGCGGTGGGCTCAGTGGTGGTCGATCGGTTCCGACGGAGCGTGGCGGAACCGATAGCGAACGACGGCGATGCCGTTCGCGTCCGCCCCGACGACGGCCCCGGGGCGGCTGGCGCCGTCGGTCGTGTACCACACGGCGTCCCCGGGATTGCCGGCGACGCCGGGCGCGGGTGGCCTGTCCTTCCGCGGGACGGTCTCGCCGCGGAGCACGTTGCTCGACGGCGAGTCCGCCGGCGTCCCGAGCCTGGTGTCGAGGCTCGCGTCGCAGGTCACCGGCCGGGTGCCGTCGCCGCTGGCCACCAGCAGCGCTGCGAGAGCCGGATCGGCCACCGAGAGCTCGTCCTGACTCACGATCAGGTACAGCACCTCGGACCCCGGCTGGCTGTCGAGAACCAGCTCTCCGCCGCCTTCGGGGACGACCATGCGCTGTCCGGCCGCGGTGCGCACGCCGCGCTGCGACGGGTACATCTGCACGCGCTGGTCGGCACAGAACGCAAGGTACAGGTACGCGTCGGTGGACGTCGTGACGGAGGCGCGGATCGCATCTCCGGTCGTCACCGTGTCACCGTCGCGAAGCTCGCGAAACGCGGCGGTGTGGGACGCGCGGACCTGGACGGCGGGGTCGACGCCGAGCCGCCCG
The DNA here is from genome assembly GCA_036265355.1 of Kofleriaceae bacterium. Taxonomy (GTDB): domain Bacteria; phylum Myxococcota_A; class Polyangia; order Haliangiales; family Haliangiaceae; genus JABFXX01. The sequence continues at coordinate 7,561 of DATAPF010000540.1, read as the reverse complement.
CGCTCGACGTGCATGCCTCGCGTCACCTCCGGCCGGACAGCGACCGGGGTTTCCCCGACGGGGGTCTTGCCGTGCTCGCGCTGCAGGACGACGACGATCGCAACGCCGGCCACCATCGTGAACACCGCGGCCGCCGCGGCCCTGCGCCGGATCCTCGTCGCGGCCGGCCGCTGCGGCAGCGGCCTGGCGGGCATCGCGGCCGGTGGGGTCGCGCTCCGCACCGCCGGCGGACCCACGTCCGCGTCGATGACCGCGAGCACGCCCTGCTCCCAGTCAGTGCGCCGGACCGTACCGGCTGGCAAGGCCGGCAGGTCCTTGATCAGCGTTCCCAGCTGCGCGTAGCGGCTGGCGCGGTCGTCGGAGAGGGTCGGGCCGGGTTCACCGCGCTCGCGCGCGAGCAGCCACGCCTGGTCGTCCTCGTCGTCGGGTGTGCGATCAGGCGTCATGGGCACCCTTGCTCTCCAGACATCTCCGCAGCTTCGACAGCGCGCGCGTGACCCGCATCTGCAGCGCTTCCGCTCGGGTGGCGAGCTGCACCGCGAGCTGCTCGTAGGTGAGCTCGGTCTGGAACCGCAGGAGCACCGTCATGCGCACCTCGTGCGGAAGCGCCTGCATGCACTCCTCCAGCGCTGCGGTGAGCTGCGCATGCTCGAGCTGTTCTCTCGGCCCGCTACCCGGATCATGGCTATTGATCAGAGCGTCATCATCGCTCTCGATCCACCCCGGGCGGCGTTTCCTGACCACGTCCAGGCAGCGGTGGCTCGCGATCCCGAACAGCCAGGCGCGCCGCGATGAACGGTCCCGGAACCGATCGAAATCCCGGAACGCCTCCAGGAACGTCTGCTGCCTCACCTCCTCGGCCAGCTCGCGGTCGCGCAGCACGCGAATGCAGAACCCGAGCACGGCGTCGCCGTGCGCACGCATCAGCTCGACGATCGCAGCGCGGCGATCGCCTGCGCTGGTCGAGGCCGCGGGCGCGGCCTGCGGGTCGACCACGCCGGCCGCGTTCACGGCATCCGGAATCGCGCCGCGGGTCGCAGCCGGCGCGTCCGGAGCCGCGCTGCGAGAGGCAGCGACGGCCGCCGCTCCCGGGCTCGCGTTGCGCGGTACCGCCGCCGCGCCCGCCACGAGATCGCCATCCTCCATCGACCCTTACGGTAGCTGCTCTCCGACGCCAGATCCAGCCGGAACCTGCACGGTCAGGACCGCAGCGGCGATCGATCCGATCGCGTGTTGGATCCGGGACGCTCGCGCGCCTAGTGCTCCAACAAGGCCCCGAGGATCGCATCGATGTCCGCGTGCTCCAGCATCGGTTCTGGAAGTGAGCTCCATGACAAGCATCTGCGGGCGTGGACGGAAGCGCGCGCAGCCGGCGACGACAAGCGCGCCATCGAGCTGCTGTGGGAGCTCCACAGCGACGACGTGTTTCGCTATTGCCGGCGCGTGGTCGGCAATGATGCCGAAGCGGCCGACGTGACCCAGAAGGTATTCGTACATGCAATCAGGAGCCTGGATCGGCTTCGCGGCGTCGATCATCCAGGCAGGTGGCTGATCGGCATTGCGCGTCATCGCTGTCTGGATCACGCCCGCTCGGCTCGCCGTGCGCCGCAGCTGGTCGACACGAGCACGCTGTGCGAGATCGCCGGCGCGGCGTTCATCGCCGAAGCGGCCGACGCGGATCCACGCGCCGTCCAGCTGCTTGGCGATTGCCTGGCGCGCCTCGACGCGCGCGATCGAACGCTGATCGAGCTGCGATTTTACCAGGGGTTACCCTACAAGGACATCGCCGCGCAGCTCGGCACCACGGCCGCGGCGTTGCGCGTGCGACTGATGCGTGCGTGCATGCTGCTCCGCCGGTCGCTGAACGCCACACCACCCGCCGTGACCCGGTGGGCTAGGGTGTCGATCTGCGGGGCTGGAGCACGGTCTTGTCGAGCGGGGTCCAGTCGCCGGCGAGGATGAAGGCAGCCCAGTAGTGGGGATGCGCATAGCGTGGCCCGCGCAGCAGCCGCAGCTTGGCCTGGCGGATCGCCTCGGCGCGCCCGGTGCCGCGCGCCAGCTCGTCGTAGTACTCGCGCATCAGCTCCTGGGCCGACGAGTCGTTGACGTTCCACAGGCTGACGACCTGGGCCTCGGCGCCGGCCAGGACCACCGCGCGCCGCAGGCCGTACACGCCGTCGCCGGAAGGCACCGCGCCGACGCCGGTCTCGCATGCCGAGAGCACGACCAGCTTGGTCCCCCACCAGTCGAAGCCGGCGATCTCCCGGGCGGTCACGATGCCGTCCGCGCCCTGGTTGGCGCCCGCCAACGCAAGCCCGGCCTGATCGAGCGCGTCGAGTGGATCGTCGGGCTTCTGGGGCGGCGCAGCGCCACCGTGCAAGACCATGCCGCGCTCGGCGACCGCTGCGGAGGACGGGCTGCCGGGGGCGGGAGCCGCCGCGGGCGGCGGGACCGCGGCCGCCGGATCGCGCGTGTAGAACCCGTGGGTCGCGATGTGGAGGATCGCCGGTCCGACGAGCGCGGCGAGCGCGCGCTTGGTCGCTGCCGCACCGGTCAGCGGCGCGGTCGGGAAGAACCGTCGGAGCTGGTCGACCTCGGCGGCGGCGCCGGCGAGCGGCCCAAAGGACACGGTGCCGGGCACGCCGGCAGACGGCATCGGGCCGTAGTCGGGGCTCGCCACGATCACGGCCGGGGACCGCGGCGCGCGCGGCGCGGTGAGCCGCAGCAGGTCGCGGCCGCTGGTCACGTAGCTCATGAGGCGCTGCTCGACCTCGTAGTGGCCCTGTGGATCGACGAGCGCTTCGAACGGCACCAGGTTGAGCTTTGCGTCGGGAGCCAGGATGACGTGCGAGACATCGGTCAGCTGGGCGCGGATCGGCCCGAACACCAGGGCGTCGAGCGCTTGCAGCGCCGCGCGATCGGTCTGCGCGGTGGGCGCACGGTGCAGCGCGGCGAGCGCGGCGTCGACCGCGGCATCGATCGGCGCGGCAGCGCCGAGCGCGGCCCACCGGGGCGGCCCTTGCCGCGTCACGAGATACGCGACGTAGCGATCCGGTTGCCGGCGCTGCTCCACCACGCCCGGAACGAACGGCCGGTAGCGAACGAACTCCACCAGCATCGCGCCGCGCGGCAGCGCCGCCTGGACCTTGGCCACCGTGGTCGGCGCCGACTGGGTGCGGAACTCCAGGCTGGCGGTGCCGAGTGCCGCCTCGAGGGCCTCGACCCGTGCGCGGCTCGCAGCGATCCCGGCGGCGCGCGCGCCGGCGTCCTTCGGATCCGGCGGCGAATGCACGCGCCGGGACAGCTCCGTGCGGGCCTGTGCAAGCTGATCGAACTGGGCGCGAAGCGCCGGCGTGAAGTGGCTGCGCAGCGTGGCCTGGGTCTCCGCGAGCGAATCGAGGATCCGGCCCTTGCGCCGCAGCACCGTGGTCAGCGCGAGATCGAGCGCGCTCGCGCTGGCCGGCATGACGTCGACGTGAAACGACACCACGGTCCCGACCTCCTCGCGAAGCGTCGCGATCAGGGCGCGCCGGCGCGGTTCGGACAGCCGCGCGAGCTCGGTGCGCAGCTGGGTCTCTCGGATCTCGACGGCGCGTGCCAGCAGCGGCTGGGCCTTGTCGTGCGCGCCTTGCACGCGGTAGAGCCGGGCGAGGCCGAACAGGTCCTGTACGAAGTCGGAATGCAGCGTTCCCAGCACCTTCTCGTCGTTGTGGAGCGCGCGGAGATACAGCGATTCCGCCTTCTGGTAGGCCCCCTGGTCGGTGTAGAGCAGGCCGAGGTTGCGAAGACAGGCCTGGACGCCCGGGTGCATCGGCCGCGCGGCCTTCTCCCAGATGTCGAGCGAGCGCAGATAGAGCGGCTCCGCCTTGCCGTACGCGCCCTGCAGCAGGTAGAGCCCGGCGAGGCTGTTCAGCTCGTTCGCCACCGCGGGATTCATCGGCCCCTTGGCCTTCTCGTCGATGCCGATCGCGCGCAGATAGAGCGGCTCCGCCTTCTCGTACAGACCCTGATGCGCGTAGAGCTGGCCGAGGTTGTCCAGCGTGATCCCCACCCGCGGGTGCGTCGGCCCCAGTGCCTTCTCGTAGATGTCGAGGGCGCGCAGATACAGCGGCTCCGCCTTGGCGTACGCACCCTCGGTGCTGTACAGGTTGGCGAGGTTGCTGAGGCTGGTCGCCACCATCGCGTTCATCGGACCCAGCGTCTGCTCGCGGATGTCGAGGGCGCGGACCAGCAGCGGCTCGGCCTTGGTATACGCGCCCAGGTCGAGGTAGAGATCTCCGAGATTATTGAGACTGTTTGCAATATCCGGATGCGAGGGCCCGAGGACCTTCTCGCGGACCTCGAGGGAGCGGACGAACAACGGCTCGGCCTTGCTGTACTCGCCTTGCTCGTTGTACACGCCACCGAGATCCGTGAGGATGTCCGCCAGAGGCTTGCTCGGCCCGGACGTCTTCTCGCGGATATGCAGCGCACGGACCAGGAGCGGCTCCGCCTTGCCGAACGCGCCTTGCTCGAGATACATCTCGGCGAGGGCCGCGAGGGTGTCCGCCAGATCCGGGTGCATCGGCCCGAGCGCCTTCTCGCGGATGTCGAGCGCGCGGACGAACAGCGGTAGCGCCTTGCCGTAGTCGCCGCTCGACGCGTAGACGTTGGCCAGGCTGTGGAGGCTCGCCGCGACATCGGGATGCGACGCGCCCAGCGCCTGTTCCCGGATGCTCAGCGCGCGGGTCAACAGCGGCACCGCCTTGGCGGGCTCGCTGAGCAGGCCATGGAGATCGCCGAGGGCGTTGAGGCTCGCCGCCACCTCCAGGTGCATCGGCCCCAGTGCCTTCTCGCGCAGGGCCAGGCTCTGCTCGGCGAGCGGAATCGCCTCGGTAAACTTGCCTTGCTCCTGGAGCTGTTCGACGCGCTCGCCGAGCCGCTTGGCCTCGGCGAGCGCCTGCGGGTCCGGATTCGCCGCGGCCGGCTGGGCGCCGGCGGATCGAGCGCCCCAGGCGAGCATCACGACCACCACGGAAATGATGAGTTGTCGAATCACGACGCTACCCCTGGATATGTCGACATTGCCTTGTGGAGCTCGTCGGGAGCGGGAAGCTCCCGACGTCGCGCCGCTCCGAGGGTAGGCGAATCAGCGTGGAGCTGTCAAACCAGCTCCATGGCACGGCGATCGTCGTGCGGTTCGATCAAGCTAGCACCCGCCGGCTGGCCGGCGCGATCGCCGGCGTCGGTGGCCTGGCACTCACGATCCCTTGAACCGGTTGATCGCAAACAAGCTGTGCTCCGTGATGAATCGCTTCTGGGTCGCGAGCACATCGAATGTCTTGTCGTCGCGGATGTTGATCCCGGCGCCCCAGCGGAAGTGCACGCCGGCGTTGCTGGGAAGGTCGCCATGCTCGGTGAACATGTGCCTGTCCTCGAGGCGCGTGATCGATCTCGCCTCGCGGTCGACCTTGTACAGCACGAGGTGATCTTCGGGGTCGCGGTACACGAACGCGACCAGGTAGATGTGCCCCTCCACGTCGGTGATGAGGTTCACCGTGGTCGAGCTGTCGTCGCGATCGTGTAGCCTCGCCGCGAACGACTTCGAGAACTCGCACCCGGAGTCCTCGAGTGGCTTTCCGTTCGACACATAGAAGTCCAGATCGCCGTTGTCCATGGCGGCCAGCAGCCAGTGGGTCTTGCCGTCGTGATGGAACTCGGTGATGCCCGCGCCGCCGCAGCCCTTGGACCCCTTCACCAGATTGCGCAGCTTGCGCGGACCTTGCTCCTTCAGGTTGGCGAGCGAATAGAGCCAGACCCCGCCGTTTTCGAACGGGTCGACGGTCTCGATGCCGACGACCATGTAGCTGCCGATCTCCTGGCACCCGCCGGCGTGGCCGCGATCGCTCACGTCCGTGGACACCGTCCGGATGTGCTTCTGCACGTCCTCGGGAGCGTCGTCGTTCTTGTGAAAGACTTGCAAATAACCCTCCTTGTGGTTGTCCTCCTGGCTGTTGGTGAGAACGTAGCAACCGCCCGAGGCGCAGATCCCCTGGACGTGACCGCCCGCCGGCGACGGGGTCCCGTCCTTGAGCTTGGTGAGCGTACCGTGCGATTTGATGCGCTTGAACGCCTCTGGCACATTCCTCAGTCGAACATTCGTGTTGGTCGTCATTGGCCCTCCACCATTCGTTCTAGAGGGTGCATCGCACGGCCGGTGTGAAGCGATTCACAGGTTCGTAGGATCAGGCGCGCCCGGCCGCCGCATTCGGCGGCAGCATCTCGATCGCCTGCGCCGCGATCGCGCGCAGCCGCGCGAGATCGAGGATGCGGAGCTTGCCGGCGACGTGCTCGACGATCCCGAGCCGCGACCAGTCGCGCAGGTGCTTGTTGATGCTCTCGCGGGTCGCGCCGACCATGTCACCCAGGCTCTCCTGCGATAGCCGGACGGCGAGCGCCACCTCGCCCTGTGCTTCCTCGTGCATGCCTTCGCGATCCGCAAGCCAGGTGATGAACCGCGCGAGCCGGATCGGCAGCTCGAGCGTGGTCAGCCATGCGTCGCGGACGATCATCATGCGCAGCCGGCGCGCGAGCCCGCGCGCGACGTTCGCGGCGAACTGCACGTCGGTGTCGACCAGGTGGCGAAACACCCGGGCGTCGATCGCCAGGTAGAGGCAATCCTCGAGCGCGGTCACGGTGACCGCACTGGCCCCCGCCTCGATCGCAAACCCGTCCTGGTCGAGCACCGCCGCGTCGCCGATCAGCGCGCCGGGGCCCTGCACGCCCAGGATCGAGCGCTCGCCGGTCTCGGTCACCGTCGCGATCTGCACGATGCCCTGCAGCACCACGAGGACCGCGACGACGCGGGTTCCGGAGCTGGTGAGCACGTGGCGGGGCTCGACGAACATCGTGCGCGACCCGGCGAGCACGGCATCGAGCGTCCGGTCATCGAGGCCCTGGAACAGCGCCACCTGCGTCAGGCGGCCCCGGTCGATCGTCGCTCGCCGCGCCACGAGCCCTCAGGCCGCGCTGGCGAGTGCGCCCACCACGGCGTGCCGCGCATCGCGGCAAGGAAGGATGACGTTCAGCTTCATGCAGCCAGGCAACTCTAGCGCGCCTGGCGGCGGGTCGCGAGCTGGTTCGTCGCGTCGATCGGCGGCGCCGCGCGTGGGCGGTCAGCTCACGGGAAGCTGGTGACGTTGACCGGGACGGTGCCCGAGGGCGTGGTCGCGCCGGTGTTGTTGATGACGTGGGTGATGACGCCCTTGAAGTTGAGCGACACGGTCAAGATGTCGTGGAACAGCACGCCGCTGGCGGTCGGAACCTCGAAGGCGTGGGTCGCGCTCACCGCGGGGTTGGTGTTGAAGAAGCAATACGCGCCCAGGCCCCAGCCCTCGTGAGTGGTGACGCCGTTGCCCACCTTGTACGCGGCGAAGCCGTTGACGCCGGCGGCGCTGTTCCACGATGCCTGATCGGGCACGTCGTACGGCATCTCGTTCTGGAAGAAGATGGTCCTGCCGTGCTGGCCGTTCCACAGCACCTGGAACCCCTGGTAGTGCTCGACGAACAGGCCGGTGGCGAG
>DATAPF010000539.1:0-1837 GCA_036265355.1 Kofleriaceae bacterium | reverse complement strand
CTCGCCGCAGAACCAGCTGTAGCCGCGGCGAGACGTTGAGGTTGACCTTGACGTTGTCGCAAGACGTTGACCTGAACGGCGACCTTGGACGTTGACTCCATCCTTGACCTTGTACGTGGACCTTCTGGTGGTCTCCGGGTCTTCTCCGAAGACTCGCGACCGCGGTCCATGTCGAGGTCGACGATGGATGCCTCGTGAATTCACCCTCCGGACAGCGCCTTGACCAGCTCGTAGAGGTACTGCTCGCCCTCGAACGTCGCCTGGATCGACACGCGCTCGTCCTTGCCGTGGGCGCGGACGTCGAAGATGTCCGACGCCATCCCGCTGTGGCCGTAGGTCGGGATCCCGGCGTTGCGCAGGAACCGGCCATCGGTCGCGCCGGAGGTCATCGTCGGCACCGCCGGGACGCCCGGCCAGAACCTGGGGCCGACCTTCTCGATCGCCGCGAGCAGGTCCTTGTTCATCGCCGACGGATCGCCGCCGGGGTCGCGCGGGACGGTGGTGATCGTGAGCCTGGGATCGGCGAACGTCGTCTCGAGCTCCTTCTGGACCTGCTCGGGGGTCTCGCCCGGCACGATCCGGCAGTTGACCATCGCGCGCGCGAGCTGGGGCAGCGCGTTGTCGGCGTGGCCGCCCTCGAGCCGGGTCGCGACGCAGGTCGTGCGGATCTGGGCGTTGTACGGCGGCATCGCGGTCAGCCGGTCGATCGCGGCCGGATCCGGCTTCGGGCTGACCAGCGACTTCATGTCCTGGGCGAGCTGGCCGTGCTCCACCGCGGCCATCTTCTCGAAGTAGCCGCGCGTGGTGTCGTTGAGGTGGACCGGGAAGCTGTGGTGCTCGAGCCGGGCGAGCGCGTCGGCGAGCTCGTAGATCGCGTTGTCCTTGCGCGGCAGCGAGCTGTGGCCGCCCGGGTTGCGGGCCTCGACCCAGAAGTTCTGGAACAGCTTCTCGGCGGTCTGGATGCTGTTGGCGAACGGCTTGCCTTCCTTGACCCCGACGCCACCGCCCTCGTTGAGCGCGAGCTCGGCGTCGATCAGATCGCGGTGGTGCTTGATCAGCCACTGGATGCCCACGCCGTTGCGATCGCCGAGCTCCTCGTCGGTCTCCAGCACGAGCACGAGATCGCGGTCGGGCCTGTAGCCCTCCTTCTTCCACCGGATCATGTTCACGACCCAGGCGACCGCCATGTCCTTGTCGTCGCTCGTGCCGCGGCCGTAGAAGTAGCCGTCCTTCTCGACGAACTTGAACGGATCGGTGGTCCAGTCGTCGCGCTTGGCCTCGACGACGTCGAGGTGGGCGACCAGCAGCAGCGGCTTGCGCTTGCCGGTGCCGCGCAGCCGCGCGATCAGGTTGCCGCGCCGGGGCGCGGACTGGAACACCTGGACATCGGCCCTGGGGAACCCGGCGGCGAGCAGCCGGTCGCCCATCGCCCGGGCGGCGGCGAACGTGTCACCGCTCGACTCGGTGGTGTTGATCTCGACCAGCTGCTTGAACACCTCGCGGGTCAGCTGCTGCATGGCGGGCGGCGGGGTGTCCGCCGCGCTCGGACGGGCCGAGCCGACGACGAGGCCCGCGATCAGGGCGATACCGGCGTTGCGCATCATGGGCCGGAGAGTCGCCGGACCGGTCCCGCAGGCAAAGTCCAAACCGCGGATCCGGCGGGATCGGTCTGTCCCGCCGGCGCTACCTGGGACCCGCGTCCCGTGGGGCAAGGTGGGACGGCCCCGACGCAGGCGCCGGCGGCGCGACGGGAGCCGGCGGGCCGGACGGCGGCGGCGCCGCGGAGCCGGACATCTCGGCGCGCGCACCGTCGTCGGCCGCGCGCGGCATCGGCAGC
>DATAPF010000538.1:0-21754 GCA_036265355.1 Kofleriaceae bacterium | reverse complement strand
GGCCGCGGTGCGCTGCCCGGCGCCCCGCTGGTCGACCCGTTCTGCGGCTCGGGCACCGTGCTGGTCGAGGCCCGCGCCGCCGGCGTGCCGGCGATCGGCGTCGACCTCAACCCGCTCGCGGCGCTGATCGCCCGCGCCAAGACCTGGACGGTGCCGGCGGCGCGGCGCAAGCAGCTCCACCGGGTGGGCCACGAGATCACCGGCCTGGTCCTGGCGGCCGGCAAGGCGGCGCGCCGCGCCCAGCCGCCCGGCGCGGAGCCGACGGGGCTGCGCAAGCCGGCGGGCTTCGATCCCAACGCGCGCAACCGCCGGCTCGCGCGCTGGTTCGCGCCGCACGTCCGCCGCGAGCTCGAGCTGATCGCCGCGCACCTCGACCGGCTGCGCGACGGCGATCCCGAGCTCGCGGGCGTGCTGACCGCGTGCCTGTCAGCGATCCTCTACAAGGTCTCGTCGCGGGCGTCCGACACCGATCCGACCTGGGTCGATCGCAACGTCCCGCGCGGCGCGGCCGCCCGCCAGTTCGCCCAGCGCGTCGAGCTGCTGACCGCCGGCCTCCACGACCTCGCGCGCACGCCGGGCGGCCCGCCGCGGGTCGCCGAGCACGACGCGCGCCGGCTCGCCGACCTGGTCCCCGACGCGAGCGCCGCCGGCATCGTGACCTCGCCGCCCTACGCCGGCACCTACGACTACGCCGAGCACCAGCGGCTGCGGTTCGACTTCCTCGCGCTCCGCCACCGCGAGCTCGACGCCGGCGAGATCGGCTCTCGCCGCAGCTTCGAGGCCGACCCCGGCGCCAGGGCCGCGTGGCGCGCCGCGCTGGCCGCCGCGCTCGACGCGATCACCCGCGCGCTCGCCCCCGGCCGCGCCGCCGCCCTGGTGATCGGCGACTCGGTCGCCCGCGGCCGCGCGATCTACGCACTCGACGACGTCCGCGGCGCGCTCACCGACGACCTCGTGCTCGAGGCCTGGGCATCGCAGCACCGGCCGATGCTCGGCGGCCGCGAGCTGCGCGCGTTCGGCGACCGGCCCAAGGCCGAGCACATCGTGCTGGTGCGCCGGCGGGGATAGCGACGCCGGGTTCTTGGCGGCCGGCGATCGACGCTGTGCCCGCGCGCGCCGTACGACTCGCTTGACTTCGTCGCCCGGACGAGCAGGCTCCGGGCCGCCAGCGGTGCGCTGCAGCCCGCTCGCGGATCCATCGAGGCGTGACTCGTGATGAAGCGGCGTACAAGGTCTGCAAGAGCCCGGAAGCGGAACGCCGTCGTCGCGCGGTCACCCTCGACGACGCCCGCTGCTGCGCGGAGCTTCGACGAGGTGCTCGCCTTGATCGAGGCCGCCCGGCGGCGAGCGTACCAGGCCGTCAACAGCGAGCTCGTGAGCCTGTACTGGCAGCTCGGCGAGTACATCAGCAAGAAGATCGCGTCGGCGGAGTGGGGCGACGGCGTGGTCGATGACCTGGCGGCGGCGATCGCCCGTCAGTACCCCGGCATGCGCGGGTACACGCGTCGAAATCTGTTCAGGATGCGGCAATTCTACGACGTCTACCGTGGCGACAAGAAAGTGTCATCGCTGCTGACACAATTGCCGTGGACGCACCACCTGCTGATCCTGGCCCAGGCCAAGCTGCCCGAGGAGCGCAGCTTCTACGTCCTGGCAGCAATCACGGCCAAGTGGTCTAGCCGCGAGCTGGAGCGCCAGCTCCGCACCCAAGCGTGCCGTCGGAACGGGATCCCGCGGGAAAAAGTGTCAGCAGCGCTGACACAATTGCATCCGGCCGCGATCGAGGAGTTCAAGAACGCATACAACCTGGAGTTCCTCGAGCTGCGCGACGGTCACTCCGAGGCCGATCTCCATGGCTCGCTGCTTCGCAACCTCAGCCGCTTCATCACCGAGCTCGGACGCGACTTCTGCTTCGTCGGATCCGAGTACCCGATCCAGGTCGGGAACCAGGACTTCGCCATCGACCTGGTGTTCTTCCACCGAGGCTTGACCTGCCTGGTCGCCTTCGAGCTCAAGGTCCGCAAGTTCGAGCCCGCAGACCTCGGGCAGCTGAACTTTTACCTCGAGGCGCTCGACCGCGATGTGAAGAAGCCGCACGAGCGGCCCTCGATTGGCGTCTTGCTGTGCGCCACCAAGGACGACAAGGTCGTCGAGTACGCGCTCGCTCGCACGACCTCGCCGGCGCTGGTGGCCCAGTATCAGACCATGTTGCCTTCCAAGGCGGTGCTGCGCCGGAAGCTCCACGAGCTGTACACCCGGCTCGCGCCCGGCGAAGCCGGGGCCACGCCGGCGGGAATCGCGGTCACTGGTCGAACCGGAACCGGCGCAGGCCGGCGACGGCGAACAGCAGCGCGAAGCCGTAGACCGCGCCGAGCGGACGGAGCACGTCGGCAAAGCCGGTGCCGTGGCGGCGCAGCAGGGCGTAGTAGCCGTCGAGCGCCCAGCCGTGGGGCACGAACAGGCCGACCTGCTGCATGACGTGCGGCATCAGCGCGCGGGGGAACATGCAGCCGCCGACCAGGCCCATGATCATGATCAGGACCGCGCCGAGCGACGAGATCTGCTTCTCGGTCGACGACAGCGCCGCGATCAGCAGGCCGAGCGTGGTCGCGCAGGTAGCGACGCCGACGGTGAGGACGGCGAGCGCGGCGATGCTGCCGTTGATCTGCATGCCGAAGCCGAGCGCGCCGATCGCGAACAAGAGGCCGACCTGGATCGCGCCGAGCGCGACGTAGGGCACGAGCTTGGCGACGAGCAGCTTCCAGGCCGGGACCGGGGCGGCGAGCAGCCGGCGCCAGGTGCCGCTGCGGCGCTCCTCGGCGAACGACAGCGCGCAGGTCAGCGCGATGAAGAAGCCGAACAGCACGGCGTTGCCGGGGACGGTGAGCTGGAACGAGCTGAGGCCTTCGAGCGGGTCGGTGGCGCCGGCCGGGGCACGGACGTCGACGACCTTGGGCGGCTCGCCGCCGGCTGCAGCGCGGGTCAGGACGCCGATGACCGCGCCGCGCAGCGGGCCGGCGGTCTGGGGCGGCTCGCCCGGGTCGATCCACAGGGTCGCGCGGTGATCGTGCGCCGGGTCGAAGCCGGGCGGGATGGTGAGGCCGACCGGCTGGTCGTGGCGGGCGACCGCCGCCTCGACGGCGTCCGCGTTCGCGGCCGGGATGACCGTGAACAGCTTCGAGCCGGCGAGTCCCTGGATCAGCGGCTCGCCGGCGGGGCCGGCGCCGTTCCACACCGCGATCGGCCGTGCCTCGCCCTGCTTCTCGCCGGCGTTCTTGAACACGTAGCCGAAGATCCCGATGAACAGGAGCGGCAGGACGATCAGGCGGACCAGCGCGCGCGGATCGCGGCGCAGCAGCAGCAGCTCCTTGCGGAGCGTGGGGACCAGCGTCGCAGGCATCAGGCGTCTCGCAATCCGCGCCCGGTGAGCGCAAGGAACACGGTCTCGAGGTCGGCGCGCCGGGCGCCGATCCGCTTGATCCGCGCGCCGGCGGCCTCGATCGCGGAGATCGCGGGGGCGTACGGCGGGCGGGCCTCGAGGTGGAGCGTGGCGCCGGTGCGGCTGGCGCCGTGGGGCGCGGCCGCGGTCGCCGCGGCGACGATCGCAGCCTCGTCGCCGTCGAGCTCGATCTCGACGCCGCCGGTGGTGTGCTGGGCGGTCAGCGCGTCGATCGCGCCGCTGGCGACGACGCGGCCGGCGTCCATGATCGCGACGCGGTCGCACAGCTCCTCGACCTCCTCCATGTAGTGGCTGGTGTAGAGGATGGTCATGCCGCGGTCGCGCAGCCCGCGGATCGCCTCGAAGATGTGGCGGCGGCTCTGCGGATCGACGCCGACCGTCGGCTCGTCGAGCACGAGCAGGGTCGGCTCGTGGATCAGGCCGGCGGCGAGGTTGAGCCGGCGCTTCATGCCGCCGGAGAACGTCTTGACCAGATCGCCGGCGCGGTCGGTGAGCCCGGCGATGCCGAGCGCCCAGTCGATCCGGCGGGCGAGCCCGTCGCCGGCCAGGCCGTAGAGCTGGCCGAAGAACGCCAGGTTCTGGCGCGGCGTCAGCTCGTCGTACAGCGCGAGATCCTGCGGCACGAGGCCGATCGCGCGCTTGGCGTCGAACGTCCGGGTGCGGATGTCGGCGCCGGCGATGCGGGCGGTGCCGCGGCTCGGCGGCACGACGCCGCAGGCCATCGAGATCGTTGTGGTCTTGCCGGCACCGTTGGGGCCGAGCAGGCCGAAGATCTCGCCGCGCGACAGTGTCAGGTCGATCGTTTGAACGGCGGTGCGCACGCCGTAGTCCTTGCCGAGCCCCACGAGCTCCAGCACCGGGTCGTTGGCCATGAATTCTCCCTTCGGAGCGGTATCATGCATGGCCCGCGCCGGCAGCGCGCGGCGCGGGTTGTTACGGTCGCGTTCCGGACATTGCCATTGATGAACACGGTGTTCTTCGAGTCGACGGGCGAGCGCCACGCCCTGGTGATCGGTGGGTTGACCGCGCTGGAGCGACGGATCCGCGACGTCGCGCGGCAAGGTGCGACGCGAGCGGTGGTGGCGGCGTCCCCGGTCGTCCTGCCACGGCCGCTGCCGATCCCGGTCGAGTTCGTGGCGGTCGGCAGCGCGCCGCCTGCGGGCGCGCGGCGGGAGCGAGCCGACGTGATCGCCGGGATCGAGCTCGGCGACGAGGCGGCGCGGCGGCGCGCCGAGTGGGCGGTGATCCGGGCGATGAACAAGTCGTTCGAGGGCCCGGTCGACGCGTTGATCAACTGGCGGTTCTCGATGCGGATCACGCGGATCCTGGCGCGCCGGTCGCTGGCGGTGACGCCCAACCACGTGACGCTCGCGGCGATCGCGGTCGGGCTGATCGCGGCGTGGCTGGCGAGCCGCGGCGGCCGCGCGCTGCCCGCCCTGGCCGGCGTGCTGCTCGAGCTCAACTCGATCCTGGACTCGTGCGACGGCGAGCTGGCGCGGCTGCGCTACCAGTACTCCCGGCTCGGCCAGTGGCTCGACAACCTGTCGGATGACCTGGTCGACAACGTGTTCCTGATCGCGGTCGGGGTCGGGCTGGGCGGCGCGTGGCGCTGGCTCGGGGTGGCGGCGGCCGGCGGCCGCTGGCTGGTCGCGGCCACCACCTACGTCAGCGTGTACCGGCGGACCGGCACCGGCGACGTGTTCGCGTTCCGCTGGTGGTTCGAGGCCGACAAGCCGACCGCCGACGCGGTCTACGACCCGCGCTCGCCGGTCACCTGGCTGCGCTCGCTCGGCCGGCGCGACACCTACGTGTTCGTGTGGATGATCGCGCTGGTCGCCGGGTTCGCGCCGGCGGTGGTGTGCCACGGCCTGGTGATCGCCGCGGTCAACGTGGCGCTGCTGGTCCTGCACGTCGCCGTGGTCCCCGGAGTCCGGCGGCTCCGGGCGCTGCGGCGTGGCACGCGGTAGGGTGTGCGCGAGGTGCGAAGATGATCCGGATCGACCACGTCGTGCTCGAGGTCACCGACCCGGAGCGTTCGGTCGCGTTCTACGAAGAGATCGTCGGGCTGGCGCCGGTCCGGCTCGACGAGTTCCGCGCCGGTGCAGTCAAGTTCCCGTCGCTGCGGATCGACGACAGCTCGCTGATCGACCTGTTCCCGCGCGCGATGTGGCATGGGTCGGCGCCGTCCAACCCCAACCACCTGTGTCTGGCGACCACGACCGAGGCGCTCGCGGCGCTCCGGGGCCGGCTCGCTGCGCGCTCGATCCCGATCACGCGGAGCGACGATCATAACTTCGGCGCCCGGGGCTTCGGCCGGTCGATCTACTTCGACGACCCGGACGGGATCTCGATCGAGGTGCGCGACTATCCGCCCGGATAGCAGCTGGGCATCACTCCCAGGCGATGTCCATCGAGTCGTCGTCGCCGATCGCCTTCTCCAGCATGGCGAGCAGCTCGGGGTCCGCGCCGTTGTCCGACAGCAATTCCAGCGTGTCCCGGTCGATGTAGTAGTCCGTATCGTCGTCGTGTTCCTCCTCGAGCTGCTCGACCAGGAACGCGAGCTGCTGGTCGGAGATTTGGCCGATAGCGTCGCCGGTATCGAGACGGATCAACCGAGGCATGGGTCGAGTCTGCCCAGCCGGCGTGGCCGTGGTCAACCGGCGGCGTGTGCTACAAGCCTGCCGTGGAGATCCCCACGACCTGCGATGTCGCGATCGTCGGCGGCGGCTTCGCGGGTCTCGCGACCGCCCGGGCGCTCGCGCGCCGCGGCATCGCGGCGATCGTGCTCGAGCGAGAGCCGGGGCTCGGCCGGTTCGCCAGCGGGCGCAGCGCCGGGCTCGGACGCCAGCTCGCCGAGGACGATGCGACCAGCGCGCTCACGATCCGCGGCGCGGCGATCCTGCGGGGCGATCCGGCGGCGGTCTGGCAGCCGTGCGGCGGGATCCTGAGCTTCGATGACCCGGCGGCGGCCGACGTCTATGCGGCGCGGGCGGCCCGGCTCGGGGTCGCGGTCGAGCGGCTGGACCGGGGCGGGGTCGCGGCGCACTGGCCGGGCGCCGTCGGCCTGCCGGGCGCCGTCGGCCTGCCGATCGCCGCGGCGCTGCACGTGCCGAGCGACGGGGTGATCGACGTCGCCGGGCTGCTTGCGGCGCTGGCGCGCGGGGTCCGCGTCGCGTGCGGCGCCGGGGTCGAGCGGCTCGAGCCGGCGGGCCGCGGCGCGCGGCTGACCACCCGGCGCGGCGCCGTCGAGGTGCGGGTGGTGGTGGACGCCGCCGGGGCGTGGGCCGGTGCGCTGACCGGCGATGCGCCGCTGGCGTCGTTCAAGCGCCACGTCTACGTCGTCGAGGCGGTCGCCGCGGCGGGCGCGCCGTACCTGTGGCACCTCGGCGCCGGCGAGGTCTACGCGCGGGGCGACGCCGGTGGCCTGCTGGTCTCGCCGTGCGACGCGACGGTGACCGCGCCGGCCGACCAGCAGCCGGACGCGGCGGGCGAGGCGGCGCTGCGATCCCGGCTCGCGGGGTCGGGGTGGCGCGGCGCGCAGATCGTGCGGAGCTGGGCGTGCCAGCGCGCGTTCACGGCGGATCGCCGGATGCGGCTCGGGCGCGACCCGGCGCGGCCCTGGCTGGTGTGGGCGGCCGGCCTCGGCGGGCACGGCGCCACGGCGGCCGGCGCGGTGGGTGAGAGCGTCGCCGAGGCGTGCGTCGAAGCGCTCGCGGGGTGACCGCCGGCCGGCGAGGCCAGGCAGGCTAGTTCGCAGCTATTTCGCAGCTATTTCGCTTCGTCGCACTTCGCGGCGGTCTCGAGGTCGCCGGTGCTGAGCATGCACTCGACCCGGCTGCGCGCGGTGCGCCTGGTGCAGGCCTCGAGGAACTCGGTCGACCGGGCCTCCGACACCGCCTGCTTCTGCTTGGCGAGCTCGGCCTTCACCGCGTCGCCGCCGGTCGCGCCGGCCTTCTTGAACTCGAGGTCGACCAGGTGGTCGAGCAGCTGATGGCACTGATCCTCGGTCGGCGCGTTCTTGCAGCCCGTCGCCAGCAGCACAGCCCCGAGGATCCAGCGCTTCATCACGGTCATCGTATCACCGGCCGGCGGGCGCCGTCAGGGTTTGCCGCAGCGCCGCGATCCGGCGCTGGACGGCGCGGGTCGGCGCGAGCGCCGAGGCGCGGTCGAGCACACCGGCGGCGGTCCGCGGCGCGCCGTCGGCGGCCCATGCCGCGGCGAGGTGCAGGAGAATCTCTGGTTCCAGCGGCGCGAACCGGGCGGCGCGGTCGAGCGCGCGCACCGCGTCGCGCGGCTGGCCGCGACGGAGCACCAGCCAGCCCCAACTATCGAGGATCGCCGGATCTCCAGGCGACAGCTCGCGGGCGTGGCGGAGGTAGCGCTCGGCGGCGTCCAGCCGCTGGCCGGCGTCGGCGAGCAGGTAGCCGGCGAGGTTGAGCGCGCCGACCAGATCGGGCCGGGCGCGGATCAGCGGCTCCAGGATCGCGAGCGCCCCGGCGCGGTCCCCGGCGCGCTCGGCGAGCCGGGCGCGGGCGAGCTGGGCGGCGTCGCGGTCGGCGGCGTCCGGACCGGCGCCGAACCCGGCGAGCCGGGCGCGGGCCTCGGGGAGGCGGCCGAGGTCGGCGAGCGCGAACGCGGCGACCAGTGCGCGGTCGAGCCCGTCGGCGCCGGCCGTCTCGGGGCCGCCGAGCGCGGCGAGCGCCGCCGCGGGGTCGTCGGCGGCCAGCGCAGCCTCGGCGGCGAGCCGCCGGGCGTCGGCGGCGAGCTTGCCGTCGGTGTCGACCGTGGCGAGCGCGCCCTCGGCCGCGGCGCGGTTGCCGGCGGCGATCTCGACCTCGGCGCGCACGATCGCACCGGCGTCGCGGTCGATCCCGGCGATCCGCTCGGCGAGCGCCCGGGCCTCGGCGAGCCGGCCGAGCCCGCGGTCGAGCCGCGCCAGCGTGGCGAGCGCCTCGGCGTCGCTGTGATCGTCGTCGAGCAGGGTCAACAGGTCGATCGCAGCGGGCCGGTCGTCGGCCTCGCACAGCAGGTCGAACAGCTCCTCGGCGATGTCGAGCGCCTGGCCGCTGCGGTCGAACGCGCTGCGGGTCTCGGCGATCGCCTGGTCGAGGTGGCCCTGGCGGCGCAGCGCGCGGGCGAGGTCGAGCCGGGCGTCGATGTGGTCGGGATCGCGCTCGAGCACGGCGTGCAGCTCGCGGGTCGACGACGCGAGCTCGCCGCGCATCGCGAGCCGGACCGCGAGCCGGTAGTGGCCGTCGACCGACGCCGGGACGTGGGCGATCAGGATCTGCAGCGTGGCCTCGGCCGCCTCGGCGGGCTGCAGCCTGGCGAGCCCGAGGTACGCGCGCTCGTCGTCGGGCGCGAGCCGGATCGCCCGGAGGTAGGCGCGGCCGGCCTCGCCCGGATCGCTGGCCGCGAGCAGGTCGCCCGACGCCAGCCAGACCTGCGGATGATCGGGCCACCGCGCGCGGGCGCGCGCCAGGGTCGCGATGGCGTCGGCGGTCCGCCTGGCCTTCATCTGCACCCGCGCGAGCTCGACGGCGATCATCGGCTGATCGGGAGCCGCCGCGGCGGCGCCGGCGACCGCGTCCGCGGCAGCGTCCCAGTCGCCCTCGTAGGCGGACAGCTTGCCCGCGAGGTAGTCGGCGAACACCGGGCGCGGCAGCGGCGTGAGCGGCTCCTGCGCCGGGTGCGCGCAGCCCGCGACCGCGGCTCCGAGCGCGCCGATCATGGCCAGCGCGAGAACCGACGCGGCAATCGGCGTCACGAGGGGCGTCCGGGCGGCGGACATGGAGGGCGGCTACGGGGCGGCTGCGGGGGCGGCGACAGAGGCGACTACAGGGGAATGTTGCCGTGCTTGCGGGGCAGGTTGACCTGGCGCTTGTTGCGCAGGGTACGAAGCGAGCGGATGATCGTCCAGCGGGTGTCGCGCGGCCGAATGATCTCGTCGATGTAGCCCAGCGAGGCCGCCTTGTACGGGTTGGCGAACCGCTCGCGATACTCCTCGGTGAACCTCGCTCGCGCGGCGGCGCGCTCGCCCTCGTCGGTGATCTTGTCGAGCTCGCTGCGGAAGATGATGTTGACCGCGCCATCGGGGCCCATCACCGCGATCTCGGCGGCCGGGTACGACACGTTGACGTCGGCGCGGATGTGCTTGGACGCCATGACGTCGTAGGCGCCACCGTACGCCTTGCGGGTGATCACCGTGATCTTGGGCACGGTGGCCTCGGCGAACGCGTACAGCAGCTTGGCGCCGTGCTTGATGATGCCGCCGTACTCCTGGTGGGTGCCGGGCAGGAACCCGGGGACGTCGACGAACGTGACCAGCGGGATGTTGAAGCAGTCGCAGAACCGGACGAACCGCGCCGCCTTGATCGACGCGTCGATGTCGAGGCAGCCGGCGAGATGGGCAGGCTGGTTGGCGACGATGCCGGCCGGCCGGCCGTCGAACCGCGCGAACCCGCACACGATGTTCCGGGCGTAGTCCTTGTGGACCTCGACGAACCGGCCGTCGTCGACCACGCTGGTGATGATCCGCTTGATGTCGTACGGCTTGTTCGACTCGGCCGGCACGACGCTGTCGAGCGCCGGGTCGGCGCGGTCCGCCGGATCCTGGGTCGGCCGGACCGGCGGGTCCTCGGTGTTGTTGCCCGGCATGAAGCCGAGCAGCTCGCGGAGCCGGGCGATCGTGGCGAGCTCGTCGGCCTCGTGGAAGTGCGCCACGCCGCTCTTGCTCGCGTGGGTCGCGGCGCCGCCGAGCTGCTCCTTGCTGACCTCCTCGTGGGTGACCGTCTTGATCACCTCGGGGCCGGTGATGAACATGTACGACGTGCGATCGACCATCAGGATGAAGTCGGTGATCGCCGGCGAGTACACCGCGCCGCCCGCGCACGGCCCCATGATCGCCGACAGCTGCGGGACCACGCCGCTGGCGAGCGTGTTGCGCAGGAAGATGTCGGCGTAGCCGGCGAGCGACTCGACGCCCTCCTGGATCCGCGCGCCGCCGGAGTCGTTGAGCCCGATCACCGGGCAGCCGATCCGGGTCGCGAGGTCCATCACCTTGCAGATCTTCTGGGCGTAGGCGCCGGACAGCGAGCCGCCGAACACCGTGAAGTCCTGGGCGAACACGCAGACCTGGCGGCCGTCGACCGTGCCGTGGCCGGTGACCACGCCGTCGCCGAGGATCTTCTGCTCCTGCATGCCGAAGTCGGCGCAGCGGTGGGTGACGAACTTGTCGAGCTCGACGAAGCTGCCGTCGTCGAGCAGCGCCGCGATCCGCTCGCGCGCGGTGAGCTTGCCGGCCTCGTGCTGCTTGTCGATGCGCGCCTTGCCGCCGGCGAGCGCGGCCCTGGCCTCCATGTCCTTGAGGCGCTGGATCGGATCTTGGGAGCTCACCGCAGCGGCGTATCCCAGGGACCCGTGTCGGTCAAGGGACGCGCCGGTCAACGGACGCGGGCGGGCCGGTCCGGGAGGATCCGGCGATCGGGGCCGTTGTAGAGCTGGACCGGCGTGCCGTCGAGATCCTCGAACCGCTGCTCGAGCCGCACCGAGACCCGGCCGACCACGGCGCGCGCGCCGGTGAGCTCGAACGGGATCGCGCGGCGGGCGCCGAGCGCGGTGATGTCGAGCGTGCCGCGGACCGGGAGCACGGGCGGAGCCGGCGGGGCCAGGCCCAGCACCGGGATCGGCGACGCCGGTCCGTCCGGCGCGGCCGACGCGCGGCTGATCTCGACCAGGTAGTTGCCGCGGCGCAGCGCGCGGACCGCGAGCGTCTCGCGATCCGCGGCGGTCGCGTCGCCGGCGATCGCGCCCGGGCCCCCCAGCCACGACACGCGGCTACCGTCGGGGGTGATCAGCGAGACGTCGAGATCGGCGGGTGCGTCCCAGTGCGCCTTGATCACCAGCTCGCCGGTGACCGGCGGCGCGAGCGGGGCGACCAGCGCAGCCTTCTCGACCGCGGCGCGGGCGGCGTCATCGGGCAGCGCGCCCAGGATCAGCTCGGCGTCGCCGGGGCGGCCGGTCGCGCGCAGGCAGCGCACGGCACCGGCGGCGGCGGGCGCGGCGGGCTGCAGCGCGGCCAGCGCGATCCGGTGGGCGCAGGCCTGAGCGAGCCGGCCGGCCTGCTCGTAGGTCCGGACCATGCGCTCGTGGAGCGCGGCGCGATCGGGGTCGAGGTCGACCAGCCCGGCGAGGGTGCGCAGCGCGAGCTCGCGATCGCCGGCGCGGCCGAGCAGATCGGCGAGCGCGCCGAGCGCCTCGGGATCGAGCTCGTCGCGGTCGAGCCAGCGCCGGGCGACGTCGCGCGCGCGGTCGAGCTCGCCGGCGTAGGCCAGCGCGTGAACCAGCGCGCGGTGGCGCTCGCGGCTGTCGGGGTGGGCGGCGAGCGCCGCCTCGGCGTCCGCGATCGCGTGCGCGGCCACCGGGTGGACCGGGTCGAACGCCGCGACCGATGGGACGCGCACCCAGATCCGGCGCAGCTGGATCCAGTCGGCGCCGGGGCTCCAGCGGCCGGGCTCGGCGGCCTTCTTGTTCGGGCTGTCGTCCGCCTTGCGCTTGTCCGCGTGCTGCTTGGGCGCCAGCGTGGGCGGCGCGGTGGCCGGCGGCGCGGCCGGCGCAGGCCGGGTGGTGCGCGGGACCTCCGGCGGGTCGGCGTAGGGGTCCATGGCAGCGGCTGCGCGATCCGAGGCCGACCCCTTGCCCGCGGCATCGGCCATGACGCCGTTCGAGCTCGCGCCGGTGGCCAGCGCGACCGTGCCGGAGCTCGCGACCTCGTCGAGCGCGTCCTCGCCGGTCCAGGTCGCGGCCGGCCGGTGGCGGTCGACGCCGAACGCGTCGAACATCGCCTGCGACTCGAGCACGAGCAGCGAGGTCTCGCGCGACATCACGCCGTAGCCCTGGGACAGCGCGACGATCTGCGCGCGATCGGCGGTGCTGCCGGTGCGCTCGAGCTGGTCGATCGCCAGCGACGCCCACAGCCGGGGCACGAAGCCGTTGCCGGCGGCCGACGACACCGCGAGCCGGATCGGGTAGCGCTGCTCGAACGGCTGGCCGGCGACCCGGCCGCGCAGCACGACGTCCCCGGACAGCCCGGCGCCGGATGGATCGGCGGATCCGTCGACCCGCGCCGCGATCAGCACCTCGTCGCCGGCGCGCAGCGTGGGCAGCACGCTCGGCGCGGCGTCGGTCAGGCCGGGCGGCAGCTCGACCACCGCGTCGCGCAGCGCGGCGCCCAGCGTCGACTCCAGCGCCGCGGCCGCCGCGGTCCGGGTGCGCTCGCCGGGCAGCCACGCGAGGTAGCTGCCGCCGCCGCCGCGCGCGGCCGCCTGGAGCACCGCTGCGTCGGCATCGCTGCCGATCCCGATCGTCGTGATCCGCGGGCCCGCCGCGCCGGTCGCGCCGGCCACCGCGCGCTCGACGTCGCCGACCCGGCGGAACCCGGTCGACGCGAAGCCGTCGCCGATGTACAGCACCCACGGCGCGCGGCCGGCGTCGCGCGGCAGGGCATCATGCAGCAGGGCCTGGGTGGCGGCGCGCAGCGAGCCGGCGACGTCGCTGGCGCCCGCGGGCTGCTGCGCCGCGAGCCAGCGAGCCAGCTCGCCGGCGGCCTGGGGCGAGGGCGAGCGCAGCGCGCCGAGCGAGCGGCACTCGCTGTCGCAGACCATCGCGGAGAACCGGTCGCGGCGATCCATCTGCGCGACGCTCGCGGCGGCGAGCTCGGCGGCGCGGGTGAACCGCTCGCCGACCATCGACTGGCTGTCGTCGATGGCGATCAGGTAGTCGCGCGGGGCGCCGTCGCGCCAGCGCGGCAGGCGGGGGCGCAGCGCGAGCACCGCGGCGGGCTGGGGGTCGGCGGCCAGCGCGCGCTGGGCCGCGACGACCCGGGGATCGATGCCGACCCGCTGCTTGCCGGCGAGCTTGTCGTCGGGGGCGGCCGCGGCCCCGCCGGCGAACGTCCACGCCCGGAGCTCGGCGTCGCCGGCCTCGGCGCGGTACTCGATCACCAGGTCGCCGCGCGGGACGAAGCCGGCCTGGTGCAGGGTGAGCGCGTTGACCTCGGCGCGCGCGGGGTCGGCGGCCAGCGCGTAGCCGGTGGCGCGGACCTGGCCGGGCAGCGCGCCGCGCAGCTCGACGTCGACCGAGAGCTCGTCGGCGACGGTCGAGCCGTCGCGGCTGTGCGGCAGCGGGTAGCGGTACTGCCGCCACGCCCCGCGCGGCGCCACGACCTGGGTGTAGGCCAGCTTGATCGTGCGCGCACCGTGCGCCGGGATCGGATAGACCCGGAGCTCGAACCGGCCGCCGCGCTTCCAGTCGAGCAGCGCCGGATCGCGCCAGCGGCCCTCGACCCAGATGATGTCCTGGCTCGGCTGCGCGATCGGGTGCGGCGTCGCGCGGTCGATCACCCCGCGCCAGATCTTCGCGCCGCGCTGCTTGTCGACGAACGCGCCGTCGACGAACCCGCCGGCGGCGTCGAGCGCGAGGTTGTCGATCTGGGCGTCGGGTGGCAGCGGGAACTGGTAGACGCCCTCGAGCGTCGCCGCGCTGTCGTTGCGGAACGTCTCGGTGATCTCGGTGCGTGCGATCGGACCGACCACGCGGATCTTGACGTCGTGGCGGGCGAGCGCGAGCGGCCAGTCGCGATCGCGCTGCTCGCCCGGCTTGTAGGCGCGCAGCGCGCCGAGGCCGGACGCGACCTCGTCGGGCGCAGCCGGCGGCGCGAGCTCGGCCCACGCCGCGTCGCGGACCAGGCCGGGCGCGGGGCTGACCGCCAGCGCGCCCTGCTGGATCACGCCCTCCTCGCCGGCGCGGACCTCGTCGCGCTCGCCGCGCGCGGTGGACAGCACGACCGAGGCGCGCGTCACCTGGACCGAGGTCAGCGCGTCCGTCGCGGTCACGATGAACCGAGCCGCCGGTGCGTCCGGTGCGCGGTTCGCATCGGCCGCGTCGATCCGGCCGGCCGGCGTGGTGATCGCGGCCGGGCGTCCGGGCAGCGCGGCGAGGTCGGCGGCGAGCCGCCCGGCGGTGAGCCGGATCTGCCGCGCGTCATCCGCGGCGAACGCGATCGCGGTGCCGTGGTCGAGCACGAGCTGCGAGCCGTCGGACAGCGCGAGCGCGGCGCGGGTCCGGTCGTCCGTGGTGAGCTCGGCGCCGGCCGGCACCGGCTGGTCCACGCCGAGCGCGCGCCAGGCTCCGCCGTGGCGGATCGCCACGCCGGTCTCGGGGCCAGCGCCGGCGCGCTCCAGCCGGGTGAGCTTGCCGACCGGGTCGCCGGGTGCGGCGGGGCCGCGGCTCGCGACCCCGGGAGGCTCGTCGGTCGCGCGCAGGGCGATCATCGCCGCGGCAGCCGCCACGACGGCCGCGCTGGCGGCGATCGCGGCCCACCGCTTCGGCGAGCGCCGGCTCGCCGGCTGGCCGATCGGCCGCGGGGCGCCTGGCTCGTGCCGGGCAGTCGCCGCGTCGAGCGCAGCCAGCACGCGCGCGGCGAGGTCGTCGCTCGGGGTGTGGTCGGCGCCGGCCGCGGCGATCCGCGCGGCGAGCTGGGTGGCGTCGTGGCGCGCGTCGCGGCACGACGCGCAGCCGGCGAGGTGCTCGGCGCAGCGGGCGATCGCGGCGGGATCTCCGTCGACGAGCTCGGACAGCTCGGCGGTCACCTGGTCGCAGGTCGTGGTCATCGTTCGGTCTCCTGGTCGCACAGCACGGCGCGGAGGTGGGCGAGCGCGCGGCTGATCCGCTTGCGCGCGGCGGCCTCGTCGAGGTGGAGCGCCGCGGCGATGTCGCGGTGGGCGAGGTCGGCGACGTAGCGCAGCACCAGCGCCTCGCGCTCGCTCGGCCGCAGCTGGTCGAGCGCGCGGCGGATCGCGCGGGCGCGGTGCCGGCTCGCGAACGGCTCGACCGCGGGCTCTTCGAGGATCGCGGCGCGCTCCACGGCGTCGCGGCCGCGCCGCCGCGACTCCAGCATGTGGACGCAGACGTGGCGCGCGATGCCGCACAGCCACGCCTTCACGCTGCCCTCGCCCCGGTACGTCGCCATGCCGCGGTGTGCGCGGAGCAGCGTCTCCTGGGTCGCCTCGTCGGCGTCGGCCTGCGAGCCGAGCAGCGCCATGCACAGCCGGCCCAGCACGGCGCCGTGTGCGCGGGCACACGCCGCGACCGCGTCGCGGTGCCGGCCGTCCCGGATCAGGGGGAGGATCTCGGAGGTCTCGGCGGAGAGCCGGTCCGGGCCGTCGATCGGGCCGTCGACCGGACCGTCGACCGGACCGTCGATCGGACCGTCGATCGGACCGTCGACCGGGCCGTCGACCGGGCCGTCGACCGACCGGTGGACCGGGCCCGGGCCTGGGATGCCGAGCGCAGCGGAAACGTGCATGTCGGCCGTCACGTGCGCCGGGCCGGCGATCTCGTGACCGGCGATCGTCGCAGATCGCATAACCCCTCGAGATGTCACGGAACGAAGCGGGTGGCGGCCGGCGGAGCGGTCGGACATGACGACTTCAACGCGCGATCGTCGCAGGCGTGGCTAGCCGCGGTGCGATTCGCGCTCACGCTGGCGCACCGTGGGTGCAGCCGGCGCCGGGCGACCGCCGTGATGTTGGACAACTGTCCGGGCACCGGACGGTCGCAGCAAGGCTACGCCGCTGACACGAAACTGTCAGAGGGCCGTGTCTATCCTGCTGCCATGGTCGTGTTCTCCAACCGCCGTCTCGGCCCCGGCGCGGAGCTGCTGGTGTCGCGCGACGTCGCCCGCGAGCTGCTGGGCGAGGTCGCGACCGCGGCGGGCCCGGCGGCGCAGGCGCGCTGGGAGCACGAGCTGGTGAGCTGGCTCCAGCGCTGCGCGGCCTCGGACAGCACCAGCATCGACGTCGCCGACATCGCCTGGACGCCGGAGCACTTCGAGCGCCAGCGGCGGTTCCTGGTCGACGCGATCCAGCGCGCCCAGGGCGGCTCGCGCCATGGCCGCGCGCTGACCCGGTGGTGCGGCATGATCGAGGCTCATCCCCGGGAGTCGGTCTCGGTGGGGCGCCGCTGGCAGTGGCCGCCGTCTGCCATAACAATCTGATATTAATCAGATAAACGTAGTTCGTCGCCGCTCACAGACGTCGCGACGCGATGCGGCAGTGCTAGAGTGGGCCCGTGGCCGAGGGGCTCATTGGACCTGGGTTCTACCCGCAACCGAACGAATGGACGTGCGGTCCGTTCGCGCTCAAGCACGCCCTGATCGCGCTCGGTCGCATGGTCGATGTGAACCAGATCTCGACGACCGCGCGGACCCACTGGTGGTCCGGCACCAACGAGATCCAGCTCGCCCGCGCGGCGCGCGCGTTCGAGTGCGATCTGGTGCTCGAGCGCCGGTCCGATGCCGAGCAGGCCCGCAAGGTGCTCGTGAAGTACCTGCGCGAGCAGACCCCGGTGCTGCTGTGCGTCGACGAGTGGTCGCACTGGATCACGGTGCTGCGCGCCGAGGATCGCCGGTTCGTGGTCGTCGACTCGACCGACGATCCGCTGCTCTCGGTGCGGACCTGGCCGCAGCTGCGCAACTGGTGGCGCTACCACGACACCGACTACGTCAAGGACAACCCACCGGTGCTCTACGACCTGATGGCCGTGGCGCCCCGGTTCCGCACCACCGTCAAGGCGGACTTCTCCGTCGATCGCGTGAAGTTCCTGCGCCGGCCGGAGAACCGCCGGCTCGCCCACCACTGGAACGAGTACCTCGAGGACCTGCTCGAGATCTGCAAGCCGCCGTCGGTGCGGATCGCCGAGCCGCTGTCGATGGGCGAGTTCCTGCGCCGCCACCAGGAGCTGCTGCTGACCCGCGTCGTGTACTGGCACGGCGACATCAGCCGCGACGAGGTCGGCCGCGTGCTGCGCGACCTGCGCTTCGTGTCGGAGACCTACGGCCTGGTGATCCCGGCGTCGATGAGCCGGCGTGCGCTCGCCGACCTCGCGATCCTGATCTCGATCTGGGCCTGCTCGCAGCGCGGTGTCGGCGGCATGTTCGGCTCGCCAGGCGCCGACGCGCGGCCCGAGCCCAAGTCCGCCCGGCGCAAGAACGGCCGCAAGTAGCCTCGGCCCGCCGGCGCCGCCGGTCGCGCCCGTTTCGCGCCCGGGTCAGCGATCGAGCGCGGCGACCGCAGCGTCGCCGACCGCGCGGCGCAACGCCTTGATCGCGTCGGCCGTGCCGTGGCGGGTCGGGTGGACGCGGTTGGTGAGCAGCGCGACCCAGCGCCGGCGCGGCAGGTCGAGCCACAGCGAGGTGCCGGTGAAGCCGGTGTGGCCGACCGCGCCGGTGCGCGGCCAGCGATCGCCGGCGTGGGACACCCCGGGGACCGGCGACGGGGTATCCCAGCCGAGCCGCCAGGTCGCGCCGGGGATCGGGGCGTCGTCGAGAAAGCGGCGCACAACATCAGGGCGCCACCGGCCGCGCGGCCGGCCGGCCGCGGTGTCGACCACGGCGGCGGCGAACGCGGCGACGTCGCCGATCGCGGCGAACAGGCCGGCGTGGCCGCAGATCCCGCCGCCGAAGTAGGCGTTCTCGTCGTGGACGCGGCCGGCGACCAGGCCGCGGTCGTCGAGCTCGGTCGCCGCGGCCGCGGCCAGCGGGGTCGCGCCGGGGAACCGCGCGCTGGACAGGCCGAGCGGCTCGGCGACCGCGCGGTGGAACGCCTCGTCGAGCGGCAGCCGGGCGGCGCGCTCGAGCACCGCGCCGAGCACGAGGAAGCCGAGGTCGCTGTACACCGCCTGGACGCCGGGGGGGCCGGCCGGATGATGCGCGGCGAGGTCGATCAGCTCACCGCGCGGGTCGGCGTGGCTGCCGGTGCGCAGCGCGCGGAAGAACTCGACGTGGGCGGCGCAGCCCGCGGCGTGGCCGAGCAGGTGGCGGACGGTGCCGGTGGTCGCGGCGCCGGGCAGCCAGCGCCGGACCGGCGCGTCGAGGTCGAGCGCGCCGTCGCCGACCAGCACCATCGCGAGCGCCACGGTCGCCATCGGCTTGGTCAGCGACGCGAGGTCGAACGCGGTGTGCTCGTCGATCGCGGGGCCGAGGTCGGGGATGCGGCGGACATGGCCGCGCACCAGCCGCTCCTGCTCGACACCCGCGTCGCCGATCGATAGCGCCGCCGCCGAGCCGAGCGGACCACCGAGGGCAGGATCGAGCGCAGGATCGAGGGCCGCGTCGAGCAGGGCCGCGAGGTCGTCCACGCGCGCATGGTACACGGGCGCGGGCACACGGCGCGGCAGCGGACGGGCGGTGTTCCGTCGAGCCGCGGGCAGGCAGAGCGCGGCGGCGGACGGGCGATGTTCCGTCGAGCCCGGCAGGCAGGGCGCGGCGGCGGACCGGCGGTGTTCCGTCGAGCGCGGCAAGCAGGGCGCGGCGGCGGACGGGCGGTGTTCCGTCGAGCGCGGCGGCCGGGCGCGGCGGCGGACGGGCGGTGTTCCGTCGAGCGCGGCGGCAGGGCGCGGCGCGGATGGAGCCGCGCGATCGCACGCGCGCCGGCGAGGGTGAGGGCGCGGCCTGGCGGTGGGCGCTCTCGAGTCGGCCGCGCTCGCCGGGCCGCCGGCCGGCCCGCGCTGCGGCCGGCGTGCTACCATGCGCGCTTCGTGACGCGGTACGAGCTGCTCGACCGGATCGGCGTCGGCGGGATGGCCGAGATCTTCCGCGGTCGGGCCGTGGCGGCGGGCGGGTTCGAGAAGCCGGTCGCGATCAAGCGGATCCTGCCTCACCTCTCGCAGGACAAGCGGTTCGTCGAGCTGTTGATCGCCGAGGCCAAGGTGCTATCGCTGCTCAAGCACCGCAACATCGTGCAGATCTTCGACGTCGGGCTCGGCGACGACGGCCAGTACTTCCTGGTGATGGAGTACGTCGACGGCAAGGACCTCGGCGCGGTGCAGCGTGGGCTCGAGGCGCGGCGCAGGCGCATCCCGTTCGATCTCGCGCTCCACGTCGGCGCCGAGATCTGCGAGGCGCTCGAGCACGCGCACTCGGCGCGCGCGCCCGACGGCAAGCCGATGTCGCTGGTGCACCGCGACGTGTCGCCGTCGAACGTGCTGGTGTCGCGCGCGGGTGAGCTCAAGCTGACCGACTTCGGCATCGCCAAGCGCGCCGAGCAGGAGTCGACCGGCCACGGCGCGGTGCGCGGCAAGTTCGCGTACATCTCGCCGGAGCAGGCGCGCAACGAGCACATCGAGCCGCGCAGCGACGTGTTCTCCGTCGGGATCCTGCTGTGGGAGCTGGTGACCAGCCGCCGGCTGTTCTCGGGGCTGGGCGACATGGAGGCGCTGCGCGCGGTGCGCGACGCCCAGGTGCCGCGGCCGAGCGGGTTCGACGGCGCGCTGTCGCCGGAGATCGACGCGCTGATCATGGCGGCGCTGTCGCCCGAGCCGCGGCTCCGGCCGACCGCCGGGCAGCTCGGCGCCCGGCTGCGCAGCCTGCGCTACGCGCTCGACGTCACGGTCGGCGATCCGGCGACCGAGCTGGCCAAGTTCGTCGACACCGCCGAGGACTTCGAGCGCGAGAGCTCGCAGCGGCTGCCGTCGGCGCGCGCCGAGTTCGAGGGCAGCGAGGCCACGGTGATCCGGATCCACACCGCCGACGCGTTCTCGACGCGCGACAAGGACGGCGCCGGCGTGGCGCGGGCGCGCGAGGTGATCGACCGCTTCGAGGAGGAG
The DNA here is from genome assembly GCA_036265355.1 of Kofleriaceae bacterium. Lineage (GTDB taxonomy): Bacteria > Myxococcota_A > Polyangia > Haliangiales > Haliangiaceae > JABFXX01. The sequence goes on along the minus strand of DATAPF010000538.1, from coordinate 1,632 downwards.
GAGACCCGGCAGGCCAGGCTGTCGCGCGATCAGATGGCGTTCCTGCGCGCTCATGCCCAGCGCGACTCCGGCGAGCTGTCGCAGGCGGTCGAGCCGCCGCTGCCGGGCGTGGCGCCGCGGCGCGCCAGCGACGAGATGACCCGCGCCCACGCCCCGATGTCGACCGACGACGTGCCGACGCTCTATCCGGACGTCGGACGAGGACTCGGACCAGACCTCGGGCCGGGTCTCGGCTCGGATCTCGACTCCGGCGCCGTGCCGCCGCCCGGCGGGGACGACCCGTTCGAGACCGACGAGGCGACGCAGCTGCTCCCGCCGTCGGCGCTGCGCACCCCGGTGCCCGACCGGCCGCTGCGTCCATCGACCCAGCCGCCGCCGATGCCGGGCATGCCGCCGGCGCCGCGACTGCGCCCGCCGACGGGACCGCCACCGCCGGGGCCGGGCACCGTGCACGAGCGCAGCGGCCGCGGGCTGCCGCCTCCAGGGTCGCCCGCGGCGATGCAGTCGACCCCCGTGATGGCTCAGCCGCCGGCGCTGCAGTCGCCGCCGCCGATGCCGATGCCGCCGCCGCTGGCGCCCACGCTGATGCCGCCCTCCGCGCTGGTGGCGATGCCGCCGATCCGGTCGCCGATGCTTCCCCCGCCCGTGGCGCCGCCGCTGGCGCCCACGCTGATGCCGCCCTCCGCGCCGATGCCGGGTGCGCCGATGCCGGGTGCGCCGATGCCGGGCGCGCCGATGCCGGGCGCGCCGATGCCGGGTGCCGGCTACGCCCCCTGGGGCCGCCCGCCGCAGGCGCCGGTCGGGCCGTCTCCCGCGGTGCAGGCGATGTACGACCGCCGGGCGCCGAGCCCGCCGCACCGGCCGTCGCCGCAGCGGTTCGCGCCGTCGCGGCGCCCACAGCTCCGGCCGTGGATGCTGGTGCTCGGCGCGCTGATCATGGCGCTGCTCGCGTTCGCGGTGACCCGCGCCTGCATCCACAGCGCGACGAGCCGCCCGGTGCCGGCGCTCAAGTAACCGGCGGTCGCCGCTGCGGCCGCGGCAGCGCACCGGGGGCGACCACGTCGCGGCGCAGCCCGTCGCCGGCGAGGTTCTCGATCAGCCGCGCGCAGGCGATGCACGGATCGACGCGATCGCCGTCGTCGAACCACGGCGACGCCCCGGCCGCGATCTCGATCGCGCCCGGCCCGAGCCGCGACAGCGCGTCGCGCAGCGCGGGACCGGCGAGCGTCCCCGCGGCGACGCCGGCCTCGGCCTCGCAGCGGGCGAGGTAGCCACTGAGCGCCGCCGCGAGCGCGCAGGCACCGGCCGGGACGTGCGGCTCCGGCCAGCGCGCGTGGGCCAGCCGGTCGATCCAGTCGAGGTATAGCGCGGTTGCGTCCGGCTGGATCCTGCGAACCACGCCGATCGCGCGCGCGTCGATCCAGACCTCGCCGCGCGCGCTGCCGTCGAGCGCGACCACGGCGAGGTAGCCGCACCCGAGGTGGGCCAGCGGCAAGCCGCGCGACCACGGCGCCCCGGCCGGCGCCGCGACCAGCGACCCGGCCGCATCCACGGGAATGATGCCGTAGCCCGGTCCGGCACCGCCGGCGCCGAGCTCGCTGACCAGCGCGCGCAGGTCGTCGGGCAGCGCCG
>DATAPF010000537.1:0-14497 GCA_036265355.1 Kofleriaceae bacterium | reverse complement strand
GGTGCCGACGTGGCAGGTCGCGCAGCCGATCTGGTTGAACGTGGTCTGGCCGGCGGTCACCTGCGCGTTGATCGGGCCGCGCGGCGGCGCCTTCAGGCAGCGCATGAACGTCGTGAACTCGTTGATGTCGCCGGCGTCATCCTCGCCGGTCGCCGTCGGATCGCCCTTGCCGTCGAACGCGCCGCCCTGCACGTTGGTCCCGTTGGACGTGTTCTCGGTGTTGAGCAGCCGGTTGGTGATGCCCATCTCGTTGAGGTAGGCATCCGCGGCGAACGACAGCAGGGTAGCCTGCTGGTCCTTCCAGCCGAACCGGCCGGTGCGGGTCTGGCCCGAGGCCTCGAGCACCGGGACCTGGATCAGCGTGCCGCGCTGCGCGGCCGGCTGCGCATTCGCGATCGCCTGCAGCGTGTTGCTGTCGATCGCCTCGACGAAGCCATCGCCCGCGAGGCTGATCGTCAACCGGAGGGTCTGGACCTCGTTGCCCGACAGGATATGCTCCTGGATCGAGCGGTCGTTCGCGCGGTCGTTGATCAGCGAGCCGCCCGGGTGGTCGACGAACGTCGTGCCGGTGAAGTGACCGGCGCGAAGCTCGGTGATCTGGCTGGCGGTGCCGCCAAACAGCTTGTTGTTGGTGTCGTTCTCCGCGGTCCCGCGCGGGCTCTCGTGGCAGCTGATGCACGACACGTTGTTGAACACCGGGCCCATGCCGTCCTCGAACGCCTCGACCTCCGAGAACGTGCCGCCCGTCGCTCTCATCTCGGCCTGGGTGCAGTTCCCGTTGCTGAGGCCGTCGAAGCCGGTCGGTGCCTCGGTGACCGCGTTGACGTGCGGGCCGGGCGTGGGGTCATCGGCCTGGGTCGCGACCGCGAGGCCGGGATCGAGCGCCGCGGGATCGGTGGCCGCGCTGTCGCCCGGCGACGAGCACGATGCGACGAGCAGCGAGGCCGGCAGTATCAACGAAGCGGTCGCGAGATGGCGAAATCGTTTCATGGCTGTGGTTCTCCTGGGGAATGCAATACGATTGTGGGTGGGTGAGCACCCGAGAGCTGCGCTTGCGCCCAGCGCGTCGACGGACCGCAGTCGTCCTCCTTCCAGGTGATCCAGAAGCACATGTCGGTAGCGTTCGCGCCTGGCCGCTTGCCGTGCAGCACTCTGTCGATCGCACAACCCCACGTCAATCGCCGTTCCACTAATAAAGAGTTCTCAGGATCGAGCCATTGTGAAACCACCGCCCCTCACTCCCGCATTTTTGGCTCGCGACCTTCAGATTTCTGAAGGGGCGTTCTGCCCCAGAGGGGTAATCGCCTCAGTTTTCTGTCTGGCGACGTCGACGAGCTGACGCCGCAATTCGATCGTGAGGCACATAATACAAAAAAGAGATCATCTATCGTCGCTTAAAAATAACCTGACCAGCAGTGCCCGTGGTATGCACTCCCGGCGACGCAGCTGGCCAGTACCTGCTCAAGAATTACCTGTCCATGGCAATGCACGTCACGCTGATCCGAGCGAAGTTCCTTGCCCTGAAGCCGGTGATGGATGAACGCCTGACCCGGCTGTGGGCAGGCGCCGAGGCCGAGGCGATCGGCACGGGTGGGATCACGCTCGTCGCGGCGGCGACCGGGATGTCGCGGACCACGATCCGCGCCGGGCGGGACGAGCTGCGCAAGGGCGTCGCCGCGCACGACGTGGTCAAGGTCCGCCGCGCCGGCGCGGGCCGGCCGTCGATCGAGCGGCGAACGCCCGAGGTCGTCGACGCGCTCGACCAGCTCATGGAGCCCGCTACGCGCGGCGAGCACGCGGCGCCGCTGCGCTGGACGTCGAAGAGCATCCGCAGGCTGTCCGCCGAGCTCGACCGGCAGGGGTTCTCGATCAGCCCGCAGAAGGTCGCCCAGCTGCTCCACGCCGGCGGCTACCGCCTGCAGGGTGGGGATCGCTCGGTCGAGGGCGCGTCGCACGCGCTGCGCGGCCAGCAGCTCGAGCTCATCCACCAGCGGGTCAAGGCGTTCCTCGCCCGCGGCGCGCCGGTGATCGCGGTCGAGACCCGCAAGCAGCTCGCCCCGGCGCACGATCCCGACGCGATCGCCTGGCGGGGGGCGCGCGCGCCGGCGGCCGCCGCCTGCACGCACACGCGCGATCGGCTCGCCGCATCCGAGGACTGCGATGCCGCGCGCGACGCGGGCTGGATGAACGCCGAGCTCGATCCCGACGCCCCGGCGTTCGCGGTCCGCGCGATCTCGGACTGGTGGGATCACATGGGCCGGCGCTCGTGCGCCGCTGCGAGCGAGCTGCTCGTGATCGCCGACGCCGGCGGCGACTGCGCGCACGCGCGCCGCTGGCGGGCCGACCTCCAGCTGTTCGCCGACCGGACCCACCTGGTGACCGGGGTCTCGTACTTCCCGCCTGGCACCTCGAAGTGGACGCAGGTCGAGCACTGCATGATCTGCCACGTCACCGAGCGCTGGTCCGGCCAGACCGGGGACGGGGACCTCGACGGCCTGGCGCGAGCCCCCCGCGGGATCCATCGCGAGACCGTCGTGCAGCTGATCGGCGGGGCGCGCCCGCCGGCGGGCTCCGGCGCGCTGCTCGTGCTCGACGCAGACGGGCTTCCCGCCGAGTGGAACTACACCCTTCATCCCGGCCGTGACCGCTGGTGATGTCCCGGACCGGCGTCGAACGTCGAACCGCACGGGCCATGAAGAGGACCGGATGAGCGATCTCCAGAGCCAGGTACAGCGCACCGTGCAGGGCTTCGTCGCGGAGGTCATCGAGCTCGTGCGCCACGCCGCGGTCGAGACCCTGCAGCTCGCGTTCACCGACCCCGCCGCGGCCGACCCGGCGGTGGCGCGCGCCGATCGCGGGCCTGCGGCGGGCTCCGGCCGGCGCCGCACGCAGGGGGATCTCGACGCCCTGGCGAGGCGCCTCGCGATCGTCATCCGGGCCAACCCCGGCCTGAGGATCGCGGAGCTCGGCGAGCGGCTCGCAACCCCGCCCCGCCGCCTCGCGGTGCCGATCCGCAAGCTGATCGCCGAGGGCACCATCGAGGCCCGCGGGATCCGGCGCGCGACCACCTACTTCGCCGCCGCGCCGGATCCGCCCGGCGCCGCGCGATGGGCCGCGCCGCCCCACGACGGCCTGGCTCGACCGGTCCCGGCCGGGCCCGCCGCCGGTGCCCCGGACGAGCCCGCGATCGCGCCCGCCGGCGGGATCGACGCGGACTGGTATCGCTGCCTCGCGGGCGTCCTCATGCTCGCCCACAAGCTTCAGAAATGAAGCGGTGCCGCTGAAAGCCGAGAATGCCTTGCAAAGACGTCGACCTTGACGTCGACCTCAACGACGTCCGTCAAGGTCAAGGACCAGGTCGACGTCGACCGGTACTGCTAGATTGCATTCCAATAGACCTTCACGCAGATTGCCTCGATCTAGCCCTACCGGGCTGCCGTGGCGCGGCTGCGCCGGACCACCGAGTCGACCGTGACGGTGACCAGCAGCACGCCGCCGGTGACCATGAACTTGATCCCCGAGCTCAGCGAGAGCAGGTCCATGCCGTTGGAGATCGACTGGATCACCATGGTCCCGAGCAGCGCGGCCCACATCGAGCCGCGGCCGCCGAACAGGCTGACGCCGCCGATCACGGCCGCCGCGATCGCGTTGAGCAGCACCGGCCCCTGCCCGGCCGACTGGTTGACCGCGAGCAACCGCGACGCGCCGAGGATCCCGCCCCACGCCGCGAACATCGAGCACAGCGCGAACACCGCGATCTTCACCCGCTGGACCGGGATGCCGGCGCGCCGCGCGGCCTCGGCGTTGCCGCCGATCGCGTAGATCATCCGGCCGAACCGGACCCGGTGCAGCACGAAGTCCATCGCGATCACGGCGGCGAGCAGGAACACCAGGCTCAGGCTGACCCCGCGGTCGGCGCCGAGCACCATGACCGCGACCAGCACGACCACGGTGATCGCAACGGCGCGGATCATCGCGAACGCCAGCGACGGCACGGCGAGCCCGGCGGCGCGGCGGCGGCGGTGGGTCACCAGCGGGCCGAGCGCCGCGTAGATCACGAACAGCGCGGCGCAGCCGTACGCCACGGGGCCGGTCAAGAACATCCCGGCGAGCGTGGTGATGAACGGATCGCGGACGTTGACCGTCCCGGTCCGGCCGAGCACCAGCAGCACGCCGCCGCCCCACGAGCTGAGCCCGGCGAGCGTGACGATGAACGACGGGATCCCGAACTGGGTGGCCCAGCTGCCCTGGATCGCCCCGATCACCGCCCCGGCGGCCAGCGCGACGCCGACCGCCGCCGGCCCGGACATCCCCGCTTCCACGGACCGCACGGCCATGATCGCCGCGCACATCCCGCTGACCACGCCCGCGGACAGATCGATCTCGCCGAGCAGCAGCACGAGCACCAGGCCGATCGAGATCGTGCCTCCGGCCGCCATCTGCAGGGTCAGGTTGACCACGTTGAACGGCGTGAGGAACCGGCCGTCGGACAGGACCTGGAAGATCACGCCGATCACGACCAGGCTCACCATCACCGGCAGCTGGCCGATGTCGCCGGACCGCAGCCGCCGGCGGTACTCGGCCAGCACGCCGCGCAGCCCGGTGGACTCCGCGATCACCCGCGGATCGTGCTCCAGCGTGCTGCTCATGGCGCCCGTCCCTCGCGGGGGCCGACCGCCTCGACCGCCGCCGGGGCCTCGCTGCCCGACGCCGCGCCGGTCATGAACGCGACCAGCTGCTCGTGGCTGGTCGCCCTGGCGTCGTAGGTCCCGACGTAGCGGCCCAGTCGCAGCACGGTGATCCGGTCGGCGACCTCGAACACGTTGGCGAGGTTGTGGCTGATCAGCACCACGCCCAGTCCCTGGGTGCGCAGCCGCTTGATCAGCTCGAGGACCTCGTGGGTCTGCGCCACGCCGAGCGCGGCGGTCGGCTCGTCGAGCAGCACGACCTTGTTGTCGCCCAGCACCGAGCGCGCGACCGCGACCGACTGGCGCTGCCCGCCGGACAGCGCCGCGATCGGGATCCGGACGCTGGGGATCTTGACCGACAGCCGGCGCAGCACCTCGACGGCGCGGCGCTCCATCGCGACCTCGTCCATCACGCCGAGCGGCCCGCCCGGCGCGCCGAGCTCGTGGCCGAGGAACAGGTTGGCGACCACGTCGAGGTTGTCGCACAGCGCGAGGTCCTGGTAGACCGTCGCGATGCCGAGCGCCGCGGAGTCGTTCGGCGCAGCGATCACCACCGATCTCCCCTGCCAGCGGATCGTGCCGGAATCGGCGCGGTGGATGCCCGAGATGACCTTGATCAGCGTCGACTTGCCGGCGCCGTTGTCGCCGACGAGCGCGACCACCTCGCCGGCGGACACCCGGAACTGCACGTCCTCCAGCGCCTGGACCGCCCCGAACCGCTTGCTGATCGCATGGAGCTCCAGCAGCGGCGTGCGCTCGCCGGCCTCGGACGGCTCGCGGTACGGAGTGGCCATCGCCGTGGGCGGTGTGCGACTGGCTGCTTGCCGGTTACTTGATGTTCGCGGTCTGGCAGGCGGCCTCGTAGCCCTTGCAGATCTTGGCCACCGTGTCCGCACCGTAGAACTTGTCCTTGACGATGGTGTCGGCGACCGACTTGGTGGTGCCACCGCCGGTCGCGGTGACCGCGATCGGGGTCAGCAGGACGGACGGCACGTCGATGGTGCCGTTGTTGACCTTGCTATCGGCCGACGGCTTCTCGCCCTTGAGCAGCCCGCACGCCAGCTCGGCGGTCTTCTCGGCCTCGGGCTGGATCGCCTTGTACACCGTCATGTACTGCTCGCCGCTCAGGATGCGCTGGACCGCGGCGACCTCGGCGTCCTGGCCGGTGATCGGCCGGGTCTTGGGGTCGATCCCAGCGGCCTTCATCGCAGCGATCGCGCCGCCGGCGGTGCCGTCGTTGGCGCAGTACGCGCCGTCGAACCCGTCCTTGCCGACCGCGGCGATGAACTGCTCCATCAGCTGCTGGGCCTCCTCGGGCTTCCAGTTGGCCGCGGCGTCCTCCTTGACGATGTCGACCTTGCCGTCGAGCACGCTGTGCGCGCCGTTCTTGAACAGCGTCGCGTTGTTGTCGGTCGGCGAGCCGTTGATCATCGTGATCTTCGGCTTGGCGTTGCCGCCGCTGGTCAGCTTCTCGAGCAGGGCCTGGGCCTGCAGCTTGCCGACCCGCTCGTTGTCGAACGACACGTAGTAGTCGGGGTTCGCGCCGCCCTTGATCAGGCGGTCATAGCTGATCACCGGGATGTTCTTGGCCTTGGCGCTCTTGACGATCGCGCCCGCGGCCTCGCCGTCGACCGGGTCGAGCACCAGGACCTTGACGCCGCTCGCGATCGCGGCCTCGGCCTGCTGCTGCTGGTCGGCCGCGACCTGGTTGGCGTTGGAGTACTTGATGTCGACGCCGGGACACAGCTGCTTGAACTTCGCCTCGAAGAACGGCCGGTCGGCCGACTCGTAGCGGGTGGTCTGCGACTCCGGCAGAAGCAGCGCGACGCTGCCGCCGGCGCCGCCCGCGCCGCCGCCTTCCTTGTTCTTCTTGCAACCGGCCGCCGCGAGCGTCGCGACGAGCGCAGTCGAAAACACAACAGCCGACACGAGCGAATTGGATAGTCTCATTGGATTCCTCCAGCGCCACCGTGGGCGGGGATCGCGATACCGCGACCGTATGGCGGTGGCGGCCCGGGATCAACAGCCGCACGCCGCGATCGCGGGATCCCGCCCGAAATACGTTACCAGATCCAACGCACCCGAAAATTCGACAACTGATCGCTCAGCTCGCGCGGCGCTCGGCGCCGGGCAGCGCGTCGACCGTGCGCGGGAACGCCTGGCCGTCCGCGTCGAACACGTGGACCACGCCGGGGGCGATGCCGAGCTCGAGCGGCTCGCCGGCCCGGGTCAAGCTGGCGCCCTCGATCCGGCACAGCGTCAGGCCCTCGGTCCCGGGCAGCCGGACGTAGATCAGCGCGCTCTCGCCGAGGTTCTCGACCAGGGCGACCTCGCCGCGCAGCCGGCCCCCCGCGGCCGCCGCGACACCCGAGCCGGTGACCGGGGTGGTGTGCTCGGGCCGGACCCCGACGGTCAGCTCGGCGCCCTTGGCGGCCTGCGTCGCGTCGACCGCGCAGGTCAGCTCGGTGCCGTCGCGCAGCGCGACCCGGGCCTGGGTCGGCTCGGCGGCGACCAGCGTGGCCGGCAAGAAGTTCATCTTGGGCGAGCCGATGAACCCGGCGACGAACCGGTTGGCCGGCCGGTGATACAGCTCGAGCGGCGCGCCGACCTGCTCGACCCGCCCGGCGTTGAGCACCACGATCCGGGTCGCCATCGTCATCGCCTCGACCTGGTCGTGGGTGACGTAGATGATCGTCGTCTTGAGCTCGCCGTGCAGCCGGGCGATCTCGATCCGCATCTGGACGCGGAGCGCGGCGTCGAGGTTGGACAGCGGCTCGTCGAACAGGAACACCTTGGGCGCGCGCACGATCGCCCGGCCGATCGCGACGCGCTGGCGCTGCCCGCCCGACAGCGCCTTGGGCTTGCGGCCGAGCAGCTCGCCGATCTGGAGGATGCCGGCCGCGCGCTCGACCCGGGTGCGGATCTCGCCCTTGCTCAGGTGGGCGAGCTTGAGCGCGAACGCCATGTTGTCGTAGACCGACATGTGCGGGTACAGCGCGTAGCTCTGGAACACCATCGCGATCCCGCGCTCGGCCGGCGGCAGGTCGTTGGCGCGCTGGCCGTCGATCACGACCTCGCCGGCGGAGATGGTCTCCAGCCCGGCGACCAGACGCAGCAGGGTCGACTTGCCGCAGCCCGACGGGCCGACGAACACGACGAACTCACCCTCGGCGATGGTCAGGCTGACGCCGCGGATGACTTCGGCCGTGTCGAACGATTTGCGAACATCGTGCAGGACGACGGTGGCCATGGCCGCGATCCGACCACAGCCGGTCGCCACAGTTCAAGCCAGTGGCGGCGCGGTTCGCGGGCGGTGGACGAATCCGCGGTTCGACGCACAGTGTCGATCGCGGCGCCAGATATACTCGCGGCGCATGCAGCCACGCCCCCGGCGCATCGCCGCGCGCCTCGCGGCCGCGCTCGCCGCGCTCGCCGGCCTCGCAGCGGTGTACCAGCTCTACATCACCGGCAGCCCGGTGCTCGCGGCCGCGTGCGCCGGCGGATACGGCCTCGCCTACTTCGTCTACACCGCGCGGCGCGCGTACACCTTCCGCTATCTGTTCCCCGGGCTCGCCAGCATCGCGCTGTTCATCGTGCTGCCGCTGATCTACACGGTGTGGATCGGGTTTACCAACTACAGCTCGAAGAACCTGCTGACCTTCGAGCGCGCCACCGAGGTCCTGCTCGGCGAGGTCTACGAGCGCAGCAACGTGCGCTACCAGTTCACGCTGCACGCCGCCGGCGGCGAGTTCCGCCTGGTCCTGCACACCGGGGACGAAGATGATTCAGCCGCGCCCGCGTTCGTGTCCGACGCGGTGCCGCTGCTCGACAGCTCGCCGCAGCCGATCGCGGTCCGGCCGCTCGCGGGGTCCGGCGTGGTCCCCGGCGACGCCCTGCCGCTCAAGGACGTGATCGCGCACCGCGACGCGCTCCGGGCGCTCACCGTGCGATTCCCGGATGGCACGGCGGCCCAGATGGCGAGCCTGCGCGAGTTCACTCCGTACCAGGCGCTGTACCAGCGCAACCCCGACGGCTCGCTGACCAACCGGCAGACCGGCGCGCGGATCGCCCCCAGCTTCCACACCGGGTTCTACGAGTCCGCGTCCGGCGAGCGGGTCGAGCCGGGATTCCGGGTCAACGTCGGGCTCGATAACTACACCCGGGTGTTCACCGACGCCAGGTTCCGCGGGCCGTTCATCCGCGTCTTCCTGTGGACCGTGGTGCTGGCGGGGACGACCGTGGTGCTGGCCGCCGGGCTCGGCATGCTGCTGGCCGAGCTGCTGACCTCGGGCCTGCGGTTCGCCTGGCTGTACCGCCTGCTGCTGTTCCTGCCCTACGCGGTCCCGGGGTTCATCTCGATCCTGGTGTTCAAGGGGCTGTTCAATCGCAACTTCGGCGAGATCAACCTGATCCTCGACGCGCTGATCGGGATCCGGCCGAACTGGAGCGGCAACGCCTGGCTCGCGCGCCTGATGATCCTGATCGTCAACACCTGGCTGGGATACCCGTACTTCATGCTGATCTGCATGGGGCTCCAGAAGTCGATCCCGCACGACCTCTACGAGGCGTCCGCGCTGGCCGGCGCCGGCCCGCTGACCAACTTCTTCCGGATCACCTGGCCGCTGATCCGCAAGCCGCTCACCCCGCTGCTGATCTCGGCGTTCGCGTACAACTTCAATAACTTCGTATTGGTCTACTTGCTGACCCAGGGCCGACCGGACTTCCTGGACACCAGCGTCCCGGCGGGCGAGACCGATATCCTGGTCACCTACACCTACCGGATCGCGTTCGAGGACTCCGGGCAGCAGTTCGGCCTGGCCTCGGCGATCTCGACCCTGATCTTCGCCATGGTGGCGATCCTGTCGGTGATCAACCTCCGGCTCACCAGGGTCAACGTCGAGGACAGGCGCTGATTCCCCGCGCAGGACCCCGCCATGCCGATCGTCGTCAGCAAGTCCCATCGATGGCGCGTGCTCGCCGCCCACGCCTTCCTCATCGTGTTCCTGGTGTTCACGCTGTTCCCGCTCGCGCTGGTGATCTCGATCTCGCTGCGCCCGGGCAACTTCGCCACCGGGTCGCTGATCCCGGAGCACATCAGCCTCGAGCACTGGCGGCTGGCGCTGGGGATGTCCTACGTCGACGTCGACGGCCGCGTGGTCACGCCGCCGTTCCCGGTGCTGCACTGGCTGTGGAACTCGATCAAGGTCGCCGGCGTCTCGGCGACGCTCATGGTCGTGCTGTCGACGACGTCGGCCTACGCGTTCTCGCGCATCAAGTTCCGCGGCAAGGCCCTGACGCTCAACGCGATCATGCTGCTCCAGATGTTCCCGGCGGTGCTCGCGCTGGTCGCGATCTACACGATCTTCGACGTGATCGGCCAGCACGTGTCGTGGCTCAGCGTCGACTCGCTGCCGTCGGTCGTGGTCGCGTACCTGGGGTACATCGCGCTCCACATCTGGACGATCAAGGGCTACTTCGACACGATCCCGTCGGAGATCGAGGAAGCCGCGCTGGTCGACGGCGCGACCCCGTTCCAGGCGTTCCGCCGCGTGCTGCTGCCGATGGCGGTGCCGATCCTCGCGGTCGTGTTCGTCCTGGCGTTCATCTACTGCATCATCGAGTACCCGATCGCGTCGGTGCTGCTGCAGAGCGAGGACCGGCTGACCCTCGCGGTCGGCTCGCGGCTGTACCTCTACGAGCAGCGCTACCTGTGGGGCGACTTCGCGGCGGCGGCCGTGCTGAGCGGCCTGCCGATCACCGCGGTGTTCCTGCTCGCCCAGCGCTGGATGGTGTCGGGGCTGACCGCCGGCGGCCTCAAGGGCTGACCCGGCCGGCCGGCCGCCCTCACCACCAGGTCTCGGCCTGAACGCCTGCGGTCAGGCCGAGCGTGTCATTGGCGAACGGGGCGCCGCCCACCTGGCCCTTGATCGCGTCGTTCCACGCGGCCGTGGTGACGTACACCCGCAGCTCGGGGCGGGCCCAGAAGTCGTTCCCCGCCCGGATCAGCCCGGCGACCGTGACCTTGGTGAGCACGCCGACCGACGACCCGCTGGCCTGCGGCTTGACCGTGTCGATGCCACCCTCGACCGCGACGCCGGTGTACTTGCCGAGCATGAACACCGGCCGGGCGCCGATCGAGATCCAGGTGTTGCCGAGCGAGCTGTCGGTCGTGTTCGCCGGGTTGCCGTCCCGGTTGTCGAACTGCAGGACGCCGGCCAGCATCATGGAGACCGTCGGCGTGAACTGGAACACACCGCGCTCGACCAGCCGGAACAGCCAGCCGCCGCTGACGATGCTCGGGTCGAGCTGGGTCGACAGGTTGGCGGCGGCGTTGTAGCCGATCGACGCCGAGATCTCGTTGAAGCCGCCGAGGATCGGCTGGAAGTAGAACACCCCGCCGCCGATGCCGCTGTGGTTCTGCCCGGGGGCGCCATTGCCCTGGACCGCCAGGGTGGGGATCAGCCAGACCTCGAGCTTGCCCGGGCCGGCCGGGATATCCGACAGCCGGAGGTCCAGCGTGCCCTTGGCCAGCCGGCCGACATCGGAGCCGGCCGCCGCGGTCGGGTTCTCGACCGATCCGCCGAGCACGGCGACCGACAGCTTGGTGTCGCCACCACCGACCTTCATGTCCTGGAAGCCGCCGCCGTAGCCGCTCATGTCGTTGAAGAAGAAGTCGATGATGTGGACGTCGCGCCGGCGGTAGAACCGCTGGCCGGCCCAGAACGTCATCTCGGGGTGCGAATCGACGATGTGCCCGGCCTCGACGTAGGCCTCGCGGTTCACGATGTTGCCCGGCGCATCGCGCAGCGAGTCGAACGTGAAGTGCGGGTGCACCTGCTGGATGCCGATCTTGATCTTGGTCTTGAACCAGGCGTCGGTGTGGTCGGGGTTGACCCAGTTGGTGGTCAGCCCGAGCTCGCTGTAGAGATCGGTCTCGTTGCCGAGGCGGTACTTGCTGTACGCGCCGGGCGCCTGGAACGCCTCCTGGGCCCCGCCCTTGGCGTTGAAGCCGAACCCGGAGCGCACGTAGCCGTCGAACTCGAACAGCTTGGGCATCGCCTCGACGAGCTTCTTGACCTGGTCCATCTGCTGGTCGGTGAGCGGGGCGGTCACCGCGGCCGGCTGGGCCGCGACGGCCGGCGCGCCCTGCGCGTGGGCGGTGCCGGCCGTCGCCGCGAGGCCGAGCGCCAGCGCCGACCACGCGCCGGCGGAGCCACCGGAGCCACCGGAGCCAAAAAACGCCGAAGACAACACTCGAAGGATACGGTGCTTGTTTGTGCTCATATCATCCGCCGTTTCCACCATGGATGGGACTGGCGAGCGCGATGGGAGCACACACGATCACGTCACACAAGGGCATGAGCGCACAGGATGAAGACTGCGCTCCACAATCTTCACGTCCCCGTGCGCCATCCAGATCGCGCGATCGAGTGTCTCAGACAGGCAATCTTCACTCCGATGTTATGAGAGCGCTCTCATTGTTATTCATCTCAAGCGAGGATTGCCTCATGTGCGACCGGCATTCGGACAACCGATCAGGCTGTGAATCGAATCGGCCTAGGGCGCCTTGATCCGCTGCGCCGCGGCGTCGAGCGCCTCCCTGGGCTTCTGGCGTCCCCCGCTGATCGCCTCGAACGCCGACGTGATCGCCGACCAGAACCGGCCCATCTCGGGCAGGCTCGGCATCAGCAGCCCGGCCTTGATGTTCTGCATGGTCGCCGCGATCAGCGGGTCGCCCGCGCGGGTCTTGTAGAACTCCTTGTGGGCGGTCACGCCGAGCGGGACATCGTCGTCGAGCGTCTTGAGCCCGTCCATCGTCAACAGGTAGTTCTCGATGAACTCGACCGCGAGCTCCTTGTTGTTGCTCGCGCGGTTGATCATCGCGCCCTGGACGCCGATGAACGCCCGGCTGGGCTTGCCGCCGATCGTCGGCAGCGGCGCGACCCCGAAGTCCATCTTGATCTTCTTCAGGTTGTCCCACGCCCACGGGCCGCTGAGCATCATGGCGATCTTGCCGTCCTTCATCGCGCCCTCCATCGCCGCGTAGTCCGCCCCCTTGGGCATCGCGCCGGACTCGATCAGCTTGGCGAGCATCTCGGCGCCCTGGATCGCACCCTTGTTGTTGACGCCGACGTCGCTGGCCTTGTACGTGCCGTCCGCGGCGCGGCCAAATGGATAGCCGCCGTTGGCCGCGAGCAATGGAAAGGTGAAGTACGGGGTGTTGTAGGCCCACAGGATCGCGTGCTTGCCGTCCTTGGCGAGCTTCTTGTCGAGCGCCAGGATCTCCTCGAAGCTCGCCGGCGGCCTGGCGACCAGGGCCTTGTTGTAGATCAGGCCGATCGCCTCGATCGCGATCGGATAGCCCCAGGTCTTGCCGTTGAACTTGAATGCATCCCAGCCCACCGGATCGAACTGGGCCACGAACTTGGGCTTGGGATTGACCGGCTCGATCAGCCCCGCGGCGACCCACTCGCCCGCGCGATCGTGCGCCCAGATGAAGATGCTGGGGCCGCCGTGCGCCGACGCCGCCTGCTGGAACTTCGCCGGCGCATCGTCCGGGTGCTCGACGACGACCTTGACCCCGGTGTCCTTGGTGAACTTCTCGCCGACCTTGGCGAGCCCGTTGTAGGCCTTGTCGCTGTTGATCCAGATCTGCAACGTGCCCTTTTCGTCGGCGTGTACGGTCGCCGCGACGAGCAACGACGCGCCGACCAGGAGTCGTAGCGAGCGTGTGAGCTTGAGCATGAGTGCGTACCTTTCCCTTCGGCGCTGTCACGGTAGAGAAATCGCGACGAGGATGCAACGATCCGCTGCGCCGCGCTGCAGGGTCGACGGCGCGTCGCGCGCCGCTCGCTCGTTGCGATCGGCAACAGGGTGTGTCCAGGGAGCCGCAGCGCGATCGCGACTGTTGAGATTGGCAACGTCGAGGCTCGCTGCCTCGCACACCCTCGCCCGGCCGGCCGCGCGCCGCGGCTAGCGCTTGCGGCCGAGCTCGTCGCCGCTGCTCACGGTCTCGTCGGCAGCGCTCCAGTCGACGAGCTGCTCGTCCTCGACGGCGAGCGCGTTCTTCCAGTCGTCCTTGCCGCCGACGAACGTCTCGGAGTCGACGTAGTCGGACTCGGTCTGGCCGCGCTTGACCCGCGGCGGGCTCGCCGGCTCGGGCGGCGGCGGGGCCGGCGCGGGAGCCGGCGCCTGCGGCCGGCGCGCGTTGTTGGCGGCGAGCCGGCCGAGCCCGGTGCTGGCCTGGCGGAACCGCTGGCTCGGCGCCAGCCGCGATCGGGCCTCGCCATCGCCGTCACCGGCCGGCGCCGGGATGCTCGGACCGACCACGGCCGGCATCGGCGGCGGCGTCGGGCGGGTCTCGGCCGGCGGTGGCGGCGTGGGCAACGGGATCGGCCGGCTCGCCGTTGCGGTGGAGTTGGGCCGCGAGCTCGCCGCCGCGGCCGGCCCGGGCGCGGCGATCACGACGCCGCCGAGCGCGCGCAGCGCCAGCTCCTCGATGCAGGCCCAGATGATCGGCGCCGGGACGTGCTCGCACAGGTTCGGCACGCCGATGGTCTCGACCACGAGCTGGGCGTCGACCCGCGGCGCGCCGACGCACGCAGTGAGCAGCCGGGCCCACAGCGGCCGCGGCAGGTGCGCCGCGAGCACGTCGGGCGTGACGTGGCGGAGCACGTCGTCGGGGATCGCGATCCCCAGATCGAGCGCCGACGACAGCGATGCGACGAAGAACGCCTTGACGTTCACGAGCCCACCGCTGCTTTGTCGATCCCACGGGGGGCTTTGCCCCCCGCCCCGCCGGCGAAGCC
>DATAPF010000536.1:0-6131 GCA_036265355.1 Kofleriaceae bacterium | reverse complement strand
CGAGGACGGGCGCGACGCGGCGGCCACCGCCCGCCTCGGGTCGCCGCCCGGCGACGCGATCCCGCCGCGCCTGCCGGAGCGCAGCGCGTCGGGCAAGGCATCGCCGGCCGGCACGGGGCCGACCGCGGCACGCGGCTCCGGGGAATTCGCCGACCCGCGCGCCGCACCGCGCACCGCGCCGCGCGCCACCACCGACGACAGCCTCGCGGAGGCGCTCGCGGGGCTCACGGAGTCCGAGCCCGCAGCCTCCGCCGGCGATCCGCCGCGGCGCGCCGTGCCGGTCGGCGAGTTCGACCCGGGCCAGACCGTGCTCGAGCAGGACAAGCTGCGGATCGCGCACGCCCAGGCCACGGTCAAGCGCGACGCCGCCAGCGCCCTGCTCGGGATCGCCGCGCCGGCGCCGGCCCGCATCCCGGCCGCCGAGGTGCTGTTCGACGAGCCGACCCGCAAGCGAGCTGCGGAGTTCGACGAACCCACCCGCAAGCGCAGCGAGGACGTCGAGGAGTCGCGCGACGCGACGCGCGGAGAGGCGAGCGCAGAGGAGTTCGAGGACAAGACCCGCGAGGCGAACCGGGCCGCGTTCGATGCATCGGCCGCGTCGACCGGCCGGTTCGATCGCGGCGATCCGACGATCGGCGACCCGCGCCCCGACGCCACCGCGCTGCAGGCGCCGGCGTCCGCCGCCGCTCCGACCGGCACGCTACGCAGCTCGGCGTCGCTGCCCCGCCGGCGCGGCATCGCCGGCGACCTGCTGTACATCGCGACCGTGATCGCCGGCAAGCGCCGCGCCCGCCGCGAGCACACCGCGCTGACCGCGCGCCAGGCGACCCGCCAGCAGTCGCGGCGCCACCACCTGATCACGCTCGGCCGCGCCGCGGTCACCGCCGACGGCTTCGACCACGCGGCGCTCGCCGCGACGCGCGAGCAGCTGGCCAGCATCGAGGAGGAGCGCTCGCAGCACGCCGGCCACGTGGTCGCCGCCGACGCCGAGCTCGCGCGGGTGCGCCGCGATCGCGAGGCCAGGGCCAAGCAGTACGCCGAGGACATCGCCAGGCTCGACGGCGAGCTCGCCGCGCTGGCCAGGAAGCTCGAGCCGCTCGAGAAGGAGGTCAACTCCGCCAAGAAGCGCGGCGTCGACCTCCACGAGGCGCTGCGCCGGATCGACGCCAAGATCGCCGCGACCGAGGCCAGCCTGGCGTCGCCCAAGCTCGATCGCGCCGAGGTCCAGGCCGAGATCGCCTCGCTCCGGGCCGATCGCAAGGCGATCCAGAGCGACGAGCCGGTGATCGCCGGTCAGCTCGATGCGCTCAGTCCACGGGTCGCCGCCGTCGAGGCCGCCCGCGGCGAGGCCGAGCGCCAGCGCGCCGAGCTCGAGACCGCCGAGCACGACGACCAGCGCCGCGTCGAGGAGCTGCTCGCCGCGATCGGCGCCAAGCGCAAGGTCGTCGACCGCGCCGCCGCCGACGCCGAGGTGCTGCGCGACAAGATCCTGTTCAAGCTCGGCGAGCAACTCTACGTCGATCGCCCGGCCGACCTCACCGCCGAGCTCGCGCCGATCGACGAGATCGACCTCGAGCTCGGCAGCGCCGACCGCCGGATGATGGAGCTGCGCGAGATCCTCGCGTCGGTCGATCGCTGGAAGCTCGCGCGCGGCATCGCGCTGCTGGTCGTGCTGCTCGGCGCGATCGGCGCGGCGGCGACCTGGTACTTCCTGCTCCGCAAGTGACGGTCAGCCGAGCAGACGGTCGACCCGGTCGATCGCGGCGAGCGCGAGCGCGACGCGCAGCGCCCCGAGCAGGCAGCCCATCGCGCCCACGGTGACCGCCGCCGCGCCGGCCAGCCGCGCGAACCCGGGCTCGCCGGGCCGGCGGTAGCCGAGCCAGCCGGTGCCGATCGCCGCGATGCCCAGGCCGAGCGCGGCGAACAGGCCGGGGGACGGCAGCGCGGCGCAGGCCACGGCGCCCGCGGCGGCGATCAGCGCGATGCGCACCATGACCCGAGGCTAGCCGCCGCCGCCCGATCTCGCCAGTTTTCGGCGCCTGTGCTACACGCGGGGCCATGTCCGACGACATCCGTGCTGGGTTCTGCGCGATCGTCGGGCTGCCCAACGTCGGCAAGTCGACGCTGCTCAACCGGATCATCGATCGCCACCTGGTCGCGGTGTCGGCCAAGCCGCAGACCACGCGCGACCGGATCGTCGGGGTGCACACCGTCGAGCTGGCGTCGCCGGACGGCGAGCCGCCGATCCAGGCCCAGATCGCGTACGTCGACACGCCCGGCGTGCAGGACGGGCGCGGGCCGCTGCGCCGCTACATGCGCGACGCCGCGATCGCCGCCGCCGCCGGCGCCGACGTGGTGCTGCTGCTGGTCGACGCCACCGATCGCCGCGGCCGGCTGCCCGAGCGGCTCGCCGAGGCCGACGCGGCCGTGCTCGGCGAGGTCAGCCGGCAGCACCCGATCGTGATCGGGCTCAACAAGGTCGACCGGGTCGCCAAGCTCGAGCTGCTGCCGGTGATCGAGGCGTGGGCGAGCTTCGCCCCGGGCGTCGAGGTCGTGCCGCTCTGTGCGCTGACCGGCGACGGGGTCGCGGCGCTCGAGCGCGCGATCGCGCTCCGCCTGCCGCTCGGGCCGGCGCTGTTCCCGCCCGACATGGTGACTGATCGCTCGCCGCAGTTCATCGCCCAGGAGATCATCCGCGAGCAGCTGTACCACCAGCTCGGCAAGGAGCTGCCGTACGCCAGCGCGGTGCAGATCGAGTCGTGGACCGAGAAGTCGCCGTCCGAGCTCGCGATCGGCGCGGTGATCGTCGTCGAGCGCGAGTCGCAGAAGGCGATCGTGGTCGGGCGGGGTGGGGCGCGGGTCCGCGAGCTCGGCATCGCCGCGCGCCACGCGGTCGGCTCGGCGCTCGGCAAGACCGTGCACCTGTCGCTGTTCGTCAAGGTGATCAGCGAGTGGAGCCGCGCCGAATCCGGGCTGCGCCGGGTGGGCTACGCCGGCGAGGACGGCGCGCCGTGACCGCGCCGCTGATCGCGATCGTCGGCCGGCCCAACGTCGGCAAGTCGACGCTGTTCAACCGCCTGGTCGGCGGCCGGCCGGCGCTGGTCCACGGCACGCCCGGGCTGACCCGCGATCGGCGGTACGGCGAGTGCGACTACTTCGGAGCCGAGCTGCGCGTGGTCGATACCGGCGGGCTCGACCCCGACGCCGCGCGCGACGTGATCGGCGCCGGGATCCATCGCCAGGCGATGCGCGCGATCGGCGAGGCCGACGCGCTGATGCTCGTGGTCGACGGCCGCGCCGGGCTGTCCGCGGTCGACCACGAGCTCGCCGGCCAGCTGCGCGCGACCGGCAAGCCGGTGTTCCTCGCGGTCAACAAGATCGATCACCCGACGCGCGACGACCTGGTCCACGAGTTCCACGCGCTCGGTCTCGGGCCGCCGTACCCGGTGTCGGCGGCGCACGGCCGCGGGATCGATCCGCTGCTCGAGGCGATCGCCGCGGCGGTCGGCGCCCAGCGCCCCGAGCCGGCCGACGCCGGCGAGCCCGATCCCTGGGACATCCTCGCGTCGGGGCCCGACGAGCCCGAGCTCGATGCCGCGGACGACGTCGACGGTGCCGGCGCGGCCGAAGCCGCCCGCGACGCCCGCCGCGAACCCGGCGCGCTGCGCGTCGCGTTCGTCGGCCGCCCCAACGCCGGCAAGTCATCGCTGACCAACCGCCTGCTCGGCGAGGAGCGCTCGCTGGTCCACCACGTCGCCGGCACCACGACCGATCCGGTCGACTCGGCGTTCTCGATCGGCGGCCGCGACTACGT
Source organism: Kofleriaceae bacterium (assembly GCA_036265355.1). Taxonomy (GTDB): domain Bacteria; phylum Myxococcota_A; class Polyangia; order Haliangiales; family Haliangiaceae; genus JABFXX01. The sequence goes on along the minus strand of DATAPF010000536.1, from coordinate 2,317 downwards.
GCTGGTCGACACCGCCGGGATCCGGCGCAAGGCGAAGATCGACGCCGACATCGAGAAGCTCGCGGTCACCATGGCGCTGTCGCAGCTCGCGCGCTGCGACGTGGCGGTCCTCGTGATTGACGGCGAGCTCGGACCCGCCGAGCAGGATGCCCGGATCGCCGGCATGGTCGAGCAGGCCGGCCGCGGCCTGGTGATCGCGCTCAACAAGTCCGACCGGGTGGTCGGCGAGCCGGCTCGCACCCGGCTTCGTGAGCTCACGCAGGACACGTTCCACTTCCTGACCTGGGCGCCTTTCGCGACGCTCTCCGCGCAGCGCGGCGACGGCGTCGAGCGCCTGCTCGATGTGGTCGACAAGGTCGCCCGCGAGCACGCGCGCCGGATCCCGACCGCGCAGCTCAACCGGTTCTTCGCCGAGGTCATCGAGGAGATGCCGCCACCGCTGCACCACGGCCGCGCGGTCCGCATCCACTACCTGACCCAGGCGGCCGTGAGGCCACCGACGTTCGTGCTGTGGGCCAACACGGATGGCCTGGCTCCGTCGTACAAGCGCTTCCTCACGAACCGGCTGCGCCAGCGCTACGGGTTCGAAGGGACGCCGCTCCGGATCGCCGTCAAGGTTCGGCCCGATCGGCACAAGGCGGATTGACGCGTGAGATCCGGTATCGGGCCGCGCGCGACCTGCGCGTCGCGCAATCGCCCACACCGGCGCACCTGTGAACTGCGCAGTGCGCGGACAGCACCGCGTTCGATCGAGCGCCGGCGCCGCGCCTCATCGTGCGCACGCGCGCCGTGATCACGATGCGGCCGCGCATCGGACAAAGTCATGTGAGTACGTAAAATGTCACGTGCGGGCGAGTCCACCGCCATGCGAGACTGCGGCTCGGATTCACCACTGGTTGTTTCGTTGATGGTGACTACCTCCTCGATGTGTCTGGCGACTCCTTCTTTCGGCGCGAGGTCCGCTCGTGCTGGCTGAGCGAACCGACCCGTTGATCGGCTCCATGCTCGGCAAGAGCTATCGCGTCCTCGAGCGGATCGGCACCGGCGGCATGGCCGTCGTGTATCTGGTCGAGCATCAGACGCTGCTCAAGCAGTTCGCCGCCAAGGTGCTGTCGAGCGATCTGGCGACGAGCCTGGAGGCCCGCGCGCGGTTCACGCAAGAGGCCCACGCGGCGTCGCAGCTCGATCACGAGAACATCGTCACGATCAGCGACTTCGGGGTCACCGCCGATCAGCGGCCGTTCTTCGTCATGGAGCTGCTGCGCGGCCAGACCCTCGACCAGCGGCTCGGCGACGGCGCGATGTCGATCGAGGAGGTCGTCGCGGTCGCCGTGCCGGTCGCGCGCGCGCTGGCCCACGCCCACGCCGAGGGCATCGTGCACCGCGACGTCAAGCCCGAGAACATCTTCCTGGTCCAGCGCAGCCAGGGCCGGTGGGGCGTCAAGGTCGTCGACTTCGGGATCGCCAAGACGCCGATCAACCCGAAGCTGACCAACATGAACGAGACCCTGGGCAGCCCGCTGTTCATGGCGCCCGAGATGATCCGCGGCGAGGACGACGCGGTCGATCAGCGGGCCGACGTGTACTCGTTCGGCGTGCTGCTCTACCTGATGCTGTGCGGGCGGCTGCCGTTCTTCGACGACAATCTGTTGAAGGTGATGCAGATGCACCTGGCGTCGCCGGTGCCGCCGCCGCGCTCGATCAACCCGGCGCTGCCGCTCGCGCTCGCCGACGTCGTCGACCGCGCGCTGGCCAAGCACCCCGATGACCGCTACCCCTCGATGGAGGCGCTGCTGATCGAGTTCGAGGCCGCGCTGCCGCCGGGCACCGAGCGCCTGCTGATCGAGGCGCAGTCCGGGACCGCCGCGCATGCGACGCCGTTCGCCGGCGCGCTGCCGATGACCGTGACCGGTCCGCGCCCGATCGCCCGGCCGTCGTCACCGCCGCCGATCGCCGCGCGGCCGGCCGCGCCGCGTCGATCGCGCGCAGGTGCGGCGCTCGCGATCGTCGCGATCGCGGCAGTGCTGCTCGCCGCCGGCGCCTGGTACCAGCTCGCCGGTCGCTCCCACGCAGCGACCGATCGCGGCGACCGCGCCCGCGATCCGGGCGCGCAGCTCGCGCGGATGGTCGAGCCGGCGCCGCCGGCAGCGGCCCCTGCACCGGCGCCGCCCGCGCCCGCCGCGCCCGCCGCGCCCGCCGAACCCGCTGCCGAGGACAGCGAGCCGCCGGCCGTCGAGCCGCCGGCCGCTGCGCCGGTGGCCGTCGTCGAGGTCGCCGCGCCGCCCGCCGTGCGTCCGGGTCCCGGACGGCTGGCCCC
>DATAPF010000535.1:0-3620 GCA_036265355.1 Kofleriaceae bacterium | reverse complement strand
CCTCCATGCGACCAGATTTGCGCGATCGCGGTTGCCCTCGGGCGAAATGCGCAGAATTTGATCGACACCAGCCCAAATCCGCGGCACACAGTGGCTGGCTCTGTCTCGTGCCCGCTGTGGTCACGCGGCCGAGCCAACGATCTTTGCTGGAGTGCTACGAATGTCTCAAGGTACGATCAAACGTCTGACTGATAAGGGTTTTGGTTTCATCGAGAATGGCACCGGCACCGACATGTTTTTCCACATGTCGGCCGTCGAGGGCGTTCGCTTCGAGGATCTGCGCGAAGGCCAGAAGGTCTCGTATAACGAAGGTCGCGGCCCCAAGGGTCCGCGCGCCGAAAACGTTCGCGTGATCTAAACAGCTCTCAAGTAACGAAAGTAGGACTCGAGCCGGCCTAACCGCCGGCTCGTTTTCGTTTCGGCCGGCTACGGCGTGCACGCCGGATGGCCGCCGGCCGCGCGGAGCTCGCCGGCGATCTGCTGCCGTCCACACGCCCTTCGCCTGGTCCACGAGGACTCGCGTCAGCCTCGGTGACGCGTGGCCGATGGCGGCCAGTCGAGAATCCACAGGCCGCCGGTGGCGTCGCCAGCGACGATCGCGGTCGCGCTCGTGGCGACCGCCGCGTAGGGCGCGTCGCCGCGATGGGTGAGGATGCAGACGTAGGTCTCGAGGTCCCAGACCTAGAGCGTCTGGTCCTGCGACGCCGAGACCACGGACCCCGCGACGGAGCCCTGAGCATCGACACCGCTCGCCCGCTGGATCCACTCCCATCGCGCCCGTGGAAGGCTCGCTAGTTCAGCCAGGCCCGGATCCCGACCCGGCGCTTGGATTGCGTGCAGGTACCGCCCGAGCAGTTGCGGATCCACGCCTTGGCCGCGGTCCGGTTCTTCTGGTCGCCGTTGAGGGGACACGTGAACGGTCCCGAGTCGAGGATGAAGTTGCACTTGCCCGTGCTCGACCAGGCGCCGTCGAAGATCTGCTCCGAGGTGATCGTCCAGCCGCCGAGCGTCTCACTGTAGCAGGCGAGCGACATGCGCGCGTCCGGGCACTCGCTCTGGGTCGGGCCCGCGCCTTCCCAGAACACATCGGCGAAGGCGCCCTGCCCCGCTGGCAAGCTGCCCCACCCCACGAGGTACTGGTCGGGGCAGCCCGCGGGATCGTACATGTTGCCGACCGAGACCGACTCGAGGCCCCAGGTTCCGTCTGCGCTCTTGGGCGCTGTTTCACAGGTCGACTCCCAGATCTGCGAGTGGATCTCGGCCGTGGCGGGATCGGCGTCGACGGGTTCCGCTGCGCACCCCGGCGCAGCGAGCGGGAGCAGCGCGAGCATGATGAACCACCGACGGGATCGGACGATGTTGTGCATGGCGACCTCCTGTGACCTTTCTGACCTTCCCGCCACGCACAGCGCGCGGCGGGTCGCGCACTCGCGATTGCAAGCCATGCACCACCGACGGTGATCCGGCCGGATGCAGATCCACCGATGACTGGACGGCGTGCACTCGATGGCTCTGCGTCGGTGATCGACTCCGCGCGAACCATCGCGCCCGCGACGTACGTTGCCCCGGCGCTGCACGGATCGCGCAACCCACGACGCCGCGAGCTTGCGCGAACCGCGCAGGGCAACGCGGTCAGCCGCGCGGCGCGCTCACACCAGGCCGATGAACGACATGTGGATGCCGCCGGCGCGGCCGTCGCGGCGGTAGCTGAAGAACCGCTCGGGCTCGCAGCGCGTGCACGGCGGCCGGTCGTCGATGTGATCGGGCGCGACGCCGGCGCGCTCGAGGATCACCCGGCTCGCGACCCGGAGATCGATGTGATCCTTGTGCGGTCCTGCGAGCGAAGCGAGACGGGGGGTGGGGACCCTGCCGGCTCTGCCGGCGGGGCGGGGGGCGGAGCCCCTCGTGGGATCGACGATCAGGCCGGGGACGTCGCCGAGCGCGTCGCGGAACGCGGCGACGACCTCGGGACCGACCTCGAAGCAGCACGGGCCGATCGACGGGCCGAGCGCGACGCGGATCCGGTCGGCCCGCGCGCCCAGCGCCTGCATCGCGGCGACCATGTTGCGCGCGATGCCCGCGACCGTGCCGCGCCAGCCGGCGTGCGCGGCGCCGCACACCCGCGCCGCGGGCTCGGCGAACAGGATCGGGATGCAGTCGGCGGCGAACGCGGCGAGCACCGCGCCCGGTCGGTCGCACACCAGGCCGTCGAACGTGGCATCGTCGGCGAGCGGCTGGCCGATGGTCCAGACGTCGGTGCCGTGGACGTGGCGGGCCATCTGGACCGCGGCCGGATCGTAGCCGGCATGATCGGCGAGGCGCTGCCGGTTGGCCTCGACGAGGGCGCGGTCGTCGCCCCAGCTCACGCCGAGGTTGAGCGAGGCGCGCGCCCCGGTCGACACGCCACCGGAGCGCTCGGGGAAGCCATGAAGGAAGCCGCTGGAGGGAAGCACCGGGGAGCGGTGGAGCCGGATCGCCATCGACGCGCTTCTAGCATGGTACTGTCGCACCATGATCCCGTACGACGAGCTGGTCGCCGCCCTCGCCGCCTGGCGCACCCGGCAGGGGCTGCCGGTCGCGCAGCAGGCCACCGCCGCGCCGCCGGTGTCGTCTTCGTCTTCGTCTTCGGCGTCGCGCGGTCGTGGCGCGCCGGCCGCGCCCGCACCGGCCGCCCGGCCCGTAGCTGCGCGCGTTGCCGCGGCGCCGCCGGCCGCGTCCAGCGACTTCGACGACGCCGCGCTGGTCGAGGACGCGAGTTACGACAGCGGCGAGGACTACGTGATGCAGCTCGGCGGAGAGACCGCCGAGTCGACCGCGATCGGCTCCGCGCCCGAGCCGCCGCCCACGCGCGGCAAGCGCTGGTGAGCGTCGAGCGTCGCGAGCCGGGGGGGGCTCCCCCTGGGAACGACCGTGGCGACGACGTCGAGATCGCGCTCGACGCGATGCAGGTCCACGGCGCCGCCGGGGTCGGCCGGGTGGTGCGCGCCGGCGAGCGCGCCGATGGCCTGCTCGATCGCCGCGTGCTGATCGGGCCGATCGATCCGTGCGGCGAGTGCGACGTGTGCCGGCGCGGCGGGGCGGCGGTGTGCCCGCACGCCCGGCGGCGCGATGCGCTGGGCGCGACGATCACCGCCGCGGCGCGCTGGCTGGTGCCGCTCGACGACGGGCTCGCGCTGCCGGTGCCGGCGGCTGCCGCGGTCGCAGGCGATGTCGCGCTGGCCTACACGCTGTACGCGCGCACCGGCGTCGGGCCGCGCGATCCGGTGGTCGTGGTCGGAGAATGCCCGATCGGCCGGTTCCTGATCGAGATCCTGCGGGCCAAGGGCATCGCCCCCGCCGCGCTGGCGGGCGCCGGCCCGTGGGCAGACTGGCTGCGCGCCCGGGGCGTTCCCGCGGCGGCCGATCGCGCCGCGCTGGCAGCGGCGTTCGCCGATCAGGATCATGCTCGCCGGCCGTGGCGCGTGCTGTGCGCGGATCCCGCGGCGACCGCGATGGCCGCCGCGCTCGCCGGGCCGCGGGCGACGCTGACCGTGCTCGCAGGCGCCGCGGCCGCGCTGCCCGGTGATCTTCTCACCCGCGAGGTCGCGGTCCTCGGGGTCGCCGGGCCGCATCCGGATCTG
>DATAPF010000534.1:0-5914 GCA_036265355.1 Kofleriaceae bacterium | reverse complement strand
GATGACGACGGTCGCCGGCCCCCACCAGGAACGGTTTTGCGACGGCGTTCGCGAGGACCACCAGCGGGCTGCCGCGGCCCCGGCAAGCCCGGCTATTGGCGGGACAACCGACAGGAGATAGAAGGAATGTGGCTTGACGCTGAGGCTGAACGTGACCGCCTGGGTAAGCAGCCACAGTCCCCACATCGCATATCCGGCCAGCCGCAGCCGGTCGGCGCGTGAACGGCTCCAGAGGAGACCGGCGATGAGACCAGCGAGCGCGATCGGGTAGAGCCAGCCGACCTGGGGCGCCGCGGCATCGCTGAACATGTAGTCCCAGGCGGGCCCGTGTATCCCGCCCAGCGGTCCGCCCACGCCCAGTGTTGCGGCGCCGTCGTTGCTCAGGCCGAAACGGTTGAACGCGTTGTAGCCGAAGACCATCGACAGCACGGAGTTGTCCATCGATCCGTCGATGTACGGGCGGGACGAGGCGGGAATCAGCAGCATGGGCACGACCCAGATCGCCGATACCGCCACGGTCACCGCGCCCGCCGCCGCCAGCCGGGCCAGGCGCCGCTGCCACGGCAGGGTTGCCGCGAACAGGTACGTCAGCGCGAACGGCAGCCATGCCGACCAGGCGTGGACCATCTTGGCTTGAAACGCCAGCCCGATGAGTACGCCACACCACAGCAACGGCGCCAGTTTGCCCGTCTTGATCGCCTGCCACCACGCCCCCGCCGCGAGGACCACGAGCAAGACCAGGATCACGTCAGGAATCTGGGTCCGGGCCAGCGCGGCGATCATCGGCGTAGTGGCGTAGACGGCGGCGGCGACGATTCCAGCGACCGGCCCGGACCACAGCCGTACCACGCGGTAAAGGACGAGGATGGTCAGCACGCTGCCCAGGACCTGGGGCAGCAGCACCGACCAGGAATGGAACCCGAACAGCCACGCGGAGAGCGCTTGAAGCCAGAAGACACCCGGAACCTTGTCCACGGTGGTGGTCATCCCCGGGTCGTAGGCACCGTACAGGAATGCCGGCCAGCTCGACGACATGGTCTTCACGGCCGCGCCGTAGTAGAGATGTAGATGCATCCGCCATACATCCCAGCCGTACAGCACGCCCGAGGCGATGGCGAGCACGAGCAGTGCCGGTCTCGCCCACACCGGATCCGGGGCCGGCACATTGGCATTGTCAGCATCTTCGGCGATCAGAACATGGCTCTCAAACATCCGGGGCCTCCTGCGAAACGGAACCGAGCGCGTTCATGTCATCGTGAATGATAAATATTCGGATCCGTTGACGACAGTGTGTGAGACTGACCCACTCTTTGAACCGACTCTGAAAACCGCACACGCTGGGGGCCATGACGCATGGCTCCGCTCGCGGTAGCTGGTCGCACGTTCCAGATTGGTGCCATACGCAAAGCGGTCGAGTGTCACCTGTCTCCCCCCCGGTGTTAATTCGCCGTGGTGCCGTCGCTCCGCGCCGGTTGGCGGGAGTCACATATGATGGAGTGTTACGCGATTAACAGATAGCGGTTTTGGAAGTCAACCTGAATACGCTGAGGTTGGTGATGCAAGATGATGCATGGCCAGCGACACACGCATTACCTCAGCATGTCCGGTGTGTCATCACACCTGTCCTCGATCGGGTGACACGCCTGGAGCCCTCGGAGAGCACCGGCTTCGCGGGCCGTCGGGGATCCTGGTGTCCTGGGAATTGGACAGTAGTCGTGCCAATCCGGATGTTGAAATCTGGATATCCAGAGTCAACCCGGATGCGGAAATTCAAATATATTCGGTCCAATCCGGATGCGGAAGCCCCTGATGGTTGCCGGGATCCGGCGAGACCGATGGCGGTGAATCCAACCGGGCCAACCTCGCGGCGCGGCAAGGACATTCAAGCGGGGTTCGGGCGCTGCCCCCGGGATGCCTCGATGTGCCCCGAGGTGGGGGCCGGCGAGCCGGCGGGCACCACCAGATGCCGGCTGAGTCAGTGGGCGCACACAACGGCGTTCCTGGTGTACTCGCACGCGCAGATCCCATCGTCGTCGACGTCGCGGTCGCGGTCGCGGTCGCGGCGAGTCAACCGCGCGAGCCGGGGCGTGTGCTGCACGCAGTCGATCGCGATGTAGAGGTTGTCGTCGTCGTACGCGACCTGGACGCGGGTCGGGTCACTCGGTGCGGCACCGTCGTGGGAAACGACTGTGTGAACGAGTCGCTCGCCGGGACGGTTGTCCACGCCGCATCGGCCAAGTGTCCGTCGATGTGGGGCGCCGTGGCAACGCGAACCGGCGCGATGGCGGCGAGCAGGACCGGGAGCATCAGCATCGGGCCGGCAACCCCTCCCGCCCCCCAATGCGTCCGGTCAGCGCGGCGACCTCCAGGCATCTCGTCGGGCATGCGCCCATGCCCGGATGTTGCACCAGCCTCCTCGGCAACAGCAATAACGATGTGTTATAAACATTTCATGCAGCGCCCCAGCGCCTGTCCGCGATCAGGAGGCAAGCTCCGCGTATGAGCGAGCTCGAGCCGGTCAAGCTGCGCCAGCTGGTGTACTACTTCCTCCGGCTCGGCACCCTGGGGTTCGGTGGGCCGATCGCGCTCGCTGGGTACATGCAGCGCGATCTCGTCGAGCAGCGCCGCTGGATCAGCAAGGACGACTACAAGCGCGGCCTCGCGCTCGCCCAGCTCGCCCCGGGGCCGCTCGCCGCGCAGCTCGCGATGTATCTCGGCTGGGTGCGCGCTCGCATCCTCGGGGCGACCCTGGTGGCGTTCGCGTTCGTCCTGCCGTCGTTCATCATGGTGCTCGGCCTCGCCGTGGCCTACGTCGAGCTTGGCGGGCTGCCCTGGATGCAGGCTGTGTTCTACGGCGTCGGCGCGGCGGTGATCGCCATCATCGCGCGTAGCGTGCAGAAGCTGACCAAGCTGACGCTCGCGAAGGATCCGCTGCTGTGGGGGCTGTTCGCGGTCAACGCGGCGGTGACCGCGCTGACCGAGTCCGAGATCGTGTGGGTGTTCATCGCGAGCGGGGTGCTGGTCTACCTCGTGCGTATCCGCCCGGGCTTCGCGACGCGGGCGAGTTCGTTCTTGCCGTGGGGCTGGTGGGTCACCGGGCTGCACGGGCCGGCCACCGGCTCGACGCTCTGGAAGTTGTGCATCTACTTCGCCGAGGCCGGCGCGTTCGTGTTCGGCAGCGGCCTGGCGATCGTACCCTTCCTGCACGGTGGCGTCGTCGACCACTACGGCTGGCTGACCGAGCGCCAGTTCCTCGATGCCGTTGCGGTCGCGATGATCACTCCCGGCCCGGTGGTGATCACGGTCGCCTTCATCGGCTTTCTGGTCGCCGGGTTTGGCGGCGCCTCGGCAGCGGCGCTCGGCGTGTTCTTGCCGTGCTACCTGTTCGTCGTGATCCCGGCGCCGTACTACCATCGCATCGCGGACAATCGATCGATCAAGGCGTTCGTCGATGGGGTCTCCGCCGCGGCGGCCGGCGCGATCGGCGGCGCCGCGATCGTGCTCGGCCGTCGCGCGATCATCGATGTGCCGACGATCGTGATCGCGGCGGCGACGCTGCTGGTGTTGGTCAAGGTCAAGAAGATCCCGGAACCGCTGGTGATCGTCGCCGCCGGTCTGGTCGGTCTGGCGCTGGCCTCGCGCTAAGGGGGAGGTTCCCGATGCACGCCGACCCAGCGGTCCGGTAGGTCATGCGACCGACCGCACGAGGGATCGCGGCTCGACGACGCTCGATCAAACTGCCCGAGGAGCGAACGTGAGTGCGGCGGCGATGGTCGGCGGCTCGCTACCGTAGCGCCCACGTCAGGGAGCGAAACGGCGGGACTTTCAAGGACCCATCGCCCTCTCGTACTTCCACAACGGCTTCGCCAAGGACCTTGACGCGGTGGTCGACTGAGCATCGCGCGCTGCTGCGCCCAGCACGCGATGCGCGTGCGTCAGCAACCCGCCGCCGCATCGAGGAGCGGCGGATGTTCCGCGTCGAACAGCTCGTCACCGGCGGCCATGTATCCGGCGTAGACCGGGCTCTTGAGGATGCGGAGGATGTCGGGCTTGGCCCACGTGGGCGGCTGCCGGAGGTGTCCATTCTGAGCGCGGTGGCGCTTGTTCAGCAGGGCGGAGGCGGAGGAAACAGGTGCGTCCCGATCGGGGCGCGCTGCACGCTGCAGCCGGTACCGCCGCCGCCGCCGCCACCACCACCACCACCGCCACCGGTGCAGCTCGGGCCAACTGTCTGATGCATGGTGCCGACCGCGGAGCCGAACGTCCATACCAGCGTGCCATCGCAAGAGCACTGCTGGACTCCAGAAATGAGGCCACCCTGCGTCCAGGTATTCGTGAACTGGACTCCTGGCGCGCACGCGAGCGGTGCAGCGACGGCCTGCTCCGTGGTCGACGTCGCAGTCGTCTCGTCGATCGGATCCGATGGGTCGACACATGCTGTGATGAACACCGCAACACAAAGACCTATCAGTGTCTTCGTCAATGCATCATCTCCTTGGTGATGTATCGAGCACACTGCTCGATCGCGAGTCCGTGATATCATCGTGCCGCGTCGTCCGGCGCCACTCGCGTGGCCATGGCACAACGTATCGGGCGATCAGGCGAACCCGCCGGGCAGCCCTCGAGTGCCGCGCATCGCGGCGAGCGCCGACGCTGTCGCCAGCACGCCGGCCGCTGCCTCGCGCCGGGCGCCAGCGTGACGATGGCACAATGTATCGGGCGCCAGAGCGACCGGGACATCACCTTCCTTACGGCGGCGACACCCCTTGCTGCCTCGCGAGGTCATCGCCAGCGGTGCCGACCGCGTGGCGCCGGCGACCGAGCCAGCGCTTGGCCCGGTCGCTCAGCACGTAGAACGCGGGCACGACGAACAGGCTGAGCACGGTCGACAGGATCAGGCCGCCGATGATCGCGTCGGCCATCGGGCCGCGGGTCTCGGCGCCGGGTCCAAGGCCGAGCGCGGACGGCACGGCGGCCATCATCGTCGCGACCGCGGTCATCAGGATCGGGCGCAGCCGGACCGGGCCGGCGCGGCGCATCGCCTCGGCGGCGTCGACCCGCGCGTGGCCGCGGACCTCGTTGGCGTAGTCGACCAGGATGATCGAGTTCTTCTTGACGATGCCCATCAGGAGCAGGAGGCCGATCATGCTGAACACGTTGAGCGTCTTGCCGGTCAGCCACAGCGCGACCATCGCGCCGGCCAGCGACAGCGGCAGGATGGTCAGCACCGTGATCGGATGGAGCAGCGAGTTGAACTGCGAGGCGAGCACCATGTACGCGACGATCACGCCGACCAGCAGCGCGAACAAAAGGCTATGCATCGCATCGCCGAACTGCGAGCTCTGGCCCGATAGCACGAAGCTGAACCCGGGCGGCGGCTGGAGCTGACCGATGAACGCGAGCACGTCGCTCTGCGAGTGGCCGGGCGCGACGTTGCCGGTCAGCCGGATCGCGCGCTGGCGGTTGTCGTGGTTGATGGTCTGCAGCGCGGGTTGCTCGGTGGCGATCACCACGCTCGACAGCGGGACGAGGTTGCCGGTGGTCGACCGCACGCGCAGGACCTCGAGGTCCTCGGGGCGGGTGCGCTGGGTCGCCAGCAGCCGCATCCGGATGTCCATGCGGCGGCCGGCGGTCGAGTACTGGCCGACCACCGTGCCGCCGACCAGCGCGTTGACCGTGGTCGCGATGTCATTGACGTTGACGCTGACGTCGGCGGCGCGCGGCCGGTCGGGCGCGATCGCGAGCTCGGGCGGGCCGAGGTCGTAGTCGCTGTCGAGGTCGACCGCGAGGCCGGACTCGTCGAGCTGGTGCTGGACCTGCTGGGACAGCGCGACCAGCGTGGTCCAGTCGCCGCCGCGCACGGTGAGCTCGACCGGCTTGCCGCGGCCGCCGGCGAAGCCCTGCTGCGACAGGT
>DATAPF010000533.1:0-5334 GCA_036265355.1 Kofleriaceae bacterium | reverse complement strand
TTCGACGACGACTACCTGGCCATGCGCGCGCTGGACATCAACCAGCATCATCGCGAGCTGCTGGAGCGGATCGAGAACGGCGTGATCGCGCAGTACGCGGCCGGGCGCGGGTCCCAGCAGGACCCGCTCGAGGTCCGCGGCCACATCCTCGAGCTCGATCGCGAGCGGCTGATGCTCGAGACCCAGCGCCGCAGCGCGGTCGCGGCGCTCAACCGGCTGCTGCACCGCCCGGCGGCCGCCGCGCTGCCGCCGCCCCCGGCACGGCTCGCCGCCGCGCCGCCGCCCGGGGCGCGCCGCGAGCAACCCCGGCGGATCGCGGCCGCCGCCCGCCTGCGCGCCCGTCGGGTCGAGCTCGAGGACGCGAGCCTGGCGCGCTACCCGAGCTTCGAGCTGATGGGCTCGTACGACTCGATGTGGAACACCTGGCAGCACCGCTGGATGATCGGGATCGGCATCGAGATCCCGCTGCAGCGCGGCAGGCGCGACGCCGACGTCGAACGCGCGCGCGCCGAACAGGCGAGAGCCACCGCCGAGCTCGCGTCGGTGACCGACCTGGTGGAGGAAGGTCGCGTGCGCGCCCGCGACGAGGTGGACGAGGCGGCCAGGGCGCTCGCGCTCTACGAGCAGCAACTCTTGCCGACCGCGCGGCAGCGCGTCGACGCGGCACTCGCGGGCTTCACCGCCGGGCAAGCCCCGTTCTCGATGGCCATCATGGCGGAGCACGCGCTGCGCGACATCGAGCTGACGATCGAGCGCACCCGCGCCGACCTCGACCGCCGCCTCGCCGCGCTCGACCGGTTCGAGGGCCGCACTCCCGGGGGTGCCCGATGACCGACGTCGACGACAGCCCTGCCTCGACCCGCGCGGCGCCCGAACCGGCGCACGGCGCGGCGCCTGGATCGCTGCCCCCGCGCGCGCGACATTGCACCGGGATGGTGTCCGCCGGCCTGGTCGGCGTGCTCGTGATCGTCGCGATCGGGTTCCGCCGCCCGCTGATCGCATGGTTCACCGGCTCGGCGAGCGGGCCGGCGTCGACCGGCCCGGGCGGCATGACCGTGGCCCCGGCCGCGGAGCATCCGCCGGCCGGCCCGGGCAGCGGCAGTGACGTCAGCTACTACACGTGCTCGATGCACCCGTCGGTGCACGCGCAGGAGCCGGGCAAGTGTCCGATCTGCTCGATGGACCTGACGCCGGTCACGCGCGACGAGGAACAGGCCGGCGTGATCCACATCGACGAGGGCCGGCGCGGGGTGCTCGGGATCCGCACGACCCGCGTGGTGCGCGCGCCGATCGATCTCGACATCGTCGCCAAGGGCCGGCTCACCGTGGATGAGACGCGGCTTCACGAGATCACGCTCAAGATCGGCGGGTTCGTCAGCGATCTGCGCGTCAATGCCACCGGCCAGACGGTGAGCCGAGGAGATACGCTGTTCCGGCTGTACAGCCCGGAGCTGTACGCCGCGGAGCAGGAGTACCTGATCGCCCGCCAGGACCGCGGCGCGATGCAGGGCAGCGGCGACGCGGCGCACGGCGACCGGCTCGTCCGCGCGGCGGAGACCAGGCTGCGGCTGTGGGGCCTGTCCGAGGATCAGCTCGCGGCGCTCGGCCAGCGCGGCGAGCCGATCGAGCGCGTGCCGTTCGTGTCGCCGGTGAGCGGCGTGGTGATCGAGAAGGACGTCGTCGATGGCGCCGCCGTGACGATGGGCCAGCGGCTGTTCCGGGTCGCGGACCTCGGGCAGATCTGGGTCGAGTCCGACGTCTACGAGTCCGATCTGCCACGGGTCGCGAAGGGCATGCCCGCGTCGATCACGCTCGACTACCTGCCGGGCAAGACGTTCGAGGGCACGGTGGCGTTCGTCTATCCGTATCTCGACCCGGCGTCGCGGACCGGCCGCGTCCGGATCGCGCTGCCCAACCCGGCGCGGGAGCTCAAGCCGGACATGTACGCGACGGTGGTGTTCAAGCAGCGGCTCGGGCCGCGGCTGGTCGTCCCGATCTCCGCGGTGATCTACACCGGCCCGCGCCGGGTCGTGTTCGTCGATCTCGGCAACGGCGCGCTGCGCCCCCAGGAGGTCACGATCGGCGCGCGCAGCGGCGACCGGGTCGAGATCACGGGCGGGCTCGCCGAGGGCGACCTGGTGGTCAGCGCGGGCAACTTCCTCGTGGCGGCCGAGAGCCGCGTCCGCTCGGCCGGCTCGTTCTGGGAGGATCGCCATGACGGGAAGCGCTGAGCGCCCGGGGGTCATCGCCCGCGTGATCGCGGGCAGCGCGCGCAACCCGCTGATCGTGATCCTGCTCGTCATCGGCCTCGGGGTGTGGGGGTGGCTGTCGCTGTCGCGCGCGGCGCTCGATGCGATCCCCGACCTGTCCGACGCGCAGGTGATCATCTTCACCGAGTGGATGGGGCGCAGCCCCGATCTGGTCGAGGATCAGATCACGTATCCGATCTCGTCGTCGCTGATCGCCGCGCCCGGGGTCAAGTACGTCCGCGGACAGTCGATGTTCGGGATGTCGTTCGTCTACGTCATCTTCGAGGATGGCACCGACATCTACTGGGCGCGCAGCCGCGTGCTCGAGTACCTGAACCAGGCGCAGGCGCAGCTCCCCGCCGGCGCGATCCCGCGGCTCGGTCCCGATGCCACCGGCGTCGGCTGGGTGTTCGAGTACGCGCTGGTCGATCGCACCGGCCGGCAAGACGTCCAGCAGCTGCGCTCGCTGCAGGACTTCCACCTGCGCTACGCGCTCGCGAGCGTGAAGGGGGTCGCGGAGGTCGCCTCGGTCGGCGGCGCGGTCAAGCAGTACCAGATCAACGTCGATCCGCAGAAGCTGCTCGCGCTCAAGGTCCCGCTCCGCGACGTCGTGATGGCGCTGCAGCGCTCGAACGCCGACGTCGGCGGCCAGGTGATGGAGATCGCCGGGCACGAGCACGTGATCCGCGGCCGCGGCTACGTGCGCGGCCGGGCGGACCTCGAGGAGGTGCCGCTGCGGACCACCGGGGCCGGCGTTCCGGTGCGCGTCAAGGACATCGGCGAGGTCGAGATCGGCCAGGACATCCGGCGCGGCGTCGCGGACCTGAACGGCGAGGGCGAGGTGCCGGGCGGCATCGTGATCATGCGGTACGGCGAGAACGCGCTCGATGTGATCGACGGCGTCAAGGCCAGGCTGGCCGAGCTCCGGCGCACGCTGCCCGAAGGCGTCGAGGTCGTCGTGACCTACGACCGCTCCGAGCTGATCCGCGCGTCGATCGACACGCTGAGACACACGCTGATCGAGGAGATGGTGGTCGTGGCGCTGATCATCTTCGTGTTCCTGCTCCATGTGCGCAGCGCGCTGATCCCGATCCTGACCTTGCCGCTCGGCGTGCTGCTCGCCTTCATCCCGATGGCCTACCAGCACCTGACCGCGAACATCATGTCGCTCGGCGGAATCGCGGTCGCGATCGGCGCCATGGTCGACGCGTCGATCATCCTGATCGAGAACATCCACAACCAGCTCGAGGCCTGGGAGCGCCGGGGCAGACCGGGCTCGCGGCAGGCCGCGATCATCGCCGCGATGCAGGAGGTCGGGCCGTCGATCTTCTTCTCGCTCCTGGTGATCACGGTGTCGTTCATCCCGGTGTTCACGCTCGAGGGCACGGAGGGCCGCCTGTTCCGGCCGCTCGCGTTCACCAAGACCTACTCGATGGGATTCGCCGCGGTGCTCGCGGTCACGTTGACGCCCGCGCTCGCGGCGATCTTCGTGCGCGGCAAGATCCGGGGCGAGGATCGCCACCCGATCCATCGCCTGCTGGTGCGGGCGTACGCGCCGGTCGTGCGCTGGGCGGTGCACTACCGCGGCCTGGTGATCGGCCTCGCCGCGCTGGCGATCGCGTTCACGGTCCCGGCGTGGTTTCGCCTGAGCAGCGAGTTCATGCCGCCGCTCAACGAGGGCGCGATCCTCTACATGCCCACGGCGCCGCCCGGCATGTCGATCGCCGAGGCGTCGCACATCATGCAGGTCATGGACCGGGAGCTGCGGGCGTTCCCCGAGGTCGCGTCGGTGTTCGGCAAGAACGGCCGCGCCGAGACCCCGACCGATCCGGCGCCGCTGGGCATGGTCGAGGCGACCGTCGTGCTCGCGCCGCGCGACCGCTGGCGCCCGGGGATGACGTGGGAGCGCCTCGTCGCCGAGATGGACGCCCGGCTGCACTACCCGGGCATGCCGAACATCTTCTGGATGCCGATCCAGACCCGCACCGAGATGCTGTCGACCGGCATCCGCAGCCCGCTCGGCGTCGCCGTGTTCGGCGACAGCATCGACCAGATCGAGCGGGCCGCGGTCGCGATCGAGCGGGCAGTGGCGAGCGTCCCCGGCACGCGCAGCGCGTTCGCCGATCGCTCGACCGGCGGCTTCTACATCGATCTCGTGGTCAAGCGCGCCGAGGCTGCGCGGCTCGGGCTCACGGTCGGCGACGTCGAGGACGTGATCCAGACCGCGATCGGCGGCATGAACGTCTCGGAGACCGTGGAGGGCCGCGAGCGCTACCCGATCAACCTGCGCTACGCGCGTGAGTTCCGCGATGACCCGTCGCAGCTCGACCGGGTGCTCGTCCCGACCCCGTCGGGGGCGCAGGTCCCGCTGTCGCAGGTCGCCGAGCTCCACACCGTGACCGGGCCGCCGATGGTGCGCTCCGAGGACGGCAAGCTGGTCGGCTACGTGTTCCTCGACACGACGCGGCCGATGTCGGACTACATCGCCGATGCCCGGCGCGCCGTGGCCAACCTCCAGCTTCCCGACGGCGTGCGCGTGGCGTGGGTCGGGCAGTTCCAGTACCTCGAACGCGCCAGGGCCCGGCTCGAGCTCGTCGTGCCGATCACGCTGGTGCTCGTGGCGTTCCTGCTGTTCCTGAACACGCGCTCGCTGATCGAGACCGGGATCGTGCTGCTCGCGGTGCCGTTCTCGCTGGTCGGCGCGATCTGGTTGATCTACCTGCTTCACTACAACGTGAGCGTCGCGGTGTGGATCGGGATGATCGCGCTCGCCGGGCTCGACGCCGAGACCGGCGTCGTGATGCTGCTGTACCTGACGCTCGCGCATCGCGCCCGGCAGGCCGCGGGGCGGCTGCGCACCCGCGACGACCTGTGCGAGGCGATCGTCGAGGGCGCGGCGCACCGGATCCGGCCCAAGCTGATGACCGTGCTCACGATGATGATCGGCCTGGTGCCGGTGCTGTGGAGCACCGGCGCCGGCGCCGACGTCATGAAGCGGATCGCCGCGCCGATGATCGGCGGCCTGGTCACGTCGTTCGTGCTCGAGCTGCTGGTCTACCCCGCGATCTTCGCGATCTGGAAGGGT
>DATAPF010000532.1:0-14029 GCA_036265355.1 Kofleriaceae bacterium | reverse complement strand
GCGCATCCGCGGCGAGCTGCTCAAGCTCGGGGTCAAGGTCAGCAAGCGGACCGTCCAGAAGTACATGCGCGGCGTTCGGGGCAAGAACGGCGGTGGCCAGAGCTGGGCGACCTTCGTGAAGAACCACGCCGAACGGATGTGGGCCTGCGACTTCATCCAGACCCACGACCTCCTGTTCCGCCAAGTCTACGCGTTCTTCATCGTCCATCTGGCGTCGCGGCGTGTGGTCCACGTTGCCGCTACGCGCCACCCGACCCAGGCGTGGACGGCGCAGCAGCTGCGCAACGCCACGATGGACGGCGACGCGCCGGCCGTGCTGCTGCGGGATCGCGACGACAAGTTCGGCCGGGCGTTCGACCGCGTGGCCCAAGGGGTCGGCGCGAGGGTGATCCGCACGGCGGTTCGGGCGCCGAATATGAATGCCGTGGCGGAACGCTTTGTCGGCAGCGCACGACGAGAGCTGCTCGACCACGTGCTGCTGTTCGATGACCAGCATCTCGCATCGCTTCTGCGCCAATACCAGCGCTACTTCAACGAAAGCCGACCGCATCAGGGCATCGAGCAACGCGTACCGGCGAGCCCCGTGATGGCCATCGACCCGTCCAAGCCGACCGCGGTCACGAGCGTGCTCGGCGGGCTTCACGTCGACTACCGCAGGGCCGCGTGATGCATCGTGATCCAGCTGGACGACATGGGTAGCCAGCACGGGGTCAGCAGGCCTTGCGGCCCGAGCCAGGCTTCGCCGAACGATGCTGCGCGCGGTCCGGGCCACGCACCACCGTCGAACGACCCATCGAACACGATCTCGAACCCGGACACACCCACGATGCGATCCAGTGTCGTGCGACCCTGTCGACTTGTAAACGCGTGAGGCTCCATTCCCTGTCAATGCGTGTCAAATCGCCGCCGCAGCGGCATCGGCGGCCCAGCAGCATCAGCGCCAACTCTGGAACGCGACTGCGCTACAGCGGCAGCTTGAGCCGCTCGCTCAGCCAGCCGACGATGCCCTGGCGGAACGCCAGCACGCACAGCACGAACACGCCACCCTCGACCACCGGGACCCAGCCGCGGAACTCGGCGAGGTAGTTCTCCAGGATGGCGACCACGAACGCGCCGACCACCGGGCCGGTGAACCGGCCGAGCCCACCGATCAGCGTCATCAACACGACCTCGCCCGACGTCGTCCAGTGGACGTCGGTCAGCGACGCGAGCTGGAACACCAGCACCTTGGTCGCGCCGGCGAGCCCGGCGAGCGCCGCCGATAGCACGAACGCGATCAGCTTGTAGTGATCGGTGTTGTAGCCGAGCGAGGTGGCGCGCAGCTCGTTCTCGCGGATCGCGGTCAGCACCGCGCCGAACGGCGAGTGGATGACGCGGTAGATGATCGAGAAGCCGATCAGGAACACGACCAGGACGAACGCGTACATCACGGTCATGTTGCCGAGATCGATCACGCCGAACAGGTGGCCGCGCGGCACGGCCTGGATGCCGTCCTCGCCGTGGGTGAACTTGGCCTGCAGGCAGAAGAAGTAGATCATCTGGGCCAGGCCGAGCGTGATCATCGAGAAGTAGATGCCCTGGCGGCGGATCGCCAGCCAGCCGACCACCAGGCCGAGCGCCGCGCCCACGGCGGTGCCGAACAGGATCGCGAGACCGGGGTCGATGCCCCAGACCTTGGCGGCGTGGGCCGAGGCGTAGCCGGCGCAGCCCAGGAACACCGCGTGGCCGAACGACAGCAGGCCGACGTAGCCGATCAGCAGGTTGAACGCGCAGGCGAACAGCGCCATGCACAGGCACTTCATCAGGAACACGGGATATGCGACGAACGGCGCGATCACGAGCAACGCGATCAGGATCGCGAACACCATGCGGTCGCTGCGCCAGACACCGGCGTCGCGGTTCCCGATCATGTCGTCCTCCCGAACAGCCCGGCCGGCCGGACCAGCAGGACCAGCGCCATCAGCGCGAACACCACGGTGTTCGCCGCCGGAGGGTAGAACACCTTGGTGAGCCCCTCGATCAGGCCGAGCGCGAAGCCGGTGACGATCGAGCCCATGATCGAGCCCATGCCGCCGATCACCACGACCGCGAACACCACGATGATGAGATCCGAGCCCATCGCCGGGCTGACCCGGTAGATCGGCGCGGCGAGCACGCCGGCGAACGCCGCGAGCGCGACGCCCAGGCCGTAGGTCACCGTGATCATGCGCGGCACGTTGATGCCGAACGCCTGGACCAGTCCCGGGTTCTCGGTCGCCGCGCGCAGGTACGAGCCGAGCCGGGTACGCTCGGTGACGTACCAGGTCGCCAGACACACCACCAGCGACACGATCGTCACCCAGCCGCGGTAGTACGGCAGGATCATGAAGCCGAGGTCCTTGGCGCCCTGCAGCAGCGCCGGGATCTCGTAGGGCTCGCCCGACGAGCCGAACTTGAGCTGGAACAGGCCCTGGAGGATCTGCGCAACGCCGAACGTCAACAGCAGGTTGTACAGCGGATCGAGCCGGTACAGCCGCTGCAGCAGCGTGCGCTCGAGCACGATGCCGACCACCCCGACCACCAGCGGTGACACGAACAGCGCCGCCCAGTAGCCGACGCCGGCGTAGTGCAGCAGGCCCCACGCGACGAACGCGCCGAGCATGTACAGCGCCCCGTGCGCGAAGTTGATCACGTTGAGCAGCCCGAAGATGATCGCGAGGCCGAGGCTGAGCAGCGCGTAGAACGCGCCGTTGATCAGGCCGAGCAGGAGCTGGCCGAACAGTGCCTGTGCCGAGATCCCCCCCATCGGCTACTTCGTGATCAGCGGACAGCCGCTGTCGGCGGGCGCGCGGAACGCCTGGTCGGCCGGGACCTCACGGACCAGCTTGTAGTAGTCCCACTTGGCCTTGGACTCCTCGGGAGTCTTGACCTCGTAGACGTACATCGGGTGGCGCGTGCGGCCGTTGGGGTCGATCGTGCCCTTGCCGAACAGCGGATCGTCGGTCGGCATCGACTCCATCTTGGCGACCACCGCCTTGCCGTCCTTGGCGCTCTTGAGCTCGCCGACCGCCTTGAAGAAGTGGAGCAGCGAAGCGTACACGCCGGCCTGGACCATCGTCGGCATCGCACCGTTGTGCTTGGCCGCGAACTTCTGCGACCACTCGCGGGTCTTGTCGTCGCGGTCCCAGTAGAACGACTCGCTGAGCAGGAGGCCGTGCGCGGTCGGCAGACCGAGCGCGTTGATGTCGGTGATGAACACCAGCAGCCCCGCCATCTTCTGGCCCTTGGACACGATGCCAAACTCGGAGGCCTGCTTGATCGCGTTGATCGTGTCGCCGCCGGCGTTGGCCAGGCCGATGATCTTGGCCTTCGATGCCTGGGCCTGGACCAGGAACGACGAGAAGTCCGAGGCGTTGAGCGGGTGCATGATGCGGCCGAGCACCTTGCCGCCGCTCGCCTCGACGACCTGGCTGACGTCGTGATCGAGTGCGTGGCCGAACTCGTAGTCGGCGGTGAGGAAGAACCAGGTGTCGCCGCCGTTCTTGACGATCTCGCGGCCGGCGGCGTTGGCCAGCGCCCAGGTGTCGTAGGTCCAGTGGATCGTGTTGGGCGAGCATGCCTTGCCGGTCAGGTTCGACGTGCCCGCGCCCGACACCAGGAATACCTTGTTCTTGCTCCGGGTCACCTCGCTGACCGCGAGCGCGACCGACGAGGTCGGCACGTCGACGATGACATCGACGCCCTTCGTGTCGAACCACTCGCGGGTCAGGTTGGCGCCGATGTCGGGCTTGTTCTGGTGATCCGCCGAGACGATCTCGATCGGCATGCCGGCGACCTTGCCGCCGACCTCGTCGACCGCCATCTGGGCCGCGACGACCGAGCCCGGGCCGGCGAGATCGGCATACAGCCCGGACATGTCGCTCAGCACGCCGATCACGAGCTTGTTCTCGCCGCCCACACCGCCACCGCCCCCGCCCCCGGCCGCGGTGGCGCCCGTCGAGCCGCCCGAGGCCGCGCTGCCGCCGCCGGCCGCGTTGTCGGCTTTCTTGCAAGCCGCTGCGCACAGCGCCGCGGCACACAGAGTCACGATCATCGAACGATTCGCCAGGTGTCTCAGCATCGCAGCTCCTCGGGTGTTCATTGCAAATGGTTGGGATCGGCCAGGGCGACCTGGCCGGTGGCTAGACTCCAAGGTACACGCGCAGTCGGTCCATGCTGCCCGCCAGATCGGCATTGCGGACCATGTCGACCACCCGGCCATGCTCCACCACGTAATGGCGGTCCGCCACGGTCTGCGCGAACTTGATGTTCTGCTCGACCAGCAGGATCGTGAAGCCATCGGCCTTGAGCCGCTGGATCGTCGCGCCGATCTGCTGGACGATCACCGGGGCCAGCCCTTCGGTCGGCTCGTCGAGCAGCAGGAACCGGGCCCCGGTGCGCAGGATGCGGCCGATCGCCAGCATCTGCTGCTCGCCGCCCGACAGCTTGGTCCCCGGGCTGCCCAGCCGCTCCTTGAGGTTGGGGAACAGCTCGAAGATCGCGGCGACCGACAGGCCGCCGGGCCGGACGTGGGGCGGCAGCAGCAGGTTCTCCTCGACATCCAGGCTGGCGAAGATGCCGCGCTCCTCGGGGCAGAACGCGATCCCGAGCCGCGCGATCCGGTGCGACGGCAGGCCGATCAGCTCCTTGCCCTCGAACCGGACGCTGCCGGACCGCCGCGCCACCATGCCCATGATCGCCTTGAGCGTCGTGGTCTTGCCGGCGCCGTTGCGGCCGAGCAAGGTGACGAGCTCGCCGGGGCGGACCTCGATGTCCATGCCGTGCAGGATGTGCGACTCGCCGTACCAGGCGTGGAGGTCCCGGGCCGCGAGCACCGGCGGGACCTCGGCCGGCGCCGCGAACTCTGGACTCCGGCGATACGGCGCCTCAGCCATGCGCCGTCCCCATGTAGGCCTGGATGACCTCGGGCTTCTGCGACACCGTCGCGTAGTCGCCCTCGGCGAGGATCTCGCCGCGCGCCAGCACCGTGATCCGGTCGCACAGGTCGGCGACCACCCCGAGGTTGTGCTCGACCATGATGATCGTCCGGTTGGCCCGGATCGACTTGATCAGCGCCGCGATCCGGCCGACGTCCTCGTGGCCGAGCCCCGACATCGGCTCGTCGAGCAGCATGGTCTCGGGGTCGAGCGCCAGCGTGGTCGCGATCTCGAGCGCGCGCTTGCGGCCGTACGACAGCTCGACCGCGCGCTGGCCGGCGAACGCGCCGAGCCCGACCGCGTCGAGCAGCTCGCGGGCCCGCGGCTCGAAGTCCGCGAGCACGGCCTGGGACCGCCAGAAGTCGAACGACCGGCCGCGCTTGCGCTGCAGCGCGATCCGCACGTTCTCCAGCACGGTGAGGTGGGGAAACACCGCCGAGATCTGGAACGACCGCACCAGCCCGAGCCGCGTGACCTGCGCGGGCTTCCAGTGCGTGATGTCGATGCCGCGATAGCTGATGGTCCCCGCCGACGGGGTCAGGAACTTGGTGAGCAGGTTGAAGCAGGTGGTCTTGCCCGCACCGTTGGGGCCGATCAGCGCGTGCACCGAGTGCCGGCGGACCCGCAGGTCGACCGCCTTGACCGCGACGAAGCCGCGGAAGTCCTTGGTGAGGCCCTGGGTCTGGAGGATGTGCTCGGTGGTCATCGCCAGTGCTGCGTGGACGGTCCCCCGCCGTACGCCGCACCGCACGGTACCCTGTCCGCGCACAGCAAACCAAGCGGTGGGAGCGTCATCCGGGGCGTCGGGCGCCCGCGGCGACTGCAGGGCGCGCCAGCCCGGACGCGTGCCAGGCCCGCGAACCGCCGGCCGAGGTGCGTCATCGTCGACGCCCCCGGGGCTGGCGAGCTGCGTCAGCGCCGACGCTGTCCGCGCGCCGGTCAGCCGGTCAGCGCGCCGAGGATCCGCCGGATCGTCGCCAGATCGGCCGCGGCCTCAGCGACCGACCACGGCGTGAACTCGGTGATGCCCGCGCCGGCGAGCGGGAACCGCGCGCGCACCGCCGCGATCGCATCGACCAGCGCCGCGGCCGACACCCCGGCGGGCTCGGGGCAGCCGATGCCGCGCAGCTCCGCGGGGTCGAGCACGTCGAGGTCGACGTGGACGAACACCGACGACGCGCCGGTCGCCTCGATCGCCGCGACCAGCGCCTCGGGGCAGAGCTCGGCGGGCGGCAGCCGGCGGATGCCGTGCGCGGCGATGTACGCGTCCTCCTCGGGGTCGAGCGCGCGGGTGCCCGCCAGCACGACCCGCTCGGGGCGCGGCGCCGCCGCCGGCTCCGCGACCAGCCCGGGCGCTCCGTCGCCCAGCGCGGCGCGCAGCACCATGCCGTGGAACGCGCCCGACGGCGACGACGCGGGCGTGTTGAGGTCGGCGTGCGCGTCGAGCCACACCACCGCGAGGTCGCCGCCGGCCCGCCGCGTCGCATGGCCGATCGGCGCGAGCTCGACGCCGCAGTCGCCGCCGATCGTGATCGCGGCGCCGCCGCGGCCGGCGAGCAGCCGCGCGTGCCGGTCGCGGATCTCGCGCAGCGCGCGATAGCCGCGCACCCCGGCGCCCGGTTCACCCGGCTCGCCGGGGACCTCGACGTCGATGACCTGCGCCGCCGGCAGCCCGGCGCGGATCGCCGCCGCACCATCGCTGATCTGCAGCCGGCGCGGCGACCCCGAGCCCTGCCACTGCGGCACGACGAGGAAAGTGATGGCCATGCGCGACATCTTGACCACGCCGCACATCGGGAGGAAGCCGACCTCGAGCCATCTGGCAAAAGTCAGGCGATATCAATCATTTGTGATTATTACCAGCCAACTACTAATCAGTGCCAATTTGGTAGGAAGCATTCGCGAGTGGGGCGACCCGTGGTCATGCATCCTCGGCGGCGAGCGCGGCGCGGATGCTGACCTCGAGCCGGCTGCGGACCAGGCGCAGGATGCTGTCGACGTCGGTGCGCGCGACGCGCAGCCGGGTCACCAGCGCGCGCCGGGTCCGGTTGAGCAGCGTGCGGTTGCAGCGCTCGAGCCAGCGCGCCGCGGTGCCGCGGTGCACGCCGTAGCGCGCGCCGAGCTCGCCGACGCCGAGGCCGAGCAGGTAGTGCTGGCGGAGCAGCGTGCGGTCGCGCGGCGACAGCTCGGCGAGCGCCACCGCGAACGCGGCGCGGAACTGCTCGCGATAGTGCGCCTTGAGCAGCTCGAGCTCGGCGTCGTCGGCGGCCTGCGGCACGACGTCGGCGAGCTCGGCAGCGGGGCCGGCCCGGGCGGCCCGGCGCAGCAGCTGGCGCGCGGCGTTGATCGCGACCACGCGCAGCCAGCCGCGCAGGTTGCCGGCGCCGGTGAAGTCGGCGATCCGCGGCGGGCGGGCGCCGTCGGCGACCAGCAGCCGCTGGCGCACGTCCTGCTTGACGTCGTCGATCACCGGCGCGGGCAGATCGAGCCGGCGCAGCGCGGGGTCGAGGCCGGCGAGGTGATGGGCGTCGAGCGCGGCGATCGCCGCCGGATCGCCGAGCGCGCAGCCGCACGCGAGGTAGAGATCGCTCGCGGTGCCGCGGGCGAGCCAGTCCTCGACCGACGGCGCGCCGGCCTGGCGCAGCGCGCCCGCGAGGTGGCCGAGGAAGACCTCGTCGGAGATCGCGACGCCCGGCCAGGCCGCGCGCGCTCCGGCGAGCATCCGGTCCAGCGCGGGCTCGAGCTCGGCGCCGGACGTGATCGCGATCGCGGATCCCGCCAGCAACCCGCGTAGCAGTTCGCCCCGCATGTCCGCCATGCTGAGGTACGCGCGATCGCGGTTACAATATTCCCGGATGCGCTGTCCCGACGCGAACCTGATCGCTGCGTTCGTCGGTGGCACGCTCGATCCGGCCCGCGCCGAGCAGCTCGCCGGGCACCTCGACGGCTGCGAGGCGTGCGACGAGCTGGTCGCGTGGTCGACGCGCGCCGCCGAGTCGTCGCCGGTTCGCGGCGAGATCGGCGCGGTGCTCGGCGATCGGGATCTCCGCCCGCGCGATCCGGAATTCGGTCGCTACATCCTGCTCGAGCTGATCGGCGCGGGAGGCATGGGCGTGGTCTATGCGGCCTTCGACCCCAGGCTCGACCGCAAGGTGGCGCTCAAGCTGGTGTGGGACGAGGACGCCGCGGCGCGGGCGAGCATCGAGCGTGAGGCGCGGCTCGCCGCGCGGCTGCAGCACCCCAACGCGATCGCGATCTACGACGTGGGCGCGGTCGGCGAGCGGGTCTACCTCGCGATGGAGTACGTGGACGGCGCAACCCTGGCCGCGTGGGTCCGCGGGGCGCGCACGCGCCGCGAGGTCCTCGGCGTGTTCGTCCAGGCGGCGCGCGGGCTGGCGGCGGCGCACCGCGCCGGGCTCGTCCACCGCGACTTCAAGCCATCGAACGCGCTGGTCGGGAACGACGGTCGGGTCCGGGTGCTCGACTTCGGGCTGGCCCGCGCCGTCCACGACGCGCCCGACCGCCCCGACCGCCCAGCCGGGCCGCGAACCCCCGATGCGTCCGGCGGTGGCAGCCGCGCCGGCAGCCCGGCGTACATGGCGCCCGAGCAGCTGCGCGGCGAGCCGGCGGGCCCGGCGGCCGATCAGTTCGCGTTCTGCGTGGCGCTGCACGAGGCGCTGTACGGGACCCGGCCGTTCGCCGGGGACTCGCTCGACGAGCTGGCCGCCAGCGTCCAGGCCGGGCGGGTCGTCGAGCCGCCGCGCGGGACCCGCGTGCCGCCGTGGCTGCGGCGCGTGATCCTGCGCGGGCTGCGGACCGACGCCGGCGCGCGGTTCGCGTCGATGGAGGCGCTCGCCGCGGCGCTGGGCCGCGATCCGACGCGCGCTCGCCGGGCATGGATCGCGGTCGGCGTGCTGGCCTGCGCCGCCGGGGTCGGGGTCGCAGGTCACGCCCGCGCGGTGCACCAGCGCGGCGCCGCGTGCGATGCCCACGAGCAGCGGATGCGCGTGCTCGCCGGGCCCGAGCAGGCGCGGCGGGTCCGCGCCGCGTTCGCCGCGACCGGCGCGTCGTTCGCAGCGGCCGCGGCGGACAAGAGCCTCGCGACGCTGGAGCGCTACGCTGGCGAGCTCGGCCAGCGCTCTCGCGAGGTCTGCCTCGCCGACGACACCACGCGGGAGCGACGCATGGCGTGCCTCGACGAGCGCGCCGCGGAGCTCGCCGGGCTGGTCGATGCGTTCGCCGGCGCGGATCGCGTCGTGGTCGCGCGGGCGGTCAGCGCCGCGGCACAGCTGCGCCCGGTGGCGACCTGCGACGAGGCCGCCACGGCGGGCCCTCTCGACGGCGCGACGCCCGAGCTCGCGATGCGAGCGGCCCAGGCGCGCGCGCTGCTCCACGCCGGCCGGTTCGCCGCCGCGACCGACGCGGCGACCGCGATCGCGAGCGAGGCGCGGCGGCGGGGCGATCGGCGCCACGAGCTGGATGCGCTGCTCCTGCTCGGCGACCTCGAGCTCGAGCAGGACAAGCCCACCGCCGGGACGACCCTGTCCCAGGCGGTCGAGGTCGGCGAGGCGATCGGCCGCGACGCGGACGTCGAGATCGCCCTGGAGCTGCTCGCATTCGACAGCGCCGGGCGCGCGCACGACTACGCCGCGGCGCATCGCCTGCAACGGCTCGCGGCGGCCAAGCTGGCGCGCGCCGGGCGCACCGACGGCAAGCTCGGCGACGTCGTCGCACTCGACGGCACGATCCTCCAGATGGAGGGCCACCTGGCCCCCGCCGAGGCGGCGCTGCGCAAAGGCCTCGCGCTCCAGGAGGCCGCCTACGGCCTCGACAACCCGGTGCTCACGCCGACGATCGATCGCCTGGCGATCGTGCTGGGCGCGCTGGGCCGCAACGCGGAGGCGCTGGTGCTCGACGAGCGAGCCGCGGCGATCCGAGAGCGCACGTACGGACCGGACCATCCCCGGCTGGTCGCCGGCCTCGTCGACCTGGCGGGGTCGCTGTCGGCGGTCGGCCGCGACGACGAGGCGCGCGCGCGACTGCTGCGCGCCGACGCCATCGCCCGCGCGGCCTACGGCGCGGATGGCTCCCAGCGGTTCTACCCGCTCGACAACCTCGGCCTGCTCGAGAAGCGCCGGGGGCAGTTCGAAGCCGCCGAGACCGCGCTGCAGACCGCGCTCGCGATCGCCCAGCACGCGATGGGGAGCGACTCGGCCCAGGCCGGCGAGGTCCTCGAAGACCTCGGCGAGGTCGCCATGGCGCGGGGGCAGCCGGGCAAGGCCGCCCTGCTCTACGAGCGCGCGCTGCCGATCATGGAGCACGCGCTCGGCCGCGATCACCGCCAGATCGGCGAGCTGCTCACCGATCTGGGCGAGGCCTACGTCGAGCTGCACCGCGCCGACCAGGCAGTGCCGATCCTCGAGCGCGCGCTGAAGCTACGCCCCGACGAGACGCCCGGGCATCTGGCGCCGCCTCGCTTCCTCCTGGCGCGTGCGCTGTGGGACGCCGGGCGCGACCGGCCGCGCGCCATCGCGCTCGCCCGCCAGGCGGCCGAGGCGCAGATCGCCCCGGGCGAGGGCGTGACCCAGGCCGAGATCTCGGCGTGGGTGGCGGCCCACGCCCCGCGGTGACGGCCCGCCAGATCCCCCTCACACGGGCGCGGATCAGAAAACCTGCAGCATCGGGCGTGAAACCGGATCTCCGGGCTGAAAGGGAGACCCATGAAGATGTTCAAAGCAACGCTCGGCCTGACCGCACTGCTCGCGATCGGCACGGTCACGTTCCTCTCCACCCGCCCGGCAGAGGCGCAGCAAGCGCAGGCTTGCTTCAACATGGTGCCGACCATCAACGGCAACATGGGGACGATGATCTCGACCTGGCAGACGATGTCGAACCGCACGCTGGCCATGACGTTCTCGATCAACGCGCTGTCGGATTGCCTCGGCTTCCAGCGCCCGACGCCGGGCTGCACCGTGCCGACCGGCAACCAGGTGCTGCCCGGCGCGATCTCGGCGCTGTCGGTGATCTCGGGCGCCGGCTCTGGCTACTCGCTGCTCAACCAGACGTTTCCCGCGGCGAGCAGCACCAACTTCCTGGTCTCGCTGTGGAACCAGCTCGCGTTCTACGAGAACGAGGCCGGCAGCTGCTCGATCTGACGAGGTCGCGGGCGGCTGCGATCACGGCTCGCATTCGCAGATCGCCGCGCGCCGGGTGCTGCAAACATCCGTCGCGATCTGCGTCGCGGAGGTCGCCCGGACGCAGTCCGTCCCCGCCCGGGTGCTGGGCTCGCCGGTCGCCCAGGGCGTGAACGTCGCCGGGGCGTTCTTGACGGTCATGAACGTCCCCATCGCCGCCAGATCGTCGAGGCCGATCCAGAACGGCGGGCTGGCGATCGTCGCCAGGCCGGCGAGCTCGGTCGCGTCGTCGGGGATCAGCAGGTAGGTCGAGGCGCTGGCCTGCTCGCACATCGCCCGCGCCTGATCCCAGGTCACCCCGCCGAGCCGCTTGTAGTGATGGCCCGAGCTGCCGACCGCCACGTAGTCCGCCGGACAGCGGCCGCCGCTCCCCGCGCTCGCCGGCACACAGGTGCTGGCCAGGCCCCCACCGGCGGATTCGCTGAACCGGCGCCCCGTGGCGCACCCGGCATCGCCGACGCTGCAGAACCCGACCGCTTCGCAGTGGCCCATGGCCTCGCAGTCGGAATCCTGCGTGCACTTGAACTCGGTGTCGCGCAGACAGCCGGTGGCCGCCGCGGCCGCGACGCCGAACGCAGCCCACCGCATCACAACCGCCCCTGGTAGGTCACCAGGCCGCCGCCCGGCGCCGGCACGACCGCGACGCCGCGGGCCTCCGCGCCGCGGCCGTGCAGCGCGTAGTGCACGATGCCGCCGGCGATCAGCGCGCCACCGACGCCGGTGAGCACGAGCGCGGTCGTCCGCTTGTCGTGCGCCTCGCCGACGAGATCGAAGTAGCGCGCGACGGTCGGCGCGGCCGTGCGATCCTCGGCCGCGTCGAGATCCGACACCGCACTGCGGTACTCGACCAGGCCGACGATCGCCGCGGCGATGCCGGCGAGCACCAGCCCATCGCCGAGCTTGTCGTGGTACCAGTGCGCACCGTCGGGCGCTGCGGTCGCAGCCGGGGCGGGGCTCGCCGGCGGCGCAGCCGGGGGCGGTGCGGCGGCCGGCGGCGGCGCGGCCGGCTTGCATGCCGCGATCGCCTGATCGACGACCCTGGCGACCTGCGCCTCGCTCTGGGTCGCGGCGAACCACCGGTAGTACGCGGTGGCGTCGCGGCAGCGACCGAGCTTGGCGTAGACCTGACCGAGCGCGTAGAGCAGCTCCGGCTTCGGCGTCAGGGCGTAGGCCGCCTCGAGCTCGACGCGCGCATCGTCGTAGCGCCCTTCCTTGTGCGCCTGGGTCGCCCGCGCGACGTGGGCCTTCGCGTCCTCGCCCGGGTCCGCGCGCGCGATCGCCGGCGCGAGCGCGAGGGCGAGGCCGAGGGACCACGCGAGCCGCTGCGAGATCGAGGTCGGCATGTCAGCGGGCCTCACTGCCTGGGGAGAAACAGCGCGTCGGGGTCGTAGGTCAGCGGCCGGGCCGGCGCTGTGCGCGGCGGGCTCCCCGGCCTGGCCGCGCGTGCGGGCTCGCGTGTCGTGCTTGGCCGCGCCGTCGATGGATCGCCGGTCGCGGCGGACCGTGCCGGCGAGCTCTCGAGACGGGCGGCTGCAGTGCCGGCAGGTGGTGCGGACTTCACGCCGGCTGGTGCGGCATCCGCAGCGATGGTGGTCGACGGCTTCGCGGGCGGCGTGGCAGCGGGCGGCACCTCGCTCCTGGCCGCGAGCGACGGCGACACCGGAGGCGCCGGGGCGGCCAGCGCCCCGCTCGTGGTAGCCGGTGCTGGCGTCGCCGCGGGCGACGGCTCGACGCTGGCTGCGTGGGGCGGTGCCACCGTGCGCCGCGGGACGGCCTCGATCGCAGACGGCGCGGGATCCGACACGGCATGCACCAGATCCGCGGCTGCCGGGAGCGCGGCTCGCGAGCCCGGGCGCGCGTCGTTCCGCGAGGAGCCGAACGCGCCCAGGAGGATCACCGCACCGAGCACCGAGGCGCCGAGCAAGCCGAGTCCGATCCGCAGAGCGCGGCGGCCGGGGGTTCGCGCCGAGGTCCCCGCGTCCACGGCGCGCAGGATTGCGACCTCGGCGGTCGACGCGCTCGGAGCGTCACGCGTCCCGACGCCCGCAGCGACTGGATCCGCGGGCTCGGCGCTGGCGACACTCGGGCCGCTCACCTCGGCAGCCTCCGCGCGGTCGGTCGGCACGCTGTCGAGCGCGGTCTCGGCAGGATGCGCCGGTCCGATGGCGCCGGTCGGCGCGGCGTGAACCGCATCGCTCGCAGCTCGTGGCGTCGTGGCAGCAGGCGGCTCGATCGCGACCGGGGTCACCGCGACGATCGGCAGGGCGACCGGCGTCGGATGCGGCGATCGCCTCACCGCCGACGCTCGGTACGCGCCGGCCCTGGGGATCCCCTGGCGCAGCGCTGCGGTCCGCGGCGTGGCCGATCGGATCGGCTGGGTGCCGGACGCCATCGCATCGTGTGGAACGGCTTCCGCCGGCGGAGCGGAACGCGCGCGCTCGGGCTTCAGGATCCCCTGATCGGGCTTGGTGGACGTGTCGTCGACCTCGTTTGCCATGGATGATCGCCCGTCACCCGGTGCGGACGGCCGCGACCGCGTGACTCCCGCGTCATCATAGGTGGCGGGTCGCCTGCATGCGACGGCGATGGCCGCGGTCACGACGGTCTCACGTTCGTCGCGCGCCGCCGCGAACGATCACATCGACGCGCCTCGTCGGCGCTCACGCCACTCCAGCATACCCGCGCATACTCGAGATTGCCCATCCGGAGCGGTGCGGAAGAGACTGCCGCGCCACTCACTTCCGGCGGAAGTAATGATCGGTGCCGTCGAGCCAGTCCTGGCGCGGCGGGTCGAACACGTCGACGTCGAGCGTGTCCTCCAGCGCCTCGGCCTCGTGCGGGACGTTGGACGGGATCACCAGCACCTCGCCGGCGCGCACG
>DATAPF010000531.1:0-15984 GCA_036265355.1 Kofleriaceae bacterium | reverse complement strand
CGGGTGAGCTCGGCGAGCGCGATCGTCAAGGCCTCGGACACCACCGACGGTTCTGCGATCCGCTTGGCCTCGACGATGGCGAGCCGGCAGGCGAGCTCCTGACGACCGGCCCCGCGGATCGAGTCGATGACAGCTGCCGCTTCATCCGCGACGTGCGACGCCTCGACGCCTCGTCCCTGCTCGAGCAGAACGTTGATGAAGGCCGTGTAGGCGAGGGGTTGCAGCGGCGGCGCGATGCGCAAGGATTCCACCGCCTGGCGCGCCAGGTCTGCGGCCTGCTCGAGCTGGTCGCGGCGGAGCGCCACCTGGGCGAGCAAGGACAGCGCCATGCCTCCGTAGTACGTGGCGGCGGCCGTCTGATGCACGGCCATGGCCATGGCCTCGATCTCCTCGAGCTCATCGGGATCGTTGTGCTCGAGCAGGATCTGCGGCAGATAGCAGCGGACCAGGCGAATCACCAGGCCCTCCTGCAGAGCCAGGCCGAGCTCCAGGGTGCTGCGCAGCGTCGCCTCGGCCGCGACCGGATCGCCCAGCTCCCACTGCGAGATGCCGAGATACGCCGCTTCGAAGGCGCACATGCGTCGATCCCCGGCTTCGGTGAACGCCGCGGCGGCTTCCTGGGCGGTCACATGGGCCCGCCAAGGATCGGGTTCGAGGAACCGCACATGCCAGTTCTGGGCGTGCCGCACCCAGCCACGCATCGTCGCATCCTGCGCCTCGTGGTCGTGCGCGATCTCGGAGATGCGATCCAGAAACAGATACGCCTTCTCGCGGTTCCCGCTCAGGCTGAATACCGAGGCCAGGGAGCAGGCGGCCTGCACGTACTGAGTCCTCGTCTCGGAGGTCGGGAGCGTCGTGACGAACGGCGCGATGAAAGCGGCCATCTCCGCCTGCTTTCCGGACAGACCTCCGGCCAGAAACAGGCTGCCCATGGCGCTGCACCAGTACGGGCCGCCGGCGGGGAGCAGGGGCACTGCCTCCTTGGCCGAGGTGAAGGCCGCCGTGAAGTTTGCACTCCAGAACTGGGCCCATGCCTGCACGCTGCGCAGCGTCCCCAGCGGCTCACCCCGTACGCCGATCTGCACCGCCCGCTCGGCGCGCGACAGGGCCGCTGCCAGGTCGTTGCCTTCCAGCGCCTGGATGGCGGC
Organism: Kofleriaceae bacterium; assembly: GCA_036265355.1. GTDB lineage: Bacteria > Myxococcota_A > Polyangia > Haliangiales > Haliangiaceae > JABFXX01. The sequence continues at coordinate 14,836 of DATAPF010000531.1, read as the reverse complement.
GCGGATGAGGAACCCGAGGGCGCGCTCGGCATCGCCGCTGCGCTGGTAGTGCTCGGCGAGGACCAGCGGATCGTGTTCGCCGACGCTCTCCAGATAACGACCCGCCAGGGCATGGCCCTGCTGGCGATTCTCGCTGGTGAGGAGTCCATAGGCGGCCTCGCGGATCAACGCGTGGTGGAAGCGGTACTCGCTCTCGCCCGGGAATCGGCTGCCGATGCTGCGCTGGATCATCTCCGCGCCCGTGAGCTCGGCCAGGTCGGGGTCGGTTCCATCGGTCACGGGCTGCCCGAGCAGCAGCTGGACGCCGCCGCGCCAGAACGTCTCGCCAAAGATGCTGGCCGCGCGCAGCACCTGTCGCGCCGATGGACTCAGGCGTCCAATGCGCGTCTGCAGGATGGCCACGATCGTCTCCGGAACCTCGCTTCCCTTGTTTTCGATGATCGCGCGGATGAGCTCTTCCAGGAACAGGGCGTTCCCTTCCGACTGGTTGATGATGCGCGTGATCGTCGGTTTGGGCACGTCATTGCCCAGCACCTGGGTGATGAGCTGCTCGCAGGCCCGCTTGCTCAGGCGGTTGAGCGCGGTGTGATGGACTTGCCCCGACCACATCCGCGGGAAGAGTTCGTGGATCTCGGGGCGGGCCAGTGCCAGGACGATGAACGGTGACTCGCTGAGCTCCCGGAGCGCGGTTCCCACGAGGTTGACCGTGAGCGCATCCCCCCAGTGGAGATCCTCCAGCACCAGCAGCACTGGCTTGTGGCTGCACTCGGCCCGTAGAAAGCAGACCAGCGCGCTGCTGATCTGGTCGCTCATGACCTTCGGGTCATGGCGCGCGGCGCGCAGCTGGGCATTGTATTCCAGCGGCAAGGGAATCGAGCACAGCTCGCCGAGGAAGGAAACGGTGTGCACCGCCGCATCGGGGGCGACGTGGCGCAGGACGCGCCGCTCCAGCTTTGCTTGCCGATCGGCGGGCGACTCGCCGTCCAGGACTCCGCACAGCCGCCGCAGCGCCTGGCTGAGCAGGCCATACGAGGCGCCGGCGCTCATCGGATCGCCGCGGCCCATGAGGACCTCGATGCCGTCCTCGCCCCAGCGAGCCCTGATCCGGCGCAGGAACTCATGGCGCACACGCGACTTACCGACGCCTGACGCCGACGTGATCAGCAGCGCGCCGGGTAAAGGTTCATCGATACATCTCGCGAGCAATGCCTCCAGCTGCCCGAGCTCGAACTCGCGGCCCACGCATGGGGTCGGGCGGCCGGCGAGGCGCCGGGTCTCGTCGGCGTCCACCTGCTCGCTGACCAGCCGTTGCATGCCGTCTCGCGTCGGCATGATCTTGAAGGAAGGACCGAGCAGGTTGCTGGTCACCTCGTCCAGCCACGGCCCTTCGCCGCCGAGCGGCTGGCAGTCATGCAGAAACCGCGCCGCGCGATCGATGGCCTCGCCGATGGGCAGACGGTTGTTGGCGGCGCCAAGGCCCGTGGTGATGACGATGGTGGCCTGAGGCCATTTCTCGTGGATGAGGAGCGCGCAGCGCGCGGCCTGGGCTGCCTGATCGGTCGCCGCGGTGGTGCTCGCCTGCCTCAGCGTCACCACCAGCGAGCCGTCGGCGAGCCCCTCGTAGTGGGCGTTGAACATCGAGAGCTCGCTGCGCAGCGACCGGTGTCGTGCTTCCCAGGCCTTCTGTGCCTCCGGGTCGAGCGTGAACATCATGGTGCTCTCGGTCCGCTCGGCCGCGACGATCACGCTGACCAGCTCCAGCTCCAGCTCCGCCTCCCGGCGGACCACGGTGATATCCGTGGTGCCCTGGATGCCGAGCAGCGGCGTCGAGGCACGCGGGATCTGGACCAGCCCGGTCGGCGCACCAAAGTCGCCGACATCGCCCAGCTCGTCGAGGATCTCGGAGAGCACCCGGGCATTGGCAATCCGGTCAGCAGGCTCCTTGGCGAGCATGCGCGAGAGCACCGCGGCCAGCGAATCGGGAAGCTCGGGTCGCAAGCTCTTGAGGTTGGGGGGCTGTTCGAACAGGATCTTGGCCAGGGTCGCGGCGACGCATTCACCGGCGTGGGGCGGCGCTCCCACCAGGCACGTGAACAGGATGCAGCCGAGCGAAAAGATGTCTGCGCCGGGACCGATGTCGTGCTGGCCGCGCGCTTGCTCCGGAGCCATGAATTCCGGGGTACCGACCACCGATCCGGCCTGGGTCAGAGGTCGATCATTGACGCGGATCCCCTGGCGGGCAACTCCAAAGTCGATCAGTGTCACCTTTTCGACGTCGTGATCGCGAAGGAACAGGTTGCTTGGCTTGAGGTCTCGATGGATCAGTTCGCGATTGTGAACCTCGCGTAGCGCGCGCGTAGTGCCACGCAGAAGGGTCAGCGATTCGCCGACGGTCAGGTGCCGGCGCTGCAGCCGCTGCTGCAGATCTTCGCCAGTCAGCCACTCCATGGCCAGGAAGTGCTGACCTTCCGGGGTCCGGCCATGTGCGACATAGGAAACAATGCCAGGATGGCGCAACGTCGAGAGCGCCCGGGCCTCGCGCGCAAAGCGCTCCTGTTCGTGGGCACTTGGATTGAGCTTGTGTAAAATCTTGATGGCGACATCGCGACCGTTGTGGAGATCGCGGGCACGCGCCACAATGCCCATGCCGCCACTGCCAATCGTTTCTTCGATCTGGAACCGACCGGCCAGAATTGTCCTGCGGCCAATCGCCATGCTCGCGACCTTTCCTTCCTGATACTCGTAGCTTAGCATGGTCTGGGCAGCTGGTGTCAAACGCCGCTCGGCAGCAGGCCGGCTCGCGTACAGGCGACGTGGGTGGATCGTGGGTGCAGGTCCAGGCGGCGGCGAGCTCACGCGGCCCGGACCGAGGCGCCGAACGGCGTCAGCTCACTGTGATGTTCTGCGTCTCGTTGGCTCGACGTCTCTGGCCGGGCACCTCGTCAGGGTCCGTACGAATACTGCGCGGAATTCTGAGTCATTGGATTGTTGGGGGCCAGACCGCCCACGCCGCAGAACCTCTGCACGATGGCAGCCGCGGCGTTCATTCCCGTCTGAAGGGCCCCCTCGATCCAGCCGCCGCACCACCCGACGCTGTCGCCCGCCAGGAAGACGCCGTTCCGCGAGCTCAGAAATTGATAGTAGAGGACCTGGTTCATCAGATCCTGGCCTGGGTAGTTGAGCTTGAAGGCACCATAGTACTGCTTCTGGTCCTGCCAATCGATGAGCTTCGTGTATTGCGGCAGGGCGGTTGATTGCAGCGCCGAGACGAACGGCGCCAGCTCGCGATAGGATGACAGCGACCTGATCAGAAGGTTGAACCGCTCTGTGGGATTCTTGATGGCAATGTACTTGGTGGAGTCGTCGCCCCATGTGTAGCTCACGAGGACGACGCCATGATTGCTCTTGGGATAGTCGAGGCAATAGAGCCCGCGCACCAGGCCGTCGGTCTGGATATTCTGCGGCATGTCTCCGTTCCGCCAGAACTTGCTCTGCGTGAGCACGAACAGCTTGGACGAGTTCATGAGATGCAGCTCCTGCACCGCCGTCGCCTGGTCGTTCGTGATCGGCATCGTGAGCGCCCCGGTCCCGACTCGCGCGGCTTCGCCCATTCCCGCCTGCCCCGCCGAGCCCATCGCCGGGGGCTCCGTGATGTCCATGTCCACTTGCATGGACCGCGTCGTCGTCGCGATCACCACGGCATCGTAGTAGTCGGTGTGGTGATTTCCCCCGCTGTCGACCGAGTTGACGCGCACCGGATGCTCCAGCCCACCGTGGGACGAGACGCCGACGACGAGCCGCTGGTTCTGGATGATGCTGGCCAGGCCGTTCGCGAAGGCATCGGTGAGCGAGCCGAGCCCCGCGCTGTAAAACTGCTGGTTGGTCTCGAGCCCGTTGACGACGAGCCGGACGATCTCGGCGAAATTCACCTGGTAGAGCGGCCCGAACCCGCCGGAACCGAGCCCGAGCGCACCGAACAGTGCGAAGTCCTGCGCCGTCCACTGCTTGCAGCCGTACGTCTGGTGGTTCTCCACGAACGCCTGAACCAGGCCCTGGAAGAACGAGATGGCGCCGTACCCCTGCTCGGGGCCTGGCGGAGCGGATCCCGGGTACACGAGGTTCTGCCAGGTCGCCCGTGCCTGCGCGAACTTGCTCGGATCGGCCAGGTTCGCCGCCAGGTCCGACAAGACTGCGCTGTCGGCAAAGTTGTTCCATCCGGTGCTGACGTTGTGGAAGATCGCCGGGGGGTGTCCGCTCGCCGGCCAGTCGTACACTTTGTTCTGGAATACAATCTTGGTGTCGACCTTGCCCGGGTCCGGGAACTCGCTGGGCGGGGGTAGCTTGAACACATCGTTCCAGAAGTATCCGAACAGCTGCTCGGAGGGCGGCACCCGCATGGCGCCCATCTCGAAGATCGCAGCATCGCTCGGTCCCATGGGCCGCTGGGAGTCGACGCGTCCGCCGACACGGTTCGCAGCCTCGAGCACGGTGACGATTGCGCCCTGTTGCTTGAGGAGATAGGCGGACACCAGCCCGGCCGGGCCACTCCCGACCACACATATGCTCTTGCCCGACAGCGAGCCGGGACCGAGCCGTCCGCCGTTGGCCCGGAGATATCCCGCGTGGTCATAGAGGACGTCGACGTAGGTCTTCTGGACCGGGGCAGCCATCTTGCCGGGGCGGCTGGGGGTGACGAAAAATGACATGGGAAGATCCTTTCTGCGCGCGTCAAGCCGTGAACGCTGCGAAGCATCTGGGCGGGGGAATGCCAGCGGGTCTGCGTCGAGCCTACGCGATCGATGTACCCCGGCCGATGAGCCAGAAGCTCCCGCACGAGGACATTAGTCGCGTGAATCGTCCGTGACCATTACGGACGATTACGACACCCGAGTTCGCTGGCGGATGCGAACGCCGATGCCCCCCGCAGCCAGATGCACGCTCCCGCTGCCTGGCGAACTCCCGGTTGGGCTCACGAGTGTTTCCGCGACCTTGGCGCACACCGCCCTCTGGCGAGCCTCCCCGAAGCTACCGTTGCAACCATCGGACCGAGCGACGTTGCGCGGGTCAGCCGCCGCGGCCGGCCACGCGCGCGACGGCTCGCGCAGCACGTGGTCCTGGATCTTGCCGGTCGAGGTCAGCGGCATCTCGCGATCCGGCTCAGCGGTCGGCGATGTCGGCGTCCTGCAGGTATGCGGACTTCGCGACGATGCTCGCTGCGCTCCAGCCGGTGTTGTCGCCGCCGCCCTGGGTGTCGCAGTCACCGTCGTTGTGGACGCCGTAGAGGAAGCCGTCCATGTCGAGCACGCCCGCGCCCGAGCTGCCGGGCAGGGTGTCGAGATCGGTGTACGAGATCACGCCGTGGCACTCGGCGAAGAACGCGCCCTCGGCGATCACCTTGGGGCCGCCGCGCGGGTGCTGGATGATCGCGAGCCGATCGGTCGATCGCGTGGTCAGCGGGGTCGGCGTCGCGGCCGGGAGCTGGTCGAGCGTGATCAGCGCGTAGTCCGGCGCGAGCGCCTGCTCGATCACGGTGCCGGTGGTGACCAGCCGATCGCCGTCGGGGTTGGCCTCGACGTTGAACGCGAGCTGCGGGCGGCTACCCGGGGCGACGCAGTGCCCGGCGGTGAGCACGACCGGGCCGGCGGCCGCGGCGATCAGGGTGCCGGTGCAGCTGCCGTCGATCAGCACCACGGCGTCCTCGCGCACCTGCGCGTCGGCCAGGGCGCCCTGGTACTGGTTGATCGGGGTGAAGTCGAGCGTGGAGCCGCACTGCGAGTACGCGATCCCGGTGCGCGCCACCGGGCACGACAGCGGCTTGCGCGGCTCGGACGTCCCGCAGGCCGCCATCGAGCCGGCGATCGCCATGCCGAACACCGCGGCGATCACCGAGCAGGGTGCGGGCTGGTTCACCCGCTAGCTCATAGCGTACGACCGACCGGCTAGTAAAGCGTGTTGAGCGCGGTGACGTCGGTGCTGGTGAACCGGCCGGTCTCGCTCTGGCGGAAGCACGAGTTCATGATCGAGCCGCCGACCGTGGCGCCGCTCGGCGTGCCGGGGATCAGGATCGCGCCGACGCCGCCGTCGCCCTCGTTGGTCGCCGCGCCGCCGCAGCTGATGCTGCGGTTGAAGAAGTCGGAGTGGCGGAACCCGATGGTGTGGCCGAGCTCGTGGGTCATGACGTGGGTGACCGTGGCGGTCGAGAACGTCGAGGACTGCAGGCCCGTGCCGATGTTGATCGCGTTGAACGGCCGGCCGCCCGAGGGGAAGCCCGACACACCGCCGGTTCCGGTGGTGGTCCGCGCCGTGATCGTCGCGCTGCACCCGGTCGTGCTGCCGGTGGTGCGCCGCATCCGGAACCGGATCGGCTGGCCGTTGTAGTTGGCGATCGCGCCGTCGAGCGCGGTGCTGAACTTGCCGGTGAACGCGGAGCCGTTCACGCAGATCGTCGTGATGTTGGTGCCGACCTGGTTGGTGGTGCGGTACTGCTCCTGGCCGTCGGCCGAGGCGTCGACCTGCAGCATTTCGCGCGACGCCTGCAGGTTGACCTCGCCGTCGCGGCCGACGAAGACCTTGCCGTCGTAGATCTGGATGTCGTCGACCGGGAACCCGGCCTGCACCAGGTTGTCGACGATCTCCTGGTTCTCGTCGGCGCTGTCCGAGGGCTGCGCGGTCCCGCAGCCGAACACAAAGGCACTACAGGTCGCTGCGAATACAAGGGCTTTGGTCATCATGCGTCTTCTCCTCGCTGCAATACGTGCGACCGCGCGATGCCCCCACCCGGAGCACATCGCGCGTTGCGCCGGCGCCCTTCAATCGAGATGCCGTGCGCTCATTTGGTCTGCGACCGCACACGGCGCACCGCGGCGGAGTCAGTCGCGTGTGCGGCAAGAGCTGGCAAACATCGCAGGCGTGTCCGGTGGTTGGGACGTGCGCGGTGCGCGATCGCGCGGGCATGCGCGGGTTTGCCGGCGAGCCACCCCGGTTCGTGATTGCGTGACATCCTGGCTCGGTCCGGTCTCCGCACCGGGGCGAAATGCCGCTGTCTATTATTTGATATCCGGAACAGCGAACATCGGCAGAGCGACGTGTGTACATGCCGCCGGATTGCGGCGGTAGGTCACCGATGTCGGATACTCGATCTCGCGCACCGTGACTACCGGATGGTAAGTTTGCGACCGCGGCGGCTGACAGCGGGTGACGATGATGCGGCGCAGCTGCAGCAGCCGCGCGTGGCCCGACGCAGCGCGCCGGATCGCGAACCGACCTGCTACCTGCCGGCGCCGCTCAGCGAGCGCTCGAGCTTCTCCATCGCCTGGTCGATGGTGAAGCTGGCGGCCCGCTGGCGCGGCGGAAAATCCGTGAAGGTCTCGAGGAACTGCGCGACCAGGGACTGCGCCACCGGGAGCAGGTAGGCCTTGCTGAGGTACCAGTCCCAGTAGGTGTTCGAGGTCGTGTCGGCACGCTCGAACGGGTCGGTCCGCAGGTTGAACAGCTTGGGGATGCGCAGCGCGGTGAACGGTTCGGCCCACACCTGGAGGGTGCCCGGGCAGCGCTGCTCCATGAACACCATCTTCCAGTTGTCGTAGCGCAGCGCGACGAGGTCGCCGTCGTCGTCGAAGTAGATGAAGCCCTTGCGCGGGCTGCCGGGCGCCTTGCCCGTGACGTACGGCAGGGCGTTGTGGCCGTCGATGTGGACCTTGAACGTCTTGCCGGCGGCGGGGTGGCCGGCGAGCAGCTTCTTGACGATGTCCGGCTCGCCCGCGGCAGCGAGCAAGGTCGGCAGCCAGTCATGGTGCGAGATGATCTCGTTCGAGATCGCACCCGCCGCGATCTTGCCCGGCCAGCGCATGACCGTCGGCACGCGGAATGCGCCCTCCCAGTTGGTGTTCTTCTCGCTGCGGAACGGCGTCATCGCGCCGTCGGGCCACGTGTTCATGTGCGGACCGTTGTCGGTCGAGTACATCACGATCGTGTCCGGCGCGATGCCGAGCTGATCGAGCAGGGCGAGCAGCTCGCCCACGTTCCGGTCGTGGTCGATCATCGTGTCGTGGTACGGCGACTGCCAGCGCCCGGCCTGGCCGCGGCTGCCCGGCTTGGTGTGCGTGCGGACGTGCATGTGCGTGGTGTTGACCCAGCAGAAGAACGGCTTGCCGACCTTGTGCTGGCGCGTGATGAAGTCCTTCGCCGCACCGACGAACTCGTCGTCGCAGGTCTCCATGCGCTTGCGGGTCAACGGCCCGGTGTCCTCGATCCGCTGCTTGCCGATGCGACCCCACCGGGGCTGGACGGTATCGTCGTCCTTGTCGGTCGCCCATGCGTGGAGCACGCCGCGCGGCCCGAATCGCGGCCGGAACTGCGGGAACTCCTTGGGGTCGGGATAGTCGGGGTCCTCGGGATCTTCCTCGGCGTTGAGGTGGTAGAGGTTGCCGAAGAACTCATCGAAGCCGTGCACGGTCGGCAGGTACTTGTTGAGGTCCCCGAAGTGATTCTTGCCGAACTGTCCGGTCGCGTAGCCCAGCGGCTTGAGCAGCTCCGCGATCGTCGGATCGCTGGCCTGGAGGCCGACGTCGGCGCCCGGAATACCGACCTTGGTGAGGCCGGTGCGGAAGCCCGACTGGCCGGTGAGGAACGACGCGCGCCCGGCGGTGCAGCTCTGCTCTCCGTAGCAGTCGGTGAAGCGCATGCCCTCGCTCGCGATGCGGTCGATGTTCGGGGTGCGATAGCCCATCATGCCGGAGCTGTAACAGGACAGGTTCCAGATACCGATGTCGTCTCCGAAGATGACGAGGAAGTTTGGCTTCCTGACGTTGCGATTCGCGGAGGAGCCAGGGTCTGTGGTGGTCATGACGTCTTTCCTTGCATCGTTGCGGCGGGCGCTCGTTGCAACGCGTGAGCCATCGCCCGAACGCGGCCGCGCGCCTGTGCTCGAGCACGCGCGATCGGCTGCGGGCGCGGCGCGGTCGAGCCTGACCGACGCTGCGTGCGCTCGCGGGGATGCGTTGACGCGCGGCGCGCGCCGCGGGCCGCGCGCCGCGGCACCGGGCCGGGAGTGCTCGACTCACGCGCGCGGGCGCTCCAGGTGATACGTTGGTCCCCGGGGCGCGCGACGACGCGCCGGCGGACTCACGTGGATCACGACTCGATCGACCCGAACGTCCTCGACCGCGTCGCGGCGGTCTTCGCGCGTGCGCGGAGCGCGCTGTTCATCACCGGCGCGGGGATCAGCGCGGACTCCGGATTGCCGACCTACCGCGGCATCGGCGGTCTGTACGAGGCCGCCACCACCGAGGAAGGCATCGCGATCGAGGACGCGCTGTCCGGCGACATGCTGCGCGACCGCCCCGAGGTGTGCTGGAAGTACATCCACCAGATCGAGCGGGCGTGCCGCGGCGCGACCTGGAACCGCGGCCACGAGGTGCTCGCCCTGATGGAGGGCCGCTACGAGCGGACCTGGGTGCTGACCCAGAACGTCGACGGGTTCCACCGCCGCGCGGGGTCGAACAACGTGATCGAGATCCACGGCGATGTGCACAAGCTGGCGTGCACGCGCTGCGCGTACCGCGACACCGTCGAGGACTTCGCCGCGCTCACCATTCCCCCGCGCTGTCCGGGCTGCGGGGCGATCGTGCGCCCGGAGGTCGTGCTGTTCGGCGAGATGCTGCCGGGCGCCCAGGTCGCGGTGCTCGAGCGCGAGCTCCGCCGCGGCTTCGACCTGGTGGTCTCGATCGGCACGACCAGCGTGTTCCCGTACATCGCCGCACCGGTCGTGCTCGCGCGCCGCGCGGGGCGCGACACGGTCGAGATCAACCCGGGCACCACCGACGTCTCGAGCGTCGTCGCGCACCGGGTCCGGAACCGGGCGGCGGTTGCGCTCGACGCGATCTGGCAGCGCCTGGAGGCCGGATCCGGATCGGCGTCGGTCAGGTCTTGAGCTTGTAGCCGGTCCGGAACACCCACCACACGAAGATCAGGCAGACCGCGAGAAACCCGAGCGTGGCGGCGAAGCTGATCGCCGCGTTGACGTCGGACTTGTCGTAGAGCGCCCAGCGGAACCCGGAGATCAGGTAGACGACCGGGTTGAACAGCGTGACCTTCTGCCAGAACGGCGGCAGCATGTTGATCGAGTAGAACGCACCGCCGAGGAAGGTCAGCGGGGTCACCACCATCAGCGGGATGGTCTGCAGCTTCTGGAAGCTGTCGGCCCACAGCCCGATGATGAAGCCGAACATCGAGAACGTCACCGCGGTCAGCGCGAGGAAGCCCAGCGCCCACACCGGGTGGACGATGTGGTAGGTCACGAACAAGCGCGCGGTGATCAGGGTCAGCGCGCCGAGCATGACCGTCTTGGTCGCGGCCGCGCCGACGTAGCCGAGCACGACCTCGACGAACGACACCGGCGCGGACAGCAGCTCGTAGATCGTGCCGGACCACTTGGGCAGGTAGATGCCGAACGACGCGTTGGAGATGCTCTCGCCGAGCAGCGAGAGCATGACCAGGCCGGGGATGATGAACGCGCCGTATGACACGTCGCCGACCTGGCCCATCCGCGAGCCGATCGCCGCGCCGAACACGACGAAGTACAGCGAGGTCGACAGCACCGGCGACGCGATGCTCTGCATCAGGGTGCGGAACGTGCGCGCCATCTCGAACCAGTAGATCGCGCGGACCGCGGGGAAGTTGATGGCCGTCATGCATGCCTCCGGACCAGGCTGACGAAGATGTCCTCGAGCGAGCTCTCGCTGGTCTGCAGGTCCTTGAAGGCGATGCCCAGCTCGTCGAGCCGGCGCAGCAGGTCGGCGATCCCGGTCTGCTCGCGCTGGACGTCGAAGCGATAGGTCAGGGTCGCGTGGTCCGCCGACAGCTCGAGCGGATCGCCGGCGAGCGCGTCGGGGATCCGGTCGAGCGGGGCCTGGAGCTGGAGCACGAGCTGGCGCTTGCCGAGCTTGCGGATCAGCGCGGCCTTGTCCTCGACGACGATCAGCTCGCCCTTGTCGATCACGCCGATCCGGTCGGCCATCTGCTCGGCCTCCTCGATGTAGTGGGTGGTCAGGATGATCGTCACGCCGCTTTGCCGGAGCTCGCGGACCATCTGCCACATGTCGTGGCGGAGCTCGACGTCGACGCCGGCGGTCGGCTCGTCGAGGAACAGGATCTCGGGCTCGTGGGCCAGCGCCTTGGCGATCAGCACGCGGCGCTTCATGCCGCCCGACAGCGTCATGATCTTGCTGTCGCGCTTGTCCCACAGCGACAGCGCGCGCAGCACGCTCTCGACGTGCGCCGGGTTCTTGCGCTTGCCGAACAGGCCGCGGCTGAAGCTGACGGTGGCCCACACGGTCTCGAACGCGTCGGTCGACAGCTCCTGCGGGACCAGGCCGATCTTCGAGCGCGCGGCCCGGTAGTCGCGGACGATGTCGTATCCGCCGACCAGCACGCGGCCGTCGCCGGGCCGGACGATGCCGCAGATGATGTGGATCAGCGTGGTCTTGCCGGCGCCGTTGGGACCGAGCAGCGCGAAGATCTCGCCGCGTCGGATCGTCAGATCGATGCGCTTGAGCGCGTGGAGTCCGCTGGCGTACGTCTTGCCGAGTCCGCGGATCTCGACGATCGGCGGCGTTCCGGCGTCGTGGGCCTGGGGGGAGGGCAGCATGGGCCCGGAAACCTTGCGCTCGGCGCGCCGGATCGCAACCTGCGCAAGCCGCGAAATGTTGCCGGACGCCTGTCAGGTTTCGCGTCAGGACGGTGGGAGGACCACGGCGGCGATGGCGTCGCCGAGCGGTGGGAGATCGCCCGCGTGGCGCGGGACGTGGCGCCAGCGCAGCACGCCGGCGGGGTCGATGGCGAACGTCGCGGCGGCCTGCCAGCGGTTGCCGCTGGCCCAGCGGTTGTGGATGCCCTCGTCGAGCAGGCGGCGCAGCGCGCCGAGCGACTCGGGGCCGGCGAAGTGGCGGCGGTCGCTGAGGCCGACGCCCCAGGCTGCGTAGTGCGCGCGGTCGGGGTCGGTGACGAGCTGGACGCCGCCCGCGCCGCCGAACGACTCGCACCACCGCTGCGACGGTGTCTCGGGGCTATGGGTCACGGCGAGAAGATCGATCCCCGGCCGCTCGGCGGCGAGCGCCGCCATCTGGCGCACCGTCGCCTCGGCGAACGGGCAGCCGACGTGGCGGAGGAACGCGACGACGGCGGGCCGGCCGGGCCGCAGCCCGGGGAGCTCGGGGACCCGGGCGCCGATCTCGGGGGGCGCCGCGGTGTCCCGGGGCCTGGGCCGGACGAACGTGTGCGGGGCGACGACGAAGTCGCGCAGGAGATAGACGATCTGCCATCGCATGCGGCGAGCCTATCGCGCGTCCGGGCCCGGGGGCAGCTCGATGGGCAGCTCGATGGGCAGCTTCAGGATGATGGTCGCTCGCGCTGCGCTAGCGCTCGGCGTGGAGCTCGCCGAGCGTGCCGGCGAACTGATCGAGGTCGACCGCGCCGTCGATGCCGGGGACCGCGCCGCGGTCGGTGTGCTGCCAGAACGTCCACCGCGTCCACGGCGATGGCAGCGTCGGGCAGCCCTGGGTGTAGTGCGCGACCCACAGCGGCTGCGCCGCGAGCAGCTCCGCGCCGCCGCTGCGCCACAGATCGCCGCCGGTGTAGACGATCGGCTCGACGCCGAGGCCGTCGCGCACGCGATCGACCCACGCGCGGGCGCGCGCGGCGACCACCGGCGCGGCGAGGCCGCCGTCGACCTCGAGGTCGATCACCGGCGGCAGGTCGTCGCGCTGGCGGTCGTGCATCGCTGCGATCATGAGGTCGGCCTGGGCGGCGATGCTCTGATCGGGGCGAAAGAACTGGTACGCGCCGCGGACCAGGCCGGCGCGCCGGGCCTCGTCCCAGTTGGTGGCGAACCGCGCGTCGCGCTGCGTGGCGCCGTCGGACAGCCGGATGAAGGCGAACCGGATGCCGGCGCGGTGCACGCGCTGCCAGTCGATGGTCTCCTGGTAGTAGGACACGTCGACGCCGGGGGTGGTCGGGCCGATCTGGCAATCGAGGCGCACCGGCTTGACGCGGCGGGACGGCGACGGAAGCAGCACCAGCGCCGCCGCCGCGAGGCCGAGCGCGAGGCCTGCCAGGCCGATCACGGTGTTGCGCACCACCGGACGGGATAGTGCACCACGCCGAGCGACGGGGCCAGACGGCATGACGCGGAAGCGTGCGGAGATATCCGTACAACCCCGCTGCGGTGGCGGCTATTCGACGGCGATCACTTCGCGCCGGGCTTGAACGTGAACTTCGCGGTCGCGGTGGCCTTCGCGCCCTTGCCGATCTGGACGGTGACCGTGCGGGTGCCGAGCGTCGGGTGCCAGGCCTCGAGCGTGTAGCTGCCCGGCGGCAGGCCCTTGATCTCGAATGCGCCGTCGTCGCCGGTGACCGCGAACGCGGTGTGATCCTGGACGACCGCGTAGGCGTGCATCCAGTTGTGGACATCGCACTTGACCTCGATCACGTCGCCGGCGTGCGCGCTGCCTGCGAGGTCGAGCGGCGGGTCGCCCTGGCCGGTCGGCCGGTTCCACACCAGCTTGCCGGCGATCTCGCCGTGCACGTTGTGGAACGTGTTGTCGTTGTTGTGGATCGACAGCTTCTGGCCGACGACGACGCCGAGCACGTGCGGCACGTAGCGGCAGTCCTTCTGGTCGATCTCCGCCGGGGGCGGTGCCGCCGGCGGCGCGGCCACCGGGGCCTTCAGCGAGCCGTTCTTGACCCGGACCAGCACGTCGCGGAGCTTGCCGTTGGTCACGATGACGTCGTCGGTGAGCATCTCGGTCTTCGCGCAGTACGGATCGGTGTCGCGCTTGACCTTGGTGCGCTCGGGCGCGGGGCCGTCGAACACGACCGTGCCCTTGATCGTGCCGGTCGCGGCGGGCGCGGCGGCGGGGCTCGGACCGGCGTGGACGATGCTGGAGGAGACGATCGGGGCGAGGATCAGGGCGAGGGCGATGCGCACCCCGGCAGGCTACCGCAAGGCGGCGGCGATCGCGGCCCCGGCCGACCGCGGCGCGGCGAGTCCCGCGCTCGGCCCTGGGGCGAACGGCCATGGCGCGAATGGTGAGCCGGCCCCCCGGCGCCGCAGCGGGTGTCTGGCGGAGCAGTCCGTTCCGGCGGGTGGCGCCAGAAACGACGCCGGGTCGGGCGATGCGGGCGTATGGTCGCGGCATGAGGCACACCGGCCTGCTCGTTTGCTTGGGGTTCGGGATCGCACTGACCGCAGGCGTTGCGCGCGCGCAGCAGCAGGAGGACTACAGCAAGGTCACGATCAAGACCACCAAGCTCGCCGAGGGCATGTACATGCTGGAGGGCGCCGGCGGCAACGTCGGCGTCTCGGTCGGAGACGACGGCGTGATCCTGGTCGACGATCAGTTCGCGCCGCTGACGCCGAAGATCCAGGAGGCGATCGCGAAGATCACGCCCAGGCCGATCCGGTTCGTGATCAACACGCACTGGCACGGGGATCACACCGGCGGCAACGAGAACCTGACCGCGGCGGGAGCCGTGATCATCGCGCACGACAACGTGCGCAAGCGCATGAGCACCGAGCAGTTCATCCAGCTGATGAACCGCAAGGTGCCGGCAGCGCCGCCCAGGGCGCTGCCCGTGGTGACCTTCACATCCGACATCACGCTGCACCTCAACGGCGAGGACATCCATGTGATCCACGTCGACCCGGCGCACACCGATGGCGACTCGGTGATCGTGTTTCCCAGGGCCAAGATCATTCACGTCGGCGACGTCTACCGCACGGTCGGGTACCCGTTCGTCGATCTCAGCTCGGGCGGCAGCTTCGACGGCACGATCGCGG
>DATAPF010000530.1:0-13036 GCA_036265355.1 Kofleriaceae bacterium | reverse complement strand
GCGTCGCGGGGCGAGCCGCCGGCCGACGCGAAGCTCAGTCCCCTCGAGATCGACGACGCGGTCGACGCGACGCGCGGTGGGGGGAATCGGCCGGCGCCCCCGGGCGAGCCGCCGGCCGACGGGAAGATCGGTCCCCTGGAGGTCAACGACCCGCGCGACGCGACGCGCGGCGGGATGGATCGGAGGGCGAGCTCGCCCGAGCTCCCGGCGGTCGCCGACGGCACCCCGGAAAAGCCGCGGGCGCGCAGCATCTCCGGCGAGATCCGCGTGCCGGTGCGGCGCGCCCCGTCGATCAGGCCACCGCTGCCGGACGCCGAGGACGGTGATGACGGCGACGGCGATGAACCGATGATGATCATGATCGAGATGCGGGAGGAGGACGAGGACCTCATCGCGCCCCGCCCGCCCCCGGTCCGCCGCCGCCCGATCGTCAAGAGCAACCCGCCCGAGCTCCAGGCGCGCGCGGGCGAGGTCGATCTCAAGGCCGCCGGCGATCGCCCGATCGACCTCGACGAGCCGCGCATCGTGATCGACGAAGACGCGCTGGCGCCGCCGACCGGCCGGATCGACGTTCGCGGCGCACCGCGCGACACGGCCCCGCCGATCACCATGATCGACATCGTCGACGACGCCGGGTCCGGCGCGGTGATCCACGATCGCGTCGTCGATCGCGAACCCGCGTCGCCGCCGTTCGATGGCTTCCGCGACGACGCCGACGACGCCGAGACCGGCGAGATCGATGTCGTCGTGCTCGATGCACCCAAGCGGTCCCGGCGCGAGCGGCGCACCCAGATCGGCGTCCCGCCCGCGGTCAACGCGCGCAGCCGCGACACCGCGACCATGGCGGCCCCGCCGGACGACGCCGGCGACGCGACCAGCGTGGACCTCCAGCCCGCGCCGCAGGGCGACGACACGTCGTCCGACGAGCTCGCCGCGCCGCCCGCCCCGGTCAGCGATGCCGACACCAACCCGCACGTCATCGCGGCGCCACCGACCCCCGCAGCGCGGCGGATCAGCGCGATCCCGGCGGCGGTGATCGTCGAGGACGACGACGATGACCCGACGCCAGGCCCGCACACCTCCGAGATGACCGCGGTCGAGCTCGACGACGCGATCCCGGAGCGCACCGCCGAGCTCAGCTCGGAGCAGCTGCTGCGCCCCCGGATCGAGCGCGACGCGATCGACGACGGCTGGGGCCCGCCGGGCACCACGATCCCGCCGCCGCTGCTCGGCGCGGTTCCCGGCAGCGACGACGACGTGGACAGCTCGTCCGCGATCCCGATGCCCAACGTCGACTCGTCGCCGCTGATCGTCGCGCCGCCGACCCTGCAGCTCGCGGGCGATACCAGCGGGCTCGCCCTGGCGCGTGCGCTCGAGGAAGCGACCGTGCGCGCGATCGAGGTGATCCGCCGCCTCGAGCACACCCAGACCCGCGACGAGATCATCGACGTGATGATCTCGTACCTCGCCGAGACCCACCACCGCGCCGGGTTCTTCGTGACCCGCCACCCGGTGCACGGCGATGCCGGCGAGCTCGGCGTGTTCGCGATCACGCCGCGCCCGGTCGCGATGCGGTCGGCGACCCTGCGGCTCGATCGGGCGTCGACGCTGCAGGACGTCGTCGGCACGCGCCTGCCCTACCGCGGCCCGATGCACGACGACGCGAGCCGCGCGTTCCTGACCTCGGTGCTCGGCGCGTGCCCCGCGGAGATCCTGCTGGTCCCGGTCACCGTGCGCGAGCGCGTGGTCGGCATGCTGTTCGGTGAGCACCGCCAGCGCCACACGTTCGACGACCAGCTCGCGCTCGCCGCGCGCGCCGCCGGCATGGCGCTCGAGCGCATCCTGCGCACCCGGCGCGGGTAGCCCGGGTAGCCCTAGCGCAGCCGCTGCTCGTGATCGCGGGCGCGCCGCGCGGCCACCGCCTCGAGCTCGGCGCGCAGCGCGGGGAACGAGCGGATGATGTCGAGGAAGTCCTCGGCGGCGAGCACGAGCAGCTCCGAGTCCGCCGCCGCGACCACCGCGGCCGCGGCCGGGCCACTGGCCAGCAGGCTGGCCTCGCCGATGAACTCGCCGGGACCGATCGTCCCGAGCGCGATCGGCACGCCGTCGGGGCGCTCGGCGTGGAGATCGAGCCGGCCGCGCACGACGACGACCAGGCCATGCCCCGCCTCGCCGCGGCGGATCACCGTCGCGCCGGTGGTGACCATCCGGCGGCGGAACCGCTGCAGCACGGCGGCGCGGTTGCGCGGCGGCAGCGGCGCGAAGAACGCACCGGTGAGCGGGCCGGTCGCCGCGGTCGGTGGCGCGATCGACGGCGGCCGGAGCCGGGTCGGCAGCTCGCGCGGCTCGGTCCTGTCGTTGTCGTCATCGGCCCCCGGCCGCGGCACGCCGGCGGGCGGCGGCGGCAGCGTCGGCTCGTCGTCGTCGCCCGGACCGGGGGTCGGCGTCACCGGCGGCGGCGTCGGAGGGCGCGACCCGATCGGCGGGGGCGGCGTCGGAGGACGCGCGGCCGGCGCGCGCGGCACCGGCGGCGGCACGCTGGCGCTCGGCACCGCGCGCAGGCCGCCGGGACGCCAGTGCGGCCCGGTCTCGACCTCGGTGCCGAGGTCCTCGTCGTCGAGCTCCTGGGTCCGCTCGGCCTGCTCCTCGGCGCGGCGGCTCGCCGCGATCAGCGACGCCGAGATCTGGCGCGCCGCCGCGGCGATCCCGGCGATCTCCGGATATGCCGCCAGCTCCTCGCGCAAGCTCGGCGGCAGGTCGGCGGGCGTCAGCCGCTGCAGCGAGCCCGTGGTCGGATCCGCATCGTGGTAGGCCAGCGGCGCCGGCAGCGGCGTCATCTCCCCCGACGACCGCCGCACCGGCGCGCCGGCGGCCTGGGGCTCGGGGCGCTCCGGCAGCTCCGGCTCGGCCTGCTCCGCGCGGTCGGTGAGATCGGCGGCGGCGAGCGGCGACGCCCCGGGCAGCGGCGACGGGCTCGGCCGCGGCAGCGGCGACGGGCTCGGCCGCGGCAGCGGGCTCGGCCGCGCCGGCGGTGGCGAGGGGCGCGCCGGCGGCGGCGACGCGCGAGGCGCCGCCTGGTTCGCGGTCAGCGCGGCGAGCAGCTCCTGGCACCGCGCATCGTCGGGCGCGAGCTCGAGGATGCTGCGGCACACCGTGATCGCCTGCTGCGGGCGTCCCTGATCGCGGTACGCCACCGCCACCGAGCGGTAGAGCTCGACGGCGTCGGCCCGCCGCCCGGCCTCGTGCAGCGCGCTCGCCACCATGACGCGGAGCCCGAGGTTGTCGGGCTCGCTGCGGAGGCGCTGCTCCAGCTCCTTGAGCTTGGTCATGGCGCGACCATCGTCGATTCCGGCGGCTCGTTGCCCCGGCTACGACGGGGTCAGCGAGACCTGGGCCTTGAACGTCATCGCCGGCGCGCTCGGCGGCAGCGCCCACTTGCTCGCGACCGTCCGGATGCAGGCGTCGAACGCGTCGCCGAGCGACGGCGCGAAGTTCGAGCCCTTGAACTGACCCGACGTGAAGCTGGCCGACACCGACAGCGTCACGGTGCGCGCCTGCAGCGCGGTGTCCTTCTTGAGCGCCTGCTCGTAGCACTTCTGGATCGCGCCGCGCGACCGCTCGACGACGTTCTGGAACTGCTTGGCCGCCTCGCCGACCACCTTGTCGTCGATCGGCCGGACCTCGCCGGGCGCACCCGGCTTGACGGTCATCAAATTGCCGTCGATCGCGACCACGATCTCCTTGCCGCTGCCCTTCTCGCGCATCAGCGCTGCGTTCTCGTCCTCCTCGGCCTTGATCAGCTTTTCCTTCTCCGCCTTGTCCTTGAGGCACTGATCCAGGTCGGCCTGGGTCTTCGGATCGGGTTGAATGACCTTGTCGCCCTTGCACCCCGCAACAGTCCCCAGGGTCACCAGGACGGTCAGCGCTGTGGCGATCGATGTCCGGGTCATGGTTCGGTGTCTTTCGTCCTCGCGGCTACAGGGTCATTCGGATGGACGCCAGGTCGTTCGATGTACTCACGGACGATCTGCCCTCCCACCACATGCGCGCTGACGACGCGCGCGACACGCTGGCCATCCATTCGATTATACAGGGCCGTCGTGCCCCGCGGGCCAGGCAGTGTGGCAAACCCGGTGCCCAATGTGGGCGCTTCCTCGCACGTGAGGATCTCTCGCACCAGCACATTGGGGCCCTGCGTGCAGCGGCCGAAGCAGCTCTGCCACGCCAGCTCGGTGTGCGCCTGCGCACCGTGGGCTGCCAGCTGGCCTCGAAACACGTCGAGCAATGCGGCCGATCCGTGACGATCCCCGCACTCGGGGCCTCGACAGATCACGATGCGGAAGCGGCGCACGCGCCCTTGAGGGTGACTGGGGTGTGCCAGCCTGTCAATTGCGCGCTCGCTGAGCCGGCACCGGGCGTCCGATCCGGCGCGGCGCGGCGCCCCACCGCGTGGTTTCAGCTACAACCAGCGCGTGGATCCCGCCGTCCTGCCGATCTTGCTGTGTCCGCGTTGCCGCACCGAGGCGCCGTTCAAGGACCTCCGGGCGCCGCGCTGCCGGACCTGCGGCCTGGAGCCGGCGACCTCCGTGCCCGGCGTGCTCGATCTGCTCGACACCGGCGCCGGCGAGCCGCTGTCGGTGACCACCGAGCAGCGCCTGATGGAGAGCGAGCTGGTGGCGCGGGTCTACGACCGGTTCTGGCGGCCGACCTTCGTGCGGCTGCTCGCCGGCAAGGGCGCCGGCGCTGCGGTCGGCGGGCTGTCGGGCGAGCTGTTCATCCACAAGCATGGCCTGGGGCTCGACGACCGCGCCGGGCCGTGGCTCGACCTGTCGTGCGGCCCCGGCGCCTTCGCCCGCGCGCTGGCCGCCGCGGCGCCCGGCGCGCTGGTGGTCGGCCTCGACATCTCGCGCGCGATGCTCGACGTCGCCGCGCAGCGCACCGGCGGTTACAGCAACGTCGTGCTGGTCCGCGCCGACGCCCACGCGCTGCCGTTCGCCGACGGCGCGTTCGCCGGGGTCAACAACGCCAACGCGCTCCACGCCTACGACGATCCGGAGCTGGTGTTCCGCGAGGTCCGCCGCGTGCTCGCCGCGGGCGGCCACTATGTCGGCTCGACGTTCGCCGAGGCGCCATCGCTGCTCGGCCGGCTCTCCGCGCGCGCCGCCGGGATCCGGCGGTTCGATCCGAGCGAGCTGCGCGCCTGGCTGCAGCGCATCGGGTTCGCCGACTACGAGGACGTCCGGCTCGGCGGCGCGCTGGTGTTCCGGGTCCGCCGGCCCTAGCGAGCCGGCCGCTCAGAACGTCGCGCCGACCAGTTGCAGCGCCAGGCCGCGCTGCGGCGCGAGCGCCGGGGACAGCGGCGCGATCCCCAGGCCGCCGATCCCCCAGCGGCCCGACGAGCTGCGGCCGACCAGCGCGACCGGCGCGTCGTCCTCGCCCTTGCCGGGCTTGCCGGTGAGCGTATCGAGCCCCTCGTCCATCCCGCGGGTCAGCCAGAAGCCGAGCCACGCGCCCGCGATCAGCCCGCCGGTCGACAGCAGGCCGGTGACGCGCTCGTCGGCGGTGGTGGTCGAGCTGTGGATCGCCGCATAGAGCAGGAACGGCGCGGCGCCGCCCGCCGCGGCGAGCCCGGCGACCCGCAGCATCCGGCGCGGCGTCGTGTTGGTCATCGGTGCGGCGATGTAGCCGGTGATCACGCCGCCGGTGATGCCGAGCACCGCGTTGAGCGAGTACGCCTCGGTGTGCGCCGGCTGCATCAGCATGCCGATCGTCAGCCCGCCGGCCCCGCCGATCCCGGCGAGCGTGTCGATCAGCGCGACGTCGCCGCGGGTCAGCCGGTTGTCGCGCGCCAGCGCGTAGCCGGCGAGCCCGGTCAAGGTCGATCCGAGGGTCGCGCCGACCAGTACCTGGCGCGCGGTCGTGTGGTCGAGATCGGCGATGTCGCCGAACATCCCGCCGATCACGCCGCCCCACACGGTGGCGGTGCCGATCGTGCGGACCTGTGCCTCGTTCCAGCCCAGCCGGTCGGCCAGCATCGGCGCAGTGATCCCGCCGGCGGCGGCCCCCGCGATGCCGAGCGGTACCCCGCCCGCGGCCGGCGTGTCGCTCGAGAACAGCGAGCCCAGCGTCGCGCCGAGCAGCCCGACGTACAGCCCGCCGTGCACGCTCGCGGCGATCCGCGAGCTCCGCGGCTTGCCCTCGGCCGGCGCGGCGACCGGCGGCGCGGACACGGTCGGATCCTGGATCGGTGAGGTATCGACATCCTCGGTCGGCCGGGCCGGTGCCGGCGCTGCCGGCGGCGCCGCGGGCTCCGATCGGGGCGCATCCTCGGGGATTCCGAGCCCCAGGTTGGCCGCCCGGATGATCGTGCGCGCCCTGTCCGCAGCGGGGCCGCGCGGGCTCTTGACCAGCGCCTCGACCGCGAGCTGCTTGGCGTCGAGGAACACGCGGCCGTCGAGCAGCTGCTGGGCGCGCGCGACCAGGGCCTCGGCGACGCGCTCGGCGAGCACCGGATCCTGTCCCAGCGGCGCGGCATACGGATCCTGCGGCGCGTTGCCGGGCGGCGCTGGCGCCGGCGCTGCGGGTCCCGGCGGCGGGCTCGCCGGTCCGGGCGCAGACGGCGCGGAGGGTGTCGGCGGCGCCGGCGGTCCAGCGGGTTCTGGCGCCGGCGCCGGTGCCGCCGGGCTGGGCGCCGCCGGGGCGTATGGATCGACCGGCTGGGCGCTCGCCACGCGAGCCCCCGCGCCGAGGACCGCACCGGAGATCGGAACGAGCGCGACCAGCGTCAGGAGTGCGCGCACGCGGGACATGGCACTGGGGTTACCATCGCCGACCCCGTGCTTCAACCGGCATCATCGTCGGCACCGCCGCCGCCGCGGCGCGGGCGCGCGCTGCCAGATCCCATGCGTCAGATCACGCGACGACGATGAACCGCCCCGCGCGCCGGGGGTCACGGCGGCGGCGGCGCAAGCACAGCCGGATCCGGCGGCTTGGCCAGCGGGCCGCTGCCGCCGCGGCCCGGCGTGCGCGGTACGTCCCTCCAGGCCTTGCGATACAGGTACATGAACACCACCGAGATCGCCGACAGCACCGGCACCGCGAGCAGCGCGCCGACCAGGCCGAACGCGTGCTCGCCGAGGAACAGCGAGAAGATCACCAGCACCGGGTGGATCTTCGCCGCCGTGCCGATGATCTTGGGATTGAGCACGTTGGCCTCGATGAAGTGGATCCCGATGATCCACAGCGTCATCGCCACGCCGCGGAAGATGTCGATGCCCTCGTCGCCCGACACCAGCGCGACCAGCACGATCGGCACCGACGACAGGATCGACCCGAAGATCGGGATCAGGCTCATCAGCCCGGCGACCATCGCGAGGATCAGCTTGTACTTCACGCCGAACGTCAACAGCCCGACGTAGGTGAACAGGCTGTTGATCACGCAGATCACCAGCTGACCGCGGATCACCCCCGACAGCCCGCGGTCGATGCCGGCGATGATCACGTCGTAGTCGTCGCGCACGTTGGCGGGGAACAGGCTGCGCAGGAAGCCGTGCACCTTCTCGAGGTCGATCAGCACGAACGCGCCGATCATCAGCGTGAAGAAGAACAGGAAGATGCCGCGGATGAAGCCGACGATCAGCGACTGGCCGAGCCGGACCACGTCGTTGAGCTTGTCCTGCAGGCCGAGCAGCGTCTTCTTGACGAACGTGCGCAGCTTGTCCTCGAGCGACGCCGGCTCGGGCCGGGCCTCGTTGGTCTGGACGTGGAACGACCCGTCGGCCTGCGGCTTGACGTCGATCCCGTTGGGCGCCAGCTGCATCGCGTAGCCGCCGTCGGGCAGCGGCGTCACGGTGAACGCGGTGCCGGGCGGCAGCGCGGCGTCGGGCGCTGCCGCCGGGTCGTCGATCGCCGAGGCGCCTTCCCGCCCGCGCGGGACCTCGACCGGCTTGGGCCGGCTCAGCGACGGGAACCGGCCCTCGAGCCAGCGCGCGACCTCCGGCGTCCACTCCTCGTTGATCCGCTTGTACAGCCCCGGCGCCTCCTTGCCCAGCCGCGCCACGTCGCGCGTCAGCCGCGGCACGAGCAGGAACAGGAAGCCGGCGACCAGCGAGATGAACACCAGGTAGCACGCCACGATCGCCAGCCCGCGCGGCATCCGGCGCGTGCCGTCGGGGCGATCCACCATCCAGTGCACCACCGGCGTGAGGATGTACGCGATCAGCCCGGCGAACACGAACGGCAGCAGCACCTCGCGCCCGAGGAACAGGATCAGCAGCACGAACAGCGGGAACCCCCACCGGATCATGAACCGCCGCAGCGTCCCGCTCTCTCCGAACCAGGTCTGCGACCGGCTGCGCGCGACCGCGCCCGAGATCGGCGGCGCCATCGCGCCGGTGACCGGCCCGCCTCCCGCCGGGTCCGCGCCGTGGACCGCTCCGATCGAGGGGTCGCTGGCGCCCTGCGCGCCGGACGGTGGCTCACCGGAGGGCTCGATCGGGGTCACCGCGCGGGTATAGCAGACCTGCCGTATCGAGGACCGGTCCGAGTGCCGGTCCGTCAGCCCGGCTCACCCGTCGCGCCGCCACCGGCCCGAGAACCAGCCGCCGACCCGCCCGAGCAGCGATCGCCGCGTCCCGGCGCTCGCCAGCTCGACCTCGCTCAGCCCGGCGTCGAGCGTGGCCGCCGGCAGCGCCGGGTCGGGCCCGCCGAGCAGCCCATCGCCACGGGTCCGCGGCGCAGCGCGGCGCTCGCGCGGCGCCACCGGCGCCGGTTCGATCCCGGTCTCCATCCGCAGCGTGCTCCACCGCCGGCACTGCGCGCAGCGCCAGCTGAACGGCCCCGGCCGGTGGCCGCAATGCCCACACTGCCAGCGGCCGCGCAGCGTCCAGGCCAGCGCACCGTGGTCCGACACCAGCGCACCCAGCGCGTCGCGGATCTCCCGGTCGTCGCCGCGCGCGATCGCCAGGCGGGCCGCCGCGACCCGGGCCGCCAGCGCGTCGGGGAACCGCGCGACGAGCTCGCCGGCGACGCGCGCTTGCCCGGCCGTGTCGGTCGGCGGCACCAGCTGGGCGCGGATCAGCGCCAGCTCCAGCCGCGGCGCGGACTGCGCCTCGATCTCGGCGAGCACGGCGAGCACGCGCTCCACGATCGACGCGGCCGGCCGCTGCTCCGGCACCAGCGGCACGCCATCGGTCGTCCGGATCAGCCGCGGCACCTCGGGCTCCGCCGGCACCAGCGCACCCGGTGTGGCCACCGCCAGCGCGCCCGCGAGCCCCGACGGGGACAGCGAGACCAGGGCGCTCGCGTTCCCCGCAGCCGCCGGATCGCCGCCGCGTGGCTCGGCAGCCCCGGAGCCGGCATCGGGTCCGCCGGCGGCCCCACCGGTCGCCGCCGGCAGCGCCGCGCGCACGGGCGATGGCAGCTGCGCCGCGACAGGCTCCTCCTCCAGATCGTCCTCGTCCCGGTCGCGCCGCTTGTGGCCGGCCCACTCCTGCGCCGCGAGCGCCTGCTCGGCCGCGATCAGCCCCGGCAGCAGGTGCGGCGCCAGGCCGGGATCCGCGGTCAGCGCCTGCACGAGCCGCTCCTTCGCGCCGCGGTGGTTGCCGCGCGTCGCGGCGAGCTCGGCGGCGGCCGTGAACAGGTGCGCCGACTCGGCGTGCTTCTGCGCCGCCTTGAGCAGCTGCCCGGCGGAGTCGAGGTCGCCGCGGCCGAGCGCGGTCTGCGCCGCCGCGACCAGCAGATGGTGCTCGCGCTGGCTGAGGTCCTCGCCGCGCCGGCGGCCGAGCCGCTGCCACATCTCCGCTGCCTCGTGAAACCGCGCCTGCTCCTCGTACAGCCCGGCGAGCGCGCGCAGCGCGCCCTCGTGGGCCGGCTCCTCGGCCAGCACCTTCTCCATCGCGCGCGTCGCCCGCCGCGGCATCCCCGCGGCGCGGAAGTCGAGGCCGAGCTCGTACAGCGCGCGGTGCCGGAGCTTCTTCCGGTCGCGCTCGCGCACCGCCAGCGCCTGGTGCACGCGGATCGCGCGCTCGTGCTCGCCGCGGCTGCGGAACAGTCCGCCGAGCGCGAAGTACGGCTCGGTGTCCTCGACGTTCTCCTCGACCACCGCGCGCAGCTCGGCGATCACCGCCTCGTGATCGCGCGCGATCAGCTGGTTCAGCGCGCGCATGTAGGCGCGGCTGTGGCGCGCGGTGCGTCGCAGCTGCCGGTCGTCGGGCACGTAGTAGCGGCCGATCAGCACGCCCGCGGCCAGCGCGCCGAGCGCGACGAGCAGCAACACCAGCGCTGCACCCATTCGCGGCGACTCTACCTCAAGTCGCGCGGCCTCGACCCGCCGGTGGCGGCGGCTACTCGACGATCGTCCAGCGCCCGCCGCGCCGGACCAGCACGAACTGTCCGCGCGACTGGCACGCGCCGTCGAACCACGTCGTGCAGCCGTAGGTCGCGATCACGTCGGCCTTGCCATCGCCGTCGATGTCGATCGCCCCGAGCTCCAGCCCGTCGAGCGCGCGGCGGACCCCGGCCAGCGCCTCGCTGTGGACCAGCGTGCCCCGGACCGCCGCGACGTCCGCCTTGCTCGCCGCCACGAACGCCACCGGCGTACCGCCCGGCAGCACGATCACCCCGTCATCGCCGTCGCGCTGATCGAACGCGAACTCGCCGAGCACCACCGCGCCCTTGTCGACCTTGCCGGCCGCGCTCTTGCCGAGCAGCGGGTGCGCCACCACCACATCGCCGCTCGCCGCGGGCCCGCGATCCGGCGCCAGCACGCGCACCGCGCCCCCGTGCGCCACCGGCGTCAGCTTGGCGTTGTCCCACGGCGGATGGGCCGGCAGCTTCGGATCGAACACGCCGATCCACAGCTGCGGCGGCGCCGCCGACTTTCCGGGAGCCGGCTGGGCGGAAGCCGCCGGGACCACGGCCGCGACGCCGCCGAGCAGGACCGCTGACAGAGCAACTCTCACCCTGAAAGCATGCTCCACCCCATGCGCGCCGCAACTCGTCCCGCTGGCGCACACCGCGCGCCTCTCGCAGAGCCCGCGCCGCCAGTCGCCCGGATCCCATGGCTGATCCGTCATTCGCGGCTGCCTACCCGCGCAACGGAGATCGGCTCGAGCGCCTCACCCGTCGCTGCGCTGGACGCCCGGGTCGAACACGCCCTTGCCCGGCACGTGGTTGACCTCGAGCCGGATCCCGTCGGGATCCTCGAACAGCACCGAGTAATAGCCCGGCACCCACGGGCCGTCCTCCGGCGGATGCACGACCTTCGCGCCGAGCCGGGTGACCGCCGCGAACACCGAGTCCACGTCCTCGCGGCTGCGCGCACGGAAGCACAGGTGGTGCAGGCCGCAGCGCTCCTGATCGAAGCGGTGCTGTGCGACCGACGGCGCCGTCGGCCGGATGCCCACGGCGGTGCGGCCCCCGACGTAGTAGAGATACGCGCCGGCGTTGACGATCTCCGTCAGCCCGAGGTGCGCCAGCAGCGCCTGGTAGAACGGCCGGGAGACCGCCATGTCGCGGACGGTCAGGATGGTGTGGGCGATTCCGTTGATCTCCATGGCAGCCTCGCTCGGTGGGCAGCTGGTTCGCCTCGCCGCGCCACCGCTACGGCGCGTCGCGGTCCTCGTCCTCGATCGCGTGCATCACGCGCGCGGCCTCGGTGCTCGGCAGCTCCGGCAGGTCCTCCAGCGGCGCGGGCTCCTCGAACGGCAGGTTGCGCAGCCGGGCGAGCTCGCGCTCGAGCCGGTCGACCAGCGACTCGTACTGCCGCCGCCGCCAGATCGCGAACAGCGTGGTCAGCACCAGCGCGCCGAGCAGCACGGCGCTGGCGAACCAGCCGCCGATCAGCGCCGGCAGCCAGATCTCGTGCACGCGATCGCCGAGGATGGCGGTGAGCTTGGGCGGCGTCGTCACCGGGATCCAGCCGTCGTTGGCCACCAGGAACAGGCCGGCGACCACGCCGAGGCCGATCATCGACAAGACCACCGTCGCGGTGGCGAGGAAGCGCAGCCAGCGGATCACGGCCGCAATGTACACCGCTGCCGGAACGACGAGCGCCAACACGCCGCCCGCGGCAACGGGCGGCTCGCCGGAATCGCAGAACGCGCAGACGCGGTCGCGCGGCTACGGCTGCTCGCGCGGCTTGAGCTTGTCGAGCTTGCCGCGGAACTTGTCGCCCAGCGTGGCGCCGCCGGCGTTCGACGAGTTGAAGCCCTGGGCCTCGGCCGCGTCCTTGGCGCGCGCGGCGCCCTTGATCGACAGGCCGATCTTGCGCTCGGCGCCGTCGGCGTGGAGCACCTGGACCTTCACCACCGTCCCGGGCTGCAGCACGGTGCGCGGATCCTCGACGTGGTCCTCGCTGATCTCGGACACGTGGACCAGGCCCTCGATGCCCTTCTCGAGCTCGACGAACGCGCCGAAGTCGAGCACCTTGAGCACCTTGCCGTCGACGATCTTGCCGGCCGGGTAGTCGTACGGGATCCGGTCCCACGGATCGGGGACCAGCTGCTTGATGCCGAGCGAGATCTTCGGCTTGTCGCCGTCGCCGGTGTCGATGTTGAGCAGCACCGCCTCGACCTCGTCACCCTTCTGGAACAACTCGCTCGGATGCTTCACGCGCTGGGTCCAGCTCATGTCGCTGATGTGAACGAGGCCGTCAATGCCTTCTTCGATTTCCACGAAGATGCCGAAGTCCGCGATGTTGCGGACGTGGCCCTTGACCACGGTGCCCGGCGGGTACTTCTCGGTCAGCTGCTCGTACGGGTTGGGCTCGAGCTGCTTCATGCCGAGCGAGATCCGGTTCTGCTTGACGTCGACGTCGAGCACGACCGCCTCGACCATGTCGCCGACCGCGACCATCTTCGACGGGTGCTTGACCCGCCGGGTCCACGACATCTCGGAGATGTGGACCAGTCCCTCGATGCCCTCCTCGAGCTCGATGAACGCGCCGTAGTCCTTGAGCGAGACCACCTTGCCGCGGACGACCGTGCCCGGGACGTACTTCTCGGCGGCGCGGCTCCACGGATCCTCGGTGATCTGC
>DATAPF010000529.1:0-21228 GCA_036265355.1 Kofleriaceae bacterium | reverse complement strand
GCGGCGGAGCAGGCCGCGCGGACCGCGCGGACCGCGGCCGATGCCGCCGAGCACCAGCGCCAGGTCGCCGAGGCCGCGGCGCGCACCGCGCTCGGCGCCCGGCACGACGCCGAGGTCGGGCTCGCCGAGCTGTCCCAGCGCCGCGCCGCCGCCGAGCAGGCCGCGGCCGAGCTCGAGACGCGCAGCAAGGCCGAGGCCCGCGCGCAGGCCCAGGCCGAGGCAACGGCTGCCGCGGCCCAGGCGCGCCAGGCGACCGCGGCCGAGCTCGCCCGGGCCCGCGCCGAGGCCAGCCGGCTCGCCGACGAGCGCAAGCGCGCAGAGCTCGAGCTCGCCGATCGCCGCAAGGCGGTCGCCGCGCAGCAGGCCGAGGCCGACCGGCTGCGGCTCGCCGCCAGCCAGGCGCACGACGCCGCGCAGCGCGAGGAGGCCCGGCGCGCCCGGCTCGCCGAGCTGCGCATCTCCGAGGAGCAGGCGCTCGCCCAGCTCCAGACCCGCGGCGCGGCGGCCACGGCCCGGCGCGCCGCGGCGGCACCGGCCGCACCGGCCGCACCGGCCGCGACGAAGCTCCCCGCGGTGGCCGAGCTCCGCGCGCCGGTGGTGCTCGCCGCCGCGACCTCCGCGCCCCGCGCCCCCGCGCCGGCCGCGTCGCCCGTCGCACCGGTGGTGCTCGCCGCCGCGACCTCCGCGACCTCCGCGCCGGCCGCGCCCCGCGCCCCGGCGCCGGCGTCGTCCGCGTCGCCCGGCGCACCGGCCGGCCCGCCGGCCCAGGTCCGCGACATCGCGTTCACCGGCGACGACGTCACCGGCCACGTCGCGATCGCGATCGACGGCACCGCGACCGTCACGGTCGGCGAGGTCACCCGGACCGCGGCCGAGCTGATCGTCGATCACGCCGAGCTCGCCGCGAAGCTGGAGCGCAAGCTCGACGTCAGCCGGTTCGGCGGCCCGGTCCGCGCGGTGTCGTCGTTCCGCGATCGCCGCACGCCCGGCCGGGTCCGGGTGGTCGCCGAGCTGGCGTCGCCGGCGACCCCGAGCTTCGACCGCGAGCCCGGGCTGATCCGCTGGCACTTCGTCGGCGCCGACATCGCAAAGCGCCCGGTCACCGTCCGCCCCGGGCTCGCCCAGGCCGGCGCCCCGGTCGGCGGCTTCGGCGCGGCGTCGACGCCGATCGCGCAGCAGTCGGTCGCGCAGCTGCCGCCGCAGGGCAGCCGGCGCCGGGTCTACCACGGCCAGCCGATGGACCTGCACTTCAAGGACGCCCCGATCCACGACCTGCTCCGGCTGATCGCCGACGTCGGCAAGGTCAGCATCGTGGTGCCCGACACGATCAACGCCACGGTCACGCTCGATCTCAAGCGCGTGCCGTGGGACCAGGCGCTCGACGTGATCCTGTCGTCGCACCAGCTGTGGTACCGCCGCGAGGGCAACATCTACCGGATCGCGTCGCGCAAGGAGCTCGACACCGAGGACGAGGACGAGGCCAAGCGGCGCGAGGCCGCGTTCAAGGCCGAGGCGCCGCAGCCCCAGCTGATCCCGCTCAACTTCGCCGCGGCCACCGATCTGAGGCCCAAGCTCGAGCCCATGCTGTCGCCGCACGGCAAGATCGCGGTCGACGAGCGCACCAACCAGCTGATCGTCACCGACGTCGCGGGCAACCGCGCGCAGATCGCGCGGCTCGCGGTGCAGCTCGACACCCAGACCCCGCAGATCTCGATCGAGGCCCGCATCGTCGAGGCCAACTCGACGTTCCTGCGCCAGCTCGGCATCCAGTGGGGCGGCAGCGCGGCGGCCGGCGTCGCCGGCGGCAACGCGACCGGCCTGCTGTTTCCGTCGTCGGTCGCGGTCACCGGCGCCAACACCGACGGGCAGACCCCGAGCGCCGGCGTCGCGTCGCCGTCGGACTTCGCGGTCAACCTGCCGGCGGCGACCGGCACCGGCGAGGGCGGCGCGCTCGGCCTGACGCTCGGCTCGGTCGCCGGCAACCTCAACATCAACCTCCGGCTGTCGGCGCTCGAGGACACCGGCTCGGTCCGGATCATCTCGGCGCCCAAGGTCACCGTGCTCAACAACAAGCTGGCGAGCATCGCGTCCGGCGTGTCGATCCCGATCTCGACGGTGTCGGCGACCGGGACCCAGACCCAGTTCGTCCAGGCCGACCTCCGGCTCGACGTCACCCCGACGGTGGCGCAGAACGACTGCCTGATCTCGATGAACCTGCTGGTCACCAAGAACGCGCCCGACTTCAGCAACACCGGCGCGCGCGGCGATCCGACGATCCAGCGCCGCGAGGCCCGCACGTCGATGCTGGTCGCCGACGGCGAGACCAGCGTGCTCGGCGGCATCTACACCCGCAATACCTCATTGACCTACAAGAAAGTTCCCTTGCTCGGCGACCTGCCGGTGCTCGGCTGGCTGTTCAAGAACCGCCGCGAGCAGGACGATCGCACCGAGCTGCTGGTGTTCATCACGCCCAAGATCACGAACCGCGCGCTGCTGCGCTGCAAGTGAGTCATAGTACGCAGGTCGTGGCGCCGCTGTTCCTGATCGGCTTCATGGCCGCGGGCAAGACCTCGGTCGGCCGGGCGATCGCGTCGGCCACCGGCCGGCGGTTCGTCGATCTCGACGACGTGATCGCGGCGGCCGGCACCCCGGTCGCCAGCCTGGTCGCGCGCGACGAGCCCGAGTTCCGGCGCCGCGAGGCCCAGGCGCTGACCCGCGCGATCGCGACCGGCGACGGCGCCGTGATCGCGACCGGCGGCGGCGCGGCGGCGTACGGCGACAACCTGGCGCGGATGCGCGCGGCCGGCCTGGTCGTCGCGCTCGGGGTCGATGCCGCCGACGCCGAAGCCCGGGCGGCCGCCGAGCGCGCGGCGCGACCCGGGGCGGAGCGGCCGCTGATCGGCGCGGCGCGCGCGCTGTGGGCCCGGCGGGCGCCGGTGTACCGCCGCGCGCACGCCGTGGTCGACACCACCGGCCGCACGGTGGCCGAGGTCGCCGAGGCGGTGTGCGCGGTCGAGCGCGCATGGCGGCGATCGCCGCAGTCCGGCGTCACGCTGGTCGCGCTCGGCGACCGCAGCTACCCGATCAACGTCAGCGAGCGGATCGACGCTGCGATGCTGCGCGCCGCGCTCGCCGACGCGACCCGGCTGGCGATCGTCACCGACACCAGCGTGGCCCGGCACTGGCTCGCGCCGGTGACCGCGGCGATCGCCGGCGGCGCGCACGGCGCGCCCGAGCTGGTCATGATCCCGCCCGGTGAGGCCCACAAGACGCTGGCGACCTACGAGCAGGTCTGCCACCAGCTGGTCGCGGCCGGCCTCGACCGCGGCTCGGCGATCCTCGCGCTCGGCGGCGGCGTGGTCGGCGATCTCGCCGGCTTCGTCGCGGCCACGCTGTACCGCGGGATCGCGGTGATCCAGGTCCCGACCACCATCGTCGCGATGACCGACGCCGCGCTCGGCGGCAAGACCGCGGTCGACCTGCCGGCCGGCAAGAACTTGCTCGGCGCGTTCCACCAGCCGCGGCTGGTCGCGTGCGCGCTCGAGGCCCTGGTGACGCTGCCCGGCCGCGAGCGCCGCGCCGGGTTCGGCGAGCTGTGGAAGTACGCGCTGCTCGACGGCCCCGAGCTGTGGACCTCGGTCGTGACCTGCGCGGGCTGGGCGGCGGGCCCCGACGCCACGCCGCCGCCGCCCGAGCTGCGGGCCGTGATCGAGCGCGCGATCGCGTACAAGGCCGCGGTCGTCGGCCGCGACGAGCGCGAGCGCACGGGCCACCGCGCGCTGCTCAACCTCGGCCACACCGTCGGCCACGCGATCGAGTCGGCGACCGGCATGCTGCACGGCGAGGCGGTCGGGCTGGGCCTGATCGCGGCGTGCCGGGTTTCGGCCGCGGTGTGCGGCACCCGCCGCGACCTCGAGCACGAGGTGGTCGCGGCGCTGCGCGCGAGCGGCCTGCCGGGCGACCTCGATCCCTACCTGACCGACGACGTGCTGGCCCGGATCCAGGTCGACAAGAAGCGGATCGGCACGAGCCTCCGGTTCCTCGTGATCCGCGACGTCGGGGCGTGTGAGCCGGTCGACCTCGCGCTCCCCGAGCTGAGAACAATTTTGCGTCCCGATCCGGGCGCTTGATACGATCGACGACGGAGGAATCATGCAGCGCCAGATCGCCACGTTCAGGATCCCCGAGATCGCCGGCCTCGTCGGGCTTGTCGCGGCCCTCGGCGGCTGCGCCGCCAACGGCGGAGACGAGAGCCTCCTCGTGGTCAAGGCCGTTGCGCCCCCCGCGCTGGCCACCGGCGGCGTGTGCACGTTCACCGCGTCGGGTGACGAGGCCGGGCTCGTGCACGGCGCGCTCGACGTGACCTCCGGCTTTGGCTATCAGATCGTCGCGCAGGTCAAGAGCCGGATCACCGCCGATACCGGCCAGGACGACGTGCGGACGATCTTCCTCCGCGGAGCCAACGTCGACCTCACGTTCCCCGACGCCGCGACGTTCAGCGCCCAGATCTCCGATCTGCAGAGCAAGGGCCTGCTGCACTTCATGGCACCGATCTCGACGTCGCTGCCGCCCAACGGCAGCATCGCGGATGTCGGGTTCGAGCTGATCCCGGCCGGGGTGGCCACCGAGCTGAAGACGATGGCCGCGTTCAGCTCGACGGTCGTCGACGCGACGTTCACCATCGCAGGCGACCTGGCCGGCGGCAACGTGTCGAGCCAGGCGTTCCATTACTCGGTGACGCTCGGCAACCAGAACCTGATCGTCGACAAGGGGCCGTGCTCGACGATCCCGAGCAGCTTCGTGCCGCACCCCGGGAACGTCTGCTATCCCGGCCAGGACTTCGTCATCGACTGCTGCGAGGACCCCAGCACTGCGCGGGTGTGCCCGGCCGTCGGCACCGGGATGTGATCGGGCCGCACGCTCTGCGGCGGTGGATCGCGCCCCGGCGCTGCGATTGCGGTCCCGGGCTATCGATCCAGACGAGCAGGTCTAGTACCGTGCCGCCAAAGGTGGAACTTGTTCGCTGAAACGCTCAAGAAGGTGGTCGACAACATCGAGGGCGGAATCGCCGCGGTGGTCATGGGCCTCGACGGCATCTCCGTCGAGAGCTACGTCAAGCTCGACGACCGCGTCGATGTCAACACCGTCGCCATGGAGTTCTCGTTCATCCTGACCCAGGTCCGCAAGGCGGGGGACAGCCTGGCAGTGGGCAGCCTGGAGGAGCTCTCGGTCAAGGCGCAGCGGCTGCTCCTGGTGTGCCGGATGCTGTCGCCGCAGTACTTCATCGCGATCGTGATGGCGCCCGAGGGCAACTTCGGCAAGGCGCGCTACCTGGCCCGGCTGGCGCATCCCGCGCTGGTCGCGCAACTCTGAGACCGGTCTGATGGCCGGATCCGGACGATCCGGACGATCCGGACGGCCGCCGGGCAAGCCCGCGGCCGACGCGCCGCGCCCGCTGCGGATCCGCGTCCTGCACGGCCCCAACCTCAACCTGCTCGGGACCCGCGATCCGGCGGTGTACGGCTCGACGACGCTGGCCGAGATCGACGCCGAGCTCGCCCGCCGCGCGGCGGCCCGCCGCGCCGAGGTCCGCTGCGCGCAGAGCAACCTCGAGGGCGAGCTCGTCGAGCTGATCCAGCGCGCGCGGGGCTGGGCCGACGCGATCCTGATCAACCCCGGCGGTTACACCCATACCTCGGTGGCGATCCGCGACGCGCTCGACGCGGTCGCGCTGCCCGCGGTCGAGGTCCACCTGTCGAACCTGCACGCGCGCGAGCCGTTTCGCCATGGCTCGCTGACCGCTGCCAAGTGCATCGGCCAGATCTGCGGCTTCGGTGCACAAAGCTACTACCTGGGACTGGACGCGGCCCTGTGCCACGTGGAAGCTTCCACTCGCGATGGCATCTCGCGGAAAACCCAGAGCCGAAGACCGCCGACCCGAACCGGCTGACGCCGGACCGCCGTTCGTCGCGATCGCGCGCGGGCTCGCGGAGATCGTCACCGAGCACAACCTGTCCGAGCTGATCCTCGATACCAAGGAGCTCACGCTGACGGTGCGGCGCGGTGGCGCCCCCGCCGCCTCGGTGCACGTCGCGCACGCGGCGCCGCTGCCGGTCGCGAGCGCGCCGGCCGCGCCGCACGCCGGAGCGCCGGCCGGCGCACCGGCCGAGCCCGCCGTGCGCGACAACCACCACGTGGTGACCTCGCCGTTCGTCGGCACGTTCTACCGCCGGCCCAACCCCGACTCGCCGAACTACGTGTCGCTGCACGACAAGGTCGACAAGGGCCAGGTGCTGTGCATCGTCGAGGCGATGAAGCTGATGAACGAGATCGAGGCCGACGTCGCCGGCACGATCGTCGGAATCCTTGTCGAGAACGGCGCGCCGGTCGAGTACGGCCAGCCGCTGTTCAAGATCGCCCCGTGACGTGGAGGCCGGAGCCGCCGATGTTCAAGAAGGTACTGATCGCCAACCGAGGCGAGATCGCGCTGCGCGTGATCCGGGCGTGCCGCGAGATGGGCCTGGCGTCGGTCGCGGTGTACTCGACCGCCGACGCCGACGCGCTCCACGTCAAGTTCGCCGACCAGGCGGTGTGCATCGGCCCGCCGCCGTCGCGCCAGAGCTACCTCAACGTGCCGATGATCATCTCCGCCGCCGAGGTCACCGGCGCCGACGCGGTCCACCCGGGCTACGGCTTCCTGTCGGAGAACGCCGACTTCGCCGAGGTCTGCCGCAAGTGCGGGCTGACCTGGATCGGCCCGCCGGCCGACGCGATGCGCCTGATGGGCGACAAGATCCGCGCGCGCGCGGCGATGGCCGAGGCCGGCGTCCCGACGCTGCCCGGCTCGTCGGGGCTGCACGACGAGGTCCAGCTGATCGAGGCCGCCGAGCGGATCGGCCTGCCGGTGATCCTCAAGGCGGCGGCCGGCGGCGGTGGCCGCGGCATGAAGATCGTCTGGGACAAGGACAAGCTGGTCGAGGCCTGGGCGATGGGCCGCACCGAGGCCCAGGCCGCGTTCGGCAACCCCGAGATGTACATGGAGCGGTACTGCGCCAGGCCGCGCCACATCGAGATCCAGGTCGTCGCCGACAAGCACGGCCACTACACCCACCTCGGCGAGCGCGAGTGCTCGATCCAGCGCCGCCACCAGAAGGTGCTCGAGGAGTCGCCGTCGGCCGCGCTGCCCGAGGCGACCCGCGCCAAGCTGACCGCTGCGTCGGTCCGCGCGATCGCGGCGATCGGCTACACCAACGTCGGCACGATGGAGTACCTGCTCGACGCCGATGGCCAGTTCTACTTCATGGAGATGAACACCCGGCTCCAGGTCGAGCACCCGGTCACCGAGCTGGTCACCGGCATCGACCTGGTGCGCGAGCAGATCCGGATCGCCGCGGGTGAGCCGCTGTCATTCACCGACGAGCGCCGTGCGTGGGGGCACGCGATCGAGCTGCGGATCAACGCCGAGGATCCGAACACGTTCGCGCCGTCGCCGGGCAAGATCAGCGCGCTTCACATGCCGGGGGGCCTCGGTGTGCGTGTAGATACGCACGTGTACGCGGGCTACCTGGTGCCTCCGAACTACGACTCGCTGCTCGCGAAGGTGATCGTCCACGACGTCGACCGCATGGCCGCGCTCCGGCGCGCACGGCGCTGCCTCGACGAGATGGTCATCGAGGGGATTCGGACCAACATCCCGTTCTTGCGACGGATCATCAACAACCCGGAGTTCATCCGCGGCGAGTTCGACACCGGCTTCGTCGGACGACTGCTCGCGGAGAGGGCGTCAGCGCCCTGACAGTTGAACGCGCGCCGGGGATCGGCCCGTGCGAAGGAGCGCGCCGACCAGTGATCAGATGTGAGGAACCTGGTCGGGTAACGCCCGGGATTCGCTCGTGGATTTCCTTGACCCTTCCTCGGGCAAGGCCGTACCCTTTGAGCGATGCGCGGGGCATACTGCCGTCGACCGATGGCCCGCGTGCAAGCACGTTGGTGTGATGCTTCGCACCGGGAGGGTGTGGAGGGCCGTGGCCTTTAACAAAGAAAAGGTCATGGATGCGGCGCGCAAGTTTGTCGACAAGGGCCAGATCGACAAGGCGGTCAAGGAGTACCTCCGCATCGTCCACGAGGACCCCAAGGACGTCCGGGTCTGGCTCAAGATCGGCGACCTCTACGCCAAGAAGGGCGCCAAGCAGGACGCGATCGAGACCTACCTCAAGGTCGCGCGGTTCTATCACGACCAGGGCTTCCTGCATAAATCCGTCGCGGTCTACAAGCAGATCGTCAAGCTCGATCCTCGCCTGGTCGACGTGATCTTGAAGCTCGCCGAGCTCTACCGCGAGCTCCGCATGATGCCCGAGGCGATGCAGCACTTCGAGTCGGTCGCCGCGCACTTCCACCGCGAGGGCAACACCAAGGAGGCGCTGGCCGCGGTCAAGAAGCTGGTCGACATCGACCCCGAGAACATCGCGACCCGGATCAAGCTCGCCGAGCTGTACTCCAAGGAGGGCCTGGTCGACGACGCGGCGACCGAGTTCCAGCTCGCGTGCGAGCAGCTGCGCCGCCAGGGCCGCCAGGACGACTTCCTCAAGGTCGCCGAGCGCCTGCTGTGGCACAAGCCGGCCAACCAGGCGCTCAACCGCGAGCTCGCCGGGCTGTACCTGCGGCGCAACGATCCGCGGCGCGCGCTGCAGAAGCTCCAGGCCTGCTTCAAGGCCGATCCGCGCGACGTCGAGACCCTCGGCCTGCTCGCCCAGGCGTTCCAGGCGCTCGACCAGAAGGCCAAGACCGCCAGCGTGCTCAAGGAGCTCGCGCGGATCCACCTCGAGAACAAGCACAAGGAGCTCGCCGGCGACGTGTTCCGCAGGATCCTCGAGCTGCTTCCCGGCGATCCCGACGCGATCGCGTTCCTCGGCCCGTCGGCGCAGGCCGGCGCGCGGCCGTCGCAGTCGCCGGTGCCGCGCGCGACCACGTCGTTGCCGGCGCAGGTCCGCGCCCAGGCGGGCGACGCGCGGTTCAACCTGACCGGCGACATGCCGCCGTACGAGCCGGCGTCGGCGCGGATGACCGGCTCGATGCCGCTGATCGACGAGCAGTCGCTGTCCGGCATCGACTTCGCGCTGCCCGAGTACGACGACTCCGACTTCTCCGCCGACATGGAGCCGCCGCCCGATCCGCGGTCGATGTCGGCCGCCGGCGAGCGCCACGCCGAGGAGATCCAGAAGATCCTCGCCGAGACCGACGTCTACGTGAGGTACGGCCTGCACCAGAAGGCGATCGATCACCTGCGCCGGGTGTTCACGCTCGACGCCGACAACGTCGAGGCCCGCGAGCGGCTCAAGGACATCTTCCTGTCGCAGAACCGCGAGGCCGAGGCCGAGGCCGAGCTGATGCGGCTCGCCGAGCTGACCGCGCCGAGCGATCCCGACCGCGCCGAGCTCTACCTCCAGGAGCTGCTGTCGCTGTCGGGCACCCACACCGGCGCGTATGACCTTGCGCGCAAGTTCCGGCTGCGGATCGCGCGGATGTCGTCGGCGAGCGCCGACATCGAGGTGTCGCCCGACTACGGCGCGCTCGCGCTCGCCGACAACGAGTTCGACGATCTCGATGCGCCGCACGGGCTGGGTGCCGGCGGCCGGCCGCGCGCCGCGAGCCGGGGCCCGGGCCGCGAGCCGGCCCACGATGCCGGCCGGGCGGCGAGCCGCGACTCGATCGACGAGTTCGATCCCGACGAGCTGATCGGCGCGATGGCGCATGGCAGCCCGGCGCCGGGCCGGCCGCCCCGCCGCCCCAACGGCGGCTACCCGCAGGACGCCGACAGCTTCGAGCTCGACTTCGAGCCGTCGCCGTCGCAGGCGACCCGCCAGATGTCGCCCGAGATCGTCGAGGCGCTCGCCTCGTCGCACGGCGACGAGGTCGATGGACCGCACGATGGCCGCCCCGGGGGCCGCCTCGATCGCAGCCCGGGGATCGGTGACCGGCCGCGCTGGGCGGAGTCGCTTGAGGACGCCCGCGCGCTCGACGCCCAGCTCGACGACATCGAGCTCGGCGACGACATCGATCGCCAGGTCGCCCGCGAGCTCGCGCGCGGCAAGCCCGGCCCGGTCGCCGACGAGATCGCCGACGACGTCGCCGACGACCTGCCGTTCGACCCCGACGAGGCGCGCGCGTTCGACGCCGCGGTGCCGCGGTCGAGCAACCAGGTCGCCGCGGTCGGCCACGCGATGGAGCCGGGCGGCACCGACGCGATCTACGTCAGCGGGTTCGAGGAGACCGACCTGCCGCACGCGGCGGGCGCGAGCGACACCGGCGCGTACGACGAGCTCGCCGACGACGGCCTCCCGATCTCCGGCGGCTACGACCCGTACGGCACCGAGGCGCCCCAGACCCCGGGGACGTTCGGCGGCGAGCCGACCGTCGCCCAGAACGTCGGGTCGTTCAGCGAGCCGACCGCCAGCACCGAGGCGGCGTTCGGCGAGTCGACCGCGAGCACGCAGTCGCCGGCGTTCGGCGCCGACACGCCGATGTCGTTCGGCCCGGACACGTCGCTCGGTGAGCCCCCGGCGGAGGCGCCGGCGCCCGGCGGCCCGCGCGCCGACACCAGCCTGGAGGACGATCTCGACGAGGCCGAGTTCTACGCCAGCCAGCGGATGTTCGGCGAGGCGATCGACCTGCTCAACACCCTCTTGATCCGGGTCCCCGGTCACCGCCTGGTGCTCGCCAAGCTGCGCGAGGTCGAGGCGCTCGCTGCCGGCGGCGAGGTCGCGCTCGACGTCGGCTCCGGCGGCCACCCGCCCGCGCCGGGCGGCACCGATGCGCTCGACCTCGACGAGATCGAGGAGATGGGCCCCGAGGAGCTGGTCGAGCTCGACGCCAACTCGCAGCCGATCCAGACCCCGCGCAAGCGCCAGCCCACCGTGATGCTCGAGAAGCCCGTCGACGAGGGCGACGTCGACACCCACTACGACCTCGGCCTGGCCTACAAGGAGATGGCGCTGTACGACGACGCGATCAAGGCGTTCGAGCAGGCGCTGCGCGCGCCGGGCCGCGAGGTCGGCTGCCGCGTCATGATCGGCATGTGCCTGCGCGAGCAGGGCAACCCGTCCGAGGCGGTCCACCAGTTCAAGCAGGGCCTGCACGCCGAGCCGACCGAGCGCGAGCGCCAGAGCCTGTACTACGAGATCGGCATCACCTACGAGGCGATCGGCGACGACTCCGAGGCGCTGTACTTCTTCGAGATGGTGCTCAAGCGCGACCCGACGTTCGCCGACGCGGGGACCCGCGCCGAGCGGCTGCGCGCCCGCGGCGGTCGCGCGACCCACTCGCGTGACAACGATGTCTAACCCCTAGATCCGGCGTCATTCGCTGGGCCATCGCGCGGGTGGTAAGAGCTGGCATGGCCACTCGCACCGAGACCGACAGCATGGGCCCGATCGAGGTCGATGCCGCGCGCTACTGGGGCGCTCAGACCGAGCGCTCGCTCCACCACTTCCGGATCGGCACCGAGCGCATGCCGCGCGAGCTGATCCACGCGCTCGCGCTGATCAAGAAGGCGTCGGCGCAGATCAACCGCGAGCTCGGCCTGTTGCCCGAGGCCACGGCCCAGGCGATCGCCGCCGCGGCCGACGAGATCCTGCGCGGCGACCACGACGGCGAGTTCCCGCTCGCCGTGTGGCAGACCGGCAGCGGCACCCAGACCCACATGAACGTCAACGAGGTCATCGCCAACCGCGCCAGCGAGCTCACCGGCGGCGGCCGGGGCCGCGAGCGCTCGATCCACCCCAACGACGACGTCAACCGGTCGCAGAGCTCCAACGATGTGTTCCCGACCGCGATGCACATCGCCGCCGCCGAGCGTACCAGCCGCCACCTGCTACCCGCGCTCGCCGCCCTGCGCGACACCCTCGCCGGCAAGGCGCGGGCGTTCGCCGACATCGTCAAGATCGGCCGCACTCACCTGCAGGACGCCACCCCGCTCACGCTGGGCCAGGAGATCAGCGGCTGGGTCGCCCAGCTCGATCTCGCCACCGCTGCGATCCGCGCCGCGCTGCCCGCCGTCCACGAGCTCGCGCTCGGCGGCACCGCCGTCGGCACCGGCCTCAACACCCACCCGGCCTTCGCCGTCCGCGTCGCCGCCCGGCTCGCCGAGCTCACCGGCCTGCCGCTGGTCACCGCGCCCAACAAGTTCGCCGCGCTCGCCGGCCACGATGCCCTGGTCGGCCTGCACGGCGCGCTCAAGCAGCTCGCCACCGCGCTCACCAAGATCGCCAACGACGTGCGCTGGCTCGCCAGCGGCCCGCGCAGCGGCCTGGGCGAGCTCCGGATCCCCGAGAACGAGCCCGGCAGCTCGATCATGCCCGGCAAGGTCAACCCGACCCAGTGCGAGGCGATGACCATGGTGTGCGCCCAGGTCCTCGGCAACGACGTCGCGATCGCGATCGGCGGTGCGAGCGGCAACTTCGAGCTCAACGTCTACAAGCCGCTGATCGCCCACAACGTCCTGCAATCGATCCGCCTGCTCGGCGACGCCTGCGCCTCGTTCGACGCCCACTGCGTGCGCGGCCTCGAGCCCGATCGCGCCGAGATCGACCGCAAGCTGCACGGCAGCCTGATGCTGGTCACCGCGCTCGCTCCGCACATCGGCTACGACAAGGCCGCCCAGGTCGCCAAGCACGCCCACGCTCACGGCACGCTGCTGCGCGACGCCGCGATCGCCCTGGGCTACGTCACCGGCGACGACTTCGACCGCTGGGTCCGCCCCGAGGCCATGGTCGGCCCGGCCGCGGAGCGCTGACCGCGCCGGCTATTGTCGGAGCGCGTCGGCCGCGCTCCGCGCCGTGACGGCCTGGTCGTGCCAGCGCTCCAGGGTCGCGAGGTCGGAGCAGGCTTCGATCCGCGTACTGTCCGCCGGGCTCGGCGTGAGCTGCCGGCCCGCGAGCACGCGGCGCAGCGCCTTCCGCGCCTCGGTCAACTGGCCCTCCAGCCGGCCCGTCTCGAGGCCCTTCTTGAGACCCGTTTCCAGGCCCTTCTCGAGGCCCTGATCGATCAACCGCTGCTGCGTCTGAGGGCTGGCTGCAAGCAGCGCCTCAAGGATCTCCTGTCTGCGGGCCTCGATCACGGGATCGTCGACCTTGGCGAACCTCTCGAGTAGCTCCTGGCGCGTCGGCCTCGACATCGGAAGATATTCTAGCATGCTCATCACCCAGTCGAGCGGCTGGCGCGACGCGACCCACCGACCAAACTCGTCCAGCGCCTGCCCCGATCGGGCCAGGAGGAACGGGATCAGTTCATCCACCAGCGGCAGCTCGTTTGCTGCGATCCACAGGAAATGATGCGACGGGGGGTCGACCCAGTAGCATCCGGACGCAAATCGGAGCGGACTGCGCATCTGCATCAGCCAGTTCGGCAGCTTCGAGGCGACCAGCCATAGCGACTCTTCGCCGCGCCATTCAGGCGCGCTGTCCACTCGCTGGACCTGCCGCGCCTGTCGCCGGAGCAAGGCGCGCTCGACCGCCTCGCGATCGAGGTGGTTGCCGGCGAGCTTGAGCTCGAGCATCACTTCCTCGTCGGGCCCAGCTTCGGGCCACGGCGATGGCAGATGCTCCAGCAGCTGCGGTCGGTGGATCAGGAGCAGGCCGTCGGCCTGCACTTTCCCGAGCCGGATCTCGGGTGGATCCCGCCACCCGGCTCCGGCATCGGTGATCCGCTCCGTCGTTTCGGCGAACGTTCGCTGCGCGAACTGCTCCAGGCGCCCCATGACGCAAAGATGTAGATCCGGAGATCGAGATACGCCAGTTCGTGGCGACGAATAATGAGGCTCGCGCGTAGGTGTCAGTCGAGCGGCCAGTAGCGTTCACTACAAATCAGGGACCCTTGCTGACGAGTTTGGGATGCTGGCTCACGTTCGACTGGAGATCTGCAGTGCGCTGTTGGTCGCGGTCACGCGGTGGACGACCAGCGTCGCGCGGACCGGGCGGAACCCGTCGAACTCGACCTCGAGCTCGTCGATGCCGTCGAAGTGCAGGCGGTCGGCGGTCATCTTGACCGGGCCGAGCTGGACGTCCTTGATCGTGGTGTCGATGCTGCCGATCGCGCCCTGGAGGCCGCCCTCGCCGCGGTCGTGGAGCGAGCCGGTGACCTTGAGGTCGACCATGCCGGGCTGGTCGTCGCCGCCGAACATGATGACGCCGCCGCCGAGCTCGACCGAGTGCGGGGCGAGCAGCGACAGCGCGATGTCGATCGCGTTGAGCGACAGCGACTGGAGGGTCTTGCGCTTGCGGTCGTCGGGCCGGGCGGCGCGCGCGAGCCGGAAGTCGGTCAGCGAGCGCACCGGGACCCGGCCGAACGCGGCGAGCGCGGCGGCATCGTCGTCGAGCGCCCACGTGATCAGATCGCGGGTCGAGCCGACGATCGGGACCTTCCAGACCAGGGCGAGCCGGTCGCCGTCGTGCTTGATGTCGAGGAACGCGCCCTCGAGCCAGTTGAGGCTGTCCTCCAGTGCGCGGTAGTCGAGGCTGCCCTCCTGGATCGGAATCCGCAGGTCCTGGTCGAGCGAGCGGTGGCCGAGCACCGGCAGGTCGAGCACGACCTTGACGGTGAAGTAGATCCGGCCCGACAGGCTGTCGAGGAAGCGCAGCCTGGACTGGCGCAGCCCGGGGTTGGCCGGCGGTGCGGGCGGCGCGGGCGGGTCGTCCGGCCCGGGCGTGCGGCCGAACGGTCCGCGCACCGTGAGCTTCATCTCCGACAGCGAGACGTACGGCGCGACGATCTCGACGCCGCGATCGGCGCGGACCAGGCGCAGGCCGCGCGGCATCTCGACGCGTTCGACCGCGATCTCGAACCGACCGGCGGAGTCGCGCAGCCACGCCGAGCCGATCGAGGCGGCGTCCGCGGTCCAGCGCAGCGTATCGAGCCGGCCCTCGAGATCGTCGAACACGCAGTCGCGGGCGCCGTAGCCGACCGCGCCGGCGGCGCCCTCGATCTCACGACACTCGGCGCGCGGGAACCTCAGCCGCCGGCCGGCGTCGTCGCCGACGAACTCGAAACGCTGGACGGTGATATCGCTCTCGACTCGCTGTGCCATCCGGTCGACGAGTGTACTTGCTCGGCCGCGCTGGGTGGGCGGCCGGCAGGTCCTCACCCCATGCCGGATCGCGGGGGACGGGCCGGGCGCGGGCGCACGGGTCCGCGACGCGCGCAACCACCAGGCCAGCGGCCCCGCGATCGCAATCTCCCAGGATCGCACGGGTCTGCGCCAACACGGGTGAGCTCGCGTGGGCGCCCGACGAGCTCCGCGCGCTCGTGGGATCGAGCGAAGCGAGGCGGGGGGTGGGGACCCCGACGGCTCTGCCGGCGGGGCGGGGGGCAGAGCCCCTCGTGGGATCGACCGATCCGTTCTCGCAGGTCGCGCGTACCTCGGCACACAGCCAGGGAGGGCCACATGGCCACACGACTCTTGGTGGTGCTCGCATCGACGCCTGCGGCGTTGATCGGATGCCACTCCACCGATGACGGTTTGCCTACTCGTCCACCGACTTCTGTCACCAGGGTCTCGTCCGGCGGCTTCGAATCGCCGACCGACGCCGTCGCGAGCCCGGACGGCCGCACCTTCTACTTCGCCGCGTGGGACCTGGACAAGCAGGCCACGCTGTTCCAGGTCTCGTCGGAGCCGGACAGCGCGCCGAAGCCGCTCGCCGCCGGTGATCCGCTCGAGGCCCCGATGGGGCTGGTGATGTCGTGCGACGGCAGCACGCTGTACGTCGCGGACATGGGCGGTGATGTCGGGGCGCTGCTCGCCGTCTCGACCGCGGGGGGACAGCCGGCCGCGCTCGACGCCACCGGGCTGACCCGGCCCGGCGGTGTCGCGATGGGGCCGGACTGCAAGTCGCTGTTCGCGACCGGCCGGCTCGACGACGGCACGCCGGCGCTGTTCCAGGTGCCGATCGGCGGCGGCGCCGCCCGCGTCGTCTACCAGGGCGCGCCGCTGGTGTCGCCGACCGGCCTGCACGTCGACAGTCAGGGCGTCGCGTGGGTGATGGACCACACCGCCCAGGGCGCCAGCGGCGAGGGCGTGCTGTTCGCGATCCCGTCCGACGGCAGCAAGGCGACCGAGGTGATGTCGAGCCTGCGGATGGGCACGCCCGGCGGCGTGTCGCTGACCGCGGGCGGCGGCACCGCGGTCATGCCGACCCGCGACGAGAACGGCGCGGCGCAGCTGACCTCGGTCAACATCGCCACCGGCGCCGTCACCCAGCTCCCCATCCCGGATATGGCGGACCCGGCCGGCCTGCGCACCGCGCGCAAGGCGGGTGTGTTCGCTCTCGTCGGTGCCGAGGACGGCACGATCTACCGCGCGGAATGAACAGGACAACGCCATGACCAAGCTCATCAACACACTCGCCATCGCCGGCCTCACCGGCACCGCCCTCTGGGCCGGCGCGGCCACCGCCTTCGCCTCGTCGCACCGCGAAGCCCCCGCGATCGCGGAGGACCAGTACGTCGACAACACCGACGTCTACGCGTTCATCAGCCCGAACAACCCGAACAACCTGGTGATCGTCGCCGACTACGTCCCGCTGCTGCTGCCGTCGTCCGGCCCGAACTTCTACAAGTTCTCCGACAACGCGCGCTACGAGGTCCACATCGACAACGACGGCGACGCGGTGCCCGACGTCGCCTATCGCTGGACGTTCCGGTCGCAGCGCAAGAACGGCGCGACGTTCCTCTACAACACCGGGGCGGTCGACTCGATCACGAGCCAGAACCTCAACGTCACCCAGACCTACCGGCTGGAGAAGGTCAACGAGCACACCGGGCAGACCACGACGATCATGGACAACATCCCGGTCGCGCCGTGGAACGTCGGCAAGCGGTCGTTCGCCAACTACGAGCAGGTCGCGCTGCAGGCGGTGACCACCCGCAACGGCGTCACCGCGTTCGCCGGCCCGCGCGACGAGCCGTTCTTCGTCGACCTCCACGTGTTCGATCTGCTCGGGGTCGGCGGCGCGCACACCACCGACGGCATCAACGTGATGTCGCTGGTGATCGAGGTGCCGATCACCGACATC
Organism: Kofleriaceae bacterium; assembly: GCA_036265355.1. Lineage (GTDB taxonomy): Bacteria > Myxococcota_A > Polyangia > Haliangiales > Haliangiaceae > JABFXX01. The sequence goes on along the minus strand of DATAPF010000529.1, from coordinate 4,165 downwards.
GCCAGCAAGGGCAGCCGCCCGGCGGCCAGCGACACCAGCCCCAGGTCGGTGGTCGGGATCTTCGCCTCGGCGAGCCGGCCGCGCGTCCGGTTCCTGCGCGACGAGCGCGACTGGGACCACTACGGCAACTTCGTCCAGGTGTCGCGGCTCGGCTGGCCGCTGATCAACGAGGTCATCATCCCGCTCCAGGACAAGGACAAGTTCAACCGCAGCCAGCCCAGGAACGACGTCGCCAACTTCGGCGCCTACATCCTCGACCCCGAGGTGCCCAAGCTGCTCAACCTCGTGCTGCACGCCAACTGTGCCGCGACCCCGGCCGGTGGCCGCACCGACATCGTCGGGCTGCTGTCGCCCAGCGGCACCAAGGCCGCCGACCTGCTGCGGATCAAGATCAACCAGGGCCAGACCAACACCGACTCGCACTTCCCCAACGGCCGCGCGCTGACCGACGACGTGACCGACACGCTGCTCACCGTGGCGTGCAACAACGGCCAGCACATCGGCGACGGCGTCGACGCCAACGACCTGCCGTTCACGACGACGTTCCCGTACCTGGCGTCGCCGCACTCCGGTAACCCGTGAGCCGAGCGCCGACCGAGCACTGACCGCAACCCCGAGGAGCTCGCCATGCATCGCACCCTGATCCTGCTCGCCGCCGCCTGCGCCTGCGGCAAGGCCGATCGCGCGCCGGCGCCGGCCGCGCCACCGCTCGCCCACGCCACCCAGGCCGACCTCGCCCGCGACATCGCCGACGCCGAGCGGCTCGGCACGTGGAGCGACGTCGCCCACCGCTGGCAAGGCCAGACCGTGCGCTGGACGGTGACCCACCGGCGCGTGCTGTGCCGGTCGGCCGATGACTGCTACGTCGCCGCGTTCCCGATCCAGCGCCCGGCGAAGCAGGGCTGGATGCCGCAGCTCCAGTTCGCGCCCGGACAGTACGACGCGCTGGCCGGCGCGTGCGGCGGCCAGGATCCGTGCGAGGTCACCATCGAGGCCACGCTGAGCAAGCTCGAGGTCTCGCCGGAGCTGCCGACCAGCGTGCAGCTGTCGAACGTGCAGATTCTACCTCCTCCCCACCCCGGCACGCAGACAGCCCGCCGCTGACGGCAGCCCGGCGGCGAACCGCTACCGAGCGATCTCGATGCGGGTGACGTCCTTGACCGCGGTGTCGCCCCACGTGCCGGCGGCGTCGGCCCAGCGGAACTTCAGCGTGCCGCGCCGGGTGGTGTGGAGCAGCGGCTCGCGCGCAGCATCGTCCCACGCGGCGCGGTCGATGGTCTTGCTGCCATCGTCGCCGGTGATCGCGGTGACCTGCGCGGTGGGGCCGACGAGGGTATGGGCGAGCTCGCGCAGCGACCAGACCTCGCGCGCTTCGCCGTCGCTGGCCTTGTCGTTCTTGGCGTACTTCGCGACCTTGCCGAACGCGTCCGGGCCCCAGCTCACGACGGAGCCGTTGATGGCGACGGTGAGCTGGAGCTGCGGCGCGGCGGCGGGGTCGTGGCGATCCTCGCGCTTGCCTGCGCCGTCGCGGTGCTGCGGCTTGTCAGGATCGGGCCTGGCGGACGGTTGCACGGCGGATTGCGCGGGAGGCGGCGCGTCGACGGACTTCGAGCACGCGGCCGCGAGGACTGCGATCACGAGGGCGAGCGTGCGAGGCTGACGCATGGCCGGAGGATGTCATGCGTCCGGGCACGCGGCGCAGGCAGGTGCGACGGTCCGGTAACATCGCGCCGCTGCGTGACGGCGATCGCACGAGCCCACAGCGGCGCGCGCGGCCCGACCGGACCTGAGGACGTGATCCGCCGCCGGACCCGCGAGCTGGTGACCGAGTAGCCCGCTGTCGCACGGGCTGGCCACCGGCTTGCACCGCAGGTCGCTGTCATGCTGCCCCACGCTGCGAGCTCGACCCCGCCGCCGAGCGGCCACATCCTGGACCAGCACCACCGTGAGATCGAGGAGGCCTGCCTCGCACTGCTCGGGGCCTGCTACGCCAGTGATCCCGGCGATCTCGCCCGGCGCTGGAGCGAGATCGAGTACCAGCTGTACGACCACATGATGGCCGAGGAGCACTTCCTGTTTCCGGCCTTCCAGCGCGACCAGCCCGGGAGCGCGCAGGATCTGCGCAACCAGCACGCGCGGTTGCGCGAGCAGGCGCTGGAGATCGGCGTTGCGGTCCAGCTTCACACCGTGCGGATGGAGCAGCTCCAGGCGTTCGTCGCCGCGCTGCGCGAGCACGGGGAGCTCGAGGAGGCGTCGCTCTACCGCTGGGCCGACCGCCACCAGGCCGACGACGAGCGTCACCGGATGCACGACTACCTCGCGGCCAGCTGAGGAGTCTGCAGGGCGCTGAGGGCTCGCCGTAGCCCGCAAGGCTTGCGGCCGGGGAAACCTCCGCGTGCAGCGCTTGCGCGCCCGCGATTCGCCGATCCCGGGGGAGCGCGCCGGGCGCCCGTGGCACGCTGCGTGCTCTCGTGCTCTCGAAGCGGCGGTCCAGCTACGCTGGAAGCACCTCCAGGAACAGCCACCCATGGCCCTTTACAGCTCCGAGGCCATCCTGCGGGATGGCGCCTCCGTCACGATCCGCGCGCTCACCGCGGCCGACCGCGATCACGTCATCTCGGTGTTCCACCGGATGAGCCCGACCTCGGTGCGGCACCGGTTCTTCACCACCAAGCGCGAGCTGTCAGCGGCCGACCTCGCGTTCCTCGACCAGCTCGCCGATGGGCCCGACGTCGCGCTCGCGGCGATCGTCCACACGCCGGCCGGCGAGCGCGCGCTCGGTATCGGCCGCTACGTCGTGCTCGCCGACGGCCGGTCCGCCGAGGTCGCGTTCGAGGTCGGCGACGCCGATCAGGGCCGCGGGATCGGGACGCTGCTGCTCGAGCACCTCGCGGTCAACGCCCGGCGGCGCGGCATCGCGACGTTCATCGCCGAGGTCGAGGCCGACAACCGCCAGATGCTGGAGCTGTTCACGACCAGCGGGTTCGCGGTCTCGGGCGGCCTCGACGCGCGCACGTTCCACGTCGAGTTCCCGACCGAGGACACCGAGCGGTTCCTCGCCACCGCCGCCGCGCGCGAGCGCGAGGCCGCGGCGCAGAGCCTGCGCGCCGTGCTCGCGCCGCGCTCGGTCGCCGTGATCGGCGCGTCGCGCAGCGCCCCGCACTCGATCGGCCGCGCGATCCTCGACAACCTGATCCGCGACGGCTTCACCGGCGCGATCTACCCGATCCACCCGATCGCCGCCGAGCTGTCGGGCCGGCCGTGCTTTCCCTCGGTGTCGGCGGTCGGCGCGCCGGTCGACCTCGCCGTGATCGCGACCCCGGCGCCCACCGTCGAGGCCGTGGTCGCCGACTGCGCGGCGGCCGGCGTGCGCGGCGTGGTCGTGATCAGCGCCGGGTTCGCCGAGATCGGCGGCCGCGACGCCGAGCAGCGGCTGCGCGAGCTGGTGCGCGGCGCCGGTATGCGCCTGGTCGGCCCCAACTGCATGGGCGTGATGTCGACCGATCCGGCGATCCGGCTCGACGCCACGTTCAGCCCGGTGTTCCCGCCCGCCGGCAACGTCTCGATGCTCAGCCAGAGCGGCGCGCTCGGCCTGGCGATGCTCGACTACGCCAAGGAGCTTCACCTCGGCATCGCCGACTTCGTCTCGATCGGCAACAAGGCCGACGTCTCGGTCAACGACGTGCTCGCGTACTGGCACTCGTCGCCGCGCACCCGGGTGATCGCGCTGTACCTCGAGAGCTTCGGCAACCCGCGGATGTTCGCGCGCCTGGCTCCCGAGGTCGCGCGCGATCGGCCGATCGTCGCGGTCAAGTCCGGGCGGTCGGCCGCCGGCACCCGCGCCGCGTCGAGCCACTCCGCCTCGCTGGCCAGCCTCGACGTCGGGATCGACGCGCTGTTCGCGCAGACCGGCGTGATCCGCACGACCACGCTCGAGGAGATGTTCGACGTCGTCGCGCTGCTGTCGAGCCAGCCGGTGCCGGCCGGCCCGCGGATCGGCGTGGTCACCAACGCCGGCGGCCCGGGCATCCTGCTCGCCGATGCCTGCGAGGCCCACGGCCTGGCGCTGCCCGGGTTCGCCGAGGCGACCGTCGCCGCGCTGCGCGGCGCGCTGCCCGCCGATGCCATCCTCACCAACCCGATCGACATGGGGCCGACCGCGTCG
>DATAPF010000528.1:0-30042 GCA_036265355.1 Kofleriaceae bacterium | reverse complement strand
GCGCGCGGCATCCTGGCGGTGCGGCCGCCGGCGGCCGACGGCGAGGTGCTGCCGTCGGACTCGCACTACGAGCTCCTGGAGGTGCCGCCGACCGCCAGCTTCGAGGACATCCGGCGCGCCAACCGGCGGATCCGCGACATCTATGGCGCGGAGTCGATCGCGATCAGCGGGCTGTACGATCCGGCCAGCCTCGAGGCGGTGCACCGCCGGCTCGACCTCGCCTACACGTCCCTCATGGACGCCGCCAAGCGCAAGGAGTACGACGTGGAGCTGTTCCCCGACGGCGTGCCGATGCCGGTGACGCCGCCGGTGCACGCCGATCTGCCGGTGTCGCGGCCGGTCGTCAAGGTCGACGATCCGGTGACCGTGGCGGTCCGGCCGCCGATGCCCGAGATCTCGGCGGTGACCGAGTTCTCCGGGGCGCTGCTGCGCCAGATCCGCGAGGCGGTCGGCGTCGAGCTGCGCGAGATCGCCGAGCGCTCGAAGATCGGCATGGCCTACCTGTCGGCGCTCGAGGGCGAGTCGTTCCACAAGCTGCCGGCGGCGGTCTACGTCCGCGGCTTCCTGGCCGAGTATGCCCGTGCGCTGGGCCTCGACGGCGAGCGGGTCAAGCAGACCTACCTGGCGCGGTTCCGCGCGGCGCGCGGCCCGAGCGCGGACGACGAGGATGAAGCGCGCGCGAAGTCTTGACCCGAGCGCGGTGTTCTCCCACGATGCGAGGTCATGGCGACCTTGATCGACAACCCCAAGCGCGCACGGCAGCTCGCCCGGGCGATCGCCTCGGACCTCACGCTGTACCACGAGCCGAAGATCCTCGAGGGCATCGCCAACGACAGCCTGTTCGAGGCGATGGCGGACGAGATCAACGAGGGGCGCGAGCTGTTCAAGAGCCGCGTGACCGAGGAGATCTTCGGTCAACACATCTACGAGCGCGCGATCGTCGACGTGCTGGTCAAGTCCAAGGGGCACGTCAAGTCGAAGATCTGGTAGCCGGCGGCACGGCGCGCCCAGCTGGGCCCGGTGGACCGGCGCGGGGCCGAGGCCCGGTGCGCGGCGGCGAGCTCTGATAAGCTGGTCGTCTCGGGGGGGGGTCATGACGAGCGTACGGATCTGTCAGGCTGTTCTGGTGGCGGTCGCGCTGGCCGCGTGCAACAAGCAGGGCGTCGGCGACACGACGAGCCTGCCGGCGGAGACCAGGCTGCAAGCGGCGCAGGGGCCGTCGGGGCTTGCGGTGCCGGCGCTGTTCGCGAGCATTCCCGCCGACACGCCGTATCTGCTGGCCAGCCTCGAGCCGGCGCCGCCGGGGGTGTGGCCCAAGCTGGAGCAGCTGTTCAAGCCGCTGCTCGAGGGCGCCCTCGCGAGGTCGGAGGCGAAGCACGGCAAGAACAAAGGGATGGACGCCATTCTGAGCGAGCTGGCGGGCAAGTGGAACGAGGCCGGCCTGGAGTCGCTCGGGTTCTCGGCCCAGCCGAGGTTCGCGGTGTACGGCCTCGGGCTGCAGCCGGCCGTGGTCCGGATGGCGATCAAGGACGGCAAGACCGTCCGGGCGACGATCGAGCGGCTCGCGGCGAAGGCCGGCGACCCGCTGCGGCCGGCCATCACCCGGGGCGGCCGCAGCTACTGGCTGGAGACCGGCAGCGACGGCACGAGCGTCGTGCTCTCGATCGGCGATCGCGAGCTGGTCGCCGCGGTCGGCAAGCCCCGCGACGTCGAGGCCAAGCTCGACCTGATCCTCGGCCTCCAGAAGCCGGCGCGCAGCATGGCCGACGGGGCGCTGGTCAAGCAGCTGATGGCCAGCCACGGCTTCGGCGGCCAGCTGATCGGCTTCGCCGACACCCGGCAGCTCGCCGCCCGGGCGATCGAGGCCGCGGGCGCGACCCCGGGCCCGGCCTGCACCGGCGAGATCGATCGCCTGAGCGCGAAGCTGCCGCGCCTGGTGGTCGGCTACAGCGAGCTGTCGGCCTCGCGGATCGCCGGCAGCTTCGTCGTCGAGATGGCGCCCGACCTGGTGGCCGCGATGCGGGCGCTCAAGACCGAGGTCCCGGGGCTGGGCGCGGCGATGTCCGGGCACCCGATCATGGCGTTCGCGGCCGGCCTCGACCTCGTCGGCGCCCAGCAGCTCGGCAACGCGGCCGTGGCGAGCCTGCGGCAGCTCGGCGCGGCCTGCGGGCTCGGCTCGCTGGTCAACGGCACCGTGCAGGTCGCGCGCCGGCTGTCGCAGCCGCTGCCCGAGCTGGCCACCCAGATCTCGGGGGGTGCCGTCGTGATCGACGACATCGAGGTCCGTGCGGGCGACCACAGCGCCACGCCCGAGCGGATCGACGGCGTCCTGCTGCTCGCATCGCCGGATGCCCGCGCGCTGTTCGACAAGGCCGTCGCGATGGAGCCGCTGGTCAAGAGCCTCGGGATCGAGGTCGACGGCAAGCTGCACGACCTCCACATGCCGGTTCCGATCTTCCGCGTGCCGGCCGTCGGGGTCAGCGATCGCGTGATCGTGGTGACCGCAGGGGACCGCCAGCGGGGCGCCGGTGACAGGCTGATCGCGGCGCCGGCCGGCGACACGGCGCCCTTGCTCGCCGCGAGCTACGACTTCCGCAAGCTCATGGACTTCACGGAGCGTACCGGCGGCCTGGACCGGGACGGTACGGAGCCCGAAGTCCGGGCAGTCCTGGCCAGCATGAAGGACCTGTTCGGCAACTTCTCGGGCACCCTGGACGTCACCGACCGCGGCCTGGTGATGTGGAGCTCGATCGAGCTCAAGTAGCGCCCGGCCGCGAATTCGCGCTACGCTTCCCGCACCGATGAGTCGGCGCGTGGTGGTGGGGTTGAACGTGATGCTTCCGGACCGTCCTGGGGATGCGCTGCTGCTGCAACGCCCCGGCCGTGCGCCGCGCCAGCTCGCGCGCACCGACCCGCCGCCGGCGCTGCGATCCGACGCGGTGTGGGCGCGGCTCCAGCGCGAGCGCCTGAAGTCGAAGCTGCTGGACGAGGTCGGCGCCCAGCTCGCGGACTGGCTGTTCGGCGAGCCGGGCGTCGAGCTGCTCGCCGAGTGCAGCCGCGAGTACGAGGCCGACGAGACGCGGACGCCGCGCCGGATCGCGCTCTACGTCCCCGACCGGCTCGCGGGCTGGCCGTGGGAGGCGGCGTTCAGCCCCGCGCTGCGCGCGCCGATCGGGGTCGACGACAGCCTGGTCGTGGTGCGGATGGTGGAGCCGCCACCGGGCGAGCGGCCGCCCAGTGATGGCTCGCGCAGCATCGTGCTGGTCGGGGTCGAGCTCGCGGTCGACGGACGGGCGCCGCTGGCGACGGTGAGCGAGGTCGAGGCGATCCGCCAGGCGCTGGCTCGGTTCGAGGCCGACCACGTCGAGCTCGACGTGGTCCCCCGGGGGACCTGGACGCGGCTGCTCAAGCGGGTCGAGGCGGCCGGTCCACCCACGGTGCTGCACTTCGCCGGCCACGGCGACGGCGCCGGCGAGGCGCTGGTGTTCCGGGGCGACGACGCGGCCGAGCGCGTGGTCGACGCGACCCGGGTCTGCGAGCTGCTCACCCGCGGCGGCCACCAGGCGCGCCTGGTGGTGCTCAACGCGTGCCGCTCGGCGGCGGGCGAGGATCCGGCGCTGCAGCCGTTCGGCAGCCTCGCACAGCGGCTGGTCAAGCACGGCGTCGCCGCCGTGGTCGGGCACCAGGTCCCGATCGCGGATACCGCGGCGAGCGAGTTCGCGTCGGAGCTGTACACCAGCCTCGCCGACGGCGCGCTGCCCGACGCTGCGGCGCACACCGCACGCGCCCGGCTGTTCTCGGGCGGGGTGTCCGGCGCCGAGTGGCCGTTCGTGGTGGTCGCGACCCGCGGCGAGGCGGCCCCGGTGTTCTCGCCGATCCCGCGGGCCGATCCCAACCGGGCGCGGCTGTTCCACGCCGCGGCGTTCGATCCCCAGCGCGCTCAGCTCGAGCAGCTGATCCTCGCCCGGCGGTCGTTCGTCGCGGTGGTGTACGGCGCCCATCACGCCGGACACCGCTTCGTGATCGAGCGCGCCCGCGCGGATCTCGCCGCGTCCGGCCAGCTGCTGTGGAAACCGGTCCCCGAGATGCGGTGGTTGCTCGGCGGCGATCCGCGGCTGGACCGGACGGCGCTGCTCGGTGCGATCGCCGAGACCGCCGGCATCGAGCCGCGGGGCAGCGACGAGGAGCTCGAGGCCCAGATCGTGGCCTGGATCCGGGACTGCTGCGCCGAGCGCAGGACCCTGGTGCTCGACGTGGCCGACGTGTGCATCACATCGACCGGGCAGCAGGCCGAGGCGATCGTCGAGTTCGTCGTGCCGCTGTGGAGCGGGCTGGTCCATCGCGCCGGCGTCGGTCCGACCGTGCTGCTGCTCGCGATCGGCTATCCGGGCGGGCTCCCGGCGTGGCTGCAGCAGCGCCGCGCCCGGAAGGCCGTGGCGCAGCTGCGCGAGCGCCGGCCCGACGGCGACCTCGCGGTGCGGATCCTCGATGAGCTGCGGCCGATCTCGCGCCAGGAGGTCGCCGCGTTCATCGCCGACCTCGGGACCCCGCCCGAGCTGGCGCAGCGCCGCGCGGCCCAGCTGGTCGCGGTCGACAACGAGCACGTCCTGCAACACCTTCACCGCCTGCTCCAGGCGAGGAACCCCGCATGACCCAGCTGCCGCGATTCGACGTGTACGTGGGAGACGGCGCCCGCCATGGCGACCGGATCGGCGAGCTGCCGGACCAGGCCGCGGTGTTCCGCGAGCACGGCAGGTACCTCGCGGGCGAGGAGCTGGCCGACGCCGTGAACATCGCGATCGCGGTCGGCCAGCCGCTGCTGGTCACCGGCGAGCCGGGCTGCGGCAAGACCCGGCTGGCGTGGAGCATCGCCGACGAGCTCGGGCTGGGCGAGCCGCTGGTGTTCCAGACCCGCTCGACGTCGCGCGCCCAGGACCTGCTGTACCGCTACGACGCCGTGCTGCGGTTCCACGACATCCAGGTCAAGACCCAGGCCGCCGGCGGCGGGTTCCAGGCCGATATTCCAGCTCACTATGTGGAATACCAGGCGCTCGGCAAGGCGATCTGCTCGCCGGCCCGCCGCGTCGTGCTGATCGACGAGATCGACAAGGCGCAGCGCGACTTCCCCAACGATCTGCTGCACGAGCTCGACCGCATGAGCTTCGCGGTCCCCGAGCTCAAGCTCGACGAGGCGTTCACCGCGGCGGTCCGCCCGATCGTCGTGATCACCAGCAACAGCGAGCGCCAGCTGCCGCTGCCGTTCCTGCGCCGCTGCGTGTTCCACCACATCGCGTTCCCCGGCCGCGACCGGCTGCGCGAGATCATCGAGCAGCGGCTCGGCCCGCTGAAGCTCGATCTCGGGCTGATCCAGGCGGCGGTCGATCGGTTCCTGGCGGTCCGCGAGCTGCCCCGGATCCAGAAGCCGCCCGCGACCAGCGAGCTGCTGGCGTGGGTGCAGGCGCTCGCGGCGCGCGGGCTGACCGCGAGCCAGCTGGCCGCCACGCCGCTGCGCGACCTGCCGCTGTGGCAGGCGCTGATCAAGTCGCAGGACGATCGCCAGCTGCTGCTGGCCACGCGATGACCGAGCACGACGAGCTCTCGCGCCTGATCGCCGCGCTGCGCGGGCAGTCGCTCGCGATCGGGATCGACGATGTGCCGCGGATCGCCGCGGTGCTGCACCACACCCGCGGCTGGGCCCGCGAGCGCCGCGTGCGCGCGCTGCGGACGCTGGTCGGCCGGTCCGCCGCCGAGCGCGAGCAGTTCGACCACGTCGCGCCGCTGCTGCTCGAGCCGCGGTCCACGGCGGTGGTGCAGGACCCGCGGCCCGCGCGTCCGGACGAAGCGGCGTCGATCGCGACGGCCGAGCCACGGCGCGGCGGCTCCGGCGCTGCGCGGCCGAGCTGGCCGCTGGTCGCGAGCGGCGTGATGTTCGCCGCCGCGATCGCGCTGCTGGTCCACGCGGTCTGGCCCGACCGCAGGGCCGCCCCGATCGATGCCGGAGGCGGCAGCGCTCCGACCGCGCCGGACGCGGGCTCGGCGCCCTCGGCCCATCCGGCGCCGGCCGACGAGACCCGGCAGGCCCTGGTCGGGGAGCCGTCGCCGTTGCCGGCGGCGTTCCGCGGGATCGCCGAGGTGTCCGGCGTGGCGAGCCTGGTGCTGATCGGATGGTCGTTGCTCACGCTGCGGTCCCGCCGGCGCCGCGCCGCGGCGATCGACCGGCTGGCGCGCTCGCCGGGGCGGCGCACCGTTCGCTTGACGGCCGATCCGGCCGCGCTGCAGCCCCTCGATCGCGGGACGATCGCGGCGCTGGCGCACCTGCTCGCGGTCCCCGAGGTGGTCGATCGCGAGACCACGCTGGATCCCGACGAGACCATCGAGCAGACCGTGCGCAACGCCGGCCGGCTCACGCTGTGCTTCGCGCACGAGCACGAGCAGCCGCGGCTGGTGCTGGTCGAGGACGTGTCGCGCTCGATGGAGCGCTGGCCCGCCCACGCGACCCAGCTGGCCCGCGCGCTGGAGGCCCAGGGCCAGCCGGTGGAGCGGCGCTACATCGCGGGCGATCCGCTCGAGCTCGCCGAGCGCAGATCGGTCGACGGCCGCGCGGCGCGGCTCGAGGAGGTCGCCGCCGACGCACGCGTGGTGTTCGTGTCCGACGCCGCGCACTTCGATCGAGAGCCGGCGCACACGCCCCGCCACGCCCGCGCACTCGAGCGCACGATCTGGCTCTCGCCTCGTCCCGCGGAGCTGTGGCGCGGCGGCGCGCGGTGGCTCGCCGGCTGTGCGGTCGCGCGGCCGATCGGAGCGGCGCCGAGCTCGCTCGCGCTGCCGGCCGCCCTGCCCGCCGAGTGGCGACCCCCGCGACCGTACGCCGACCCGGGCGAGACCGCCGACGCGTGGCGCTCGGCGCTCGGGGACGATGCGTACCTCGCGCTCGCGGTGACCGCGCTGCTCGATCTCGTGGCGAGCTGGAACGCGGCGCTGGTGTGGGCGCTGATCTCGGAGGGCGTCCTCGCGCCACCGTGGCAGCGGTTCGAGCGGATCTGGGATCTGCCGGAGCTGGCGATCCTGCCGGGCGGCCGGATCCGCCTGGCGCCGGAGCTGCGCGACCGACTGCTCGCCGATGTGCGCCGCGAGCGGCCCGAGCTGGTGCAGCGGGTCGCGGCCTGGATCGACACCCGGCTGGCCGCGGGGATCGGGGCCGCGGGTGCGGACTCGCTGGGCGCCGCGATCGGCGAGGTCTACCGCGACCGCGTCGCGCGCGCCGCCGGGATCGCGGGTGCCGGGGCGCGCGTCCGCCAGCTCGCGCAGCGCGGCCTGGCGCCGGTGATCGCCGCGCAGGTCAGCGGCGACGAGCGCGAGGCGTGGGGGGTTCGCGATCCGGTGGCCGGGTGGCGCGCGCGGCTGCGCGCTCCGCTGCTCGGGCTCGCGCTGCTCGGCACGATCGTCGCCGGGATCGCCAGCGCGGTGGTGCCAGCGCAGCGCGACGTGTGGCGCTCCGTGCCGATCGTGGCGAGCGGCGACGTCGATGCGCCGGCGGACGCGTACCGCGGCGATGCGCGGCGCGGCGCCTGGCTCGACAGTCCCCCGCAGGACGTCGGCCCTGTGGATACCGAGCCGGCACCCCCGGACGGCGATGCCGGGGATGGAGCCCAGGAGATCGTGATCGCCGGCGCGCAGACGTATGACCGGGACACGGTGATCCGCGCCCGGCGCGTCACGATCGCAGACGGCGCCCGGCTCCGCGTGCGCCACGGCGCGATGCTGCGCATCGAGGCCGATGAGATCACCGTGCAGGGCGCGGCGGAGATCGACGGGACGGGAGACCGCGGCGCGCCGGGGCGACCAGGCCGCGCCGAACCCGGCGAGACGGTGCCCGACCGGGATCGGTTTGAAAAAGCCAAGCAGCACTGTCAAAAAGCACGGCCGGACGGCCGGCCGGGTGGCAACGGCGGACCCGGCGCCACGATCGTCCTGAAGGCCCCCCGTATCGAGGCTCGTGGGTTGACGGTCCGTGTCGATGGTGGCGCGGGCGGTGAGGGTGGGCGAGGAGCGTCCGGGCACCGGATCGAATGGAGCGAGGAGCCGGTGAGCATTCCGGTCCAGCAGTTCCAGCCCGCCGGATCGGGCAACGGCGCGCCGGCGAGTCAGGTCGACAACAAGCCGCTGTCGGAAGGCGGCGAGGATGGGGAGGCCGGCAACCCACCGACGAAGGGCGCGAAGGCTCCGGCGACGAAGGGTGTGAAGGCGAAGCAGGACGCGGCGAAGGACGCCAAGGAGCCGGCGGCGAAGCGATCCTCGCCGGCCCCGTTGCGGCACAGACCGCCGTTGCCCGGCCGGGCATCGCGGCCAGCTCCCACCCCGGATCGATCGCTGGTGCCGCAGTCCCAGGTCAGACGCCGCGATTCGTTCAAGTGCCCCGATGGAATGGATGGTGCGCCCGGGGCAGCCGGTCCGCGTGGGTCGTTCTCGAAGTCCTCACCAGACGACACGGGCGACGCCGTGCGGCATTGAACACCAGGAGGATGAGCGTATGCGTGATCGACTCGTGGCGCTGCTGAATGACCTCGGGTTCCAGCCGGTGTTCCTCCCGACCACCGGCCTGGAGCCCCCCGAGCTGTACAACCACGACCGCGGGAAGCTGATCCGGCGCGGCCCGCTCAAGCGCTACCTGAAGGCCCGGATCCCAGCGCCGCACCGGGGCGCGCTGCCCGACATCGAGCATCACCACACCTCGCGCAAGCGGCTGGCCGATGCGACCAGGTTCCTCCACAACGCGCTGCGCTGCATCGGCGTCGGGCCGGCGAAGCTGTCGCTGTCGTTCGCCGGCAGCGATGATCTGGTGTTCGCGTTCTCCGAGGTCACGACCGCGCGGATCGATCCGTCGGATCTCGATCCGCTGCTCCAGCAGCTGGAGGTCCACGCGATCCCCGACGAGTATGTCGCCGGCGGCGCGCTGCACATCGCCTACGAATACGTCTACGCCCGGCGGGTCTCGCTGCGGCGCTCCGACGGCAAGGGCTTCGAAGCCGAGCTCGGCGGCCGGCTCCACGAGTTCTTCGACCTCGGCGCGAAGGGCAAGGTCAAGGTCGACGACGACACCGCGTTGACATTCGCCGCGAGCGACGAGACCCCGGCCGCGTTCGGCTACAAGGCCGGTCAGCTCCGCCTCGACAACGGCAAGTGGGCGTTCTACCCCGAGGTGGTGTCGAATGCGCGCGACGAAGCGGGCAGCAGCGTGCAGTCGCCGTACCTGCCAGTGCGCGGCGTGGTCCTGATGGGCCTCGACGAGCCCAGCTGATCCCGGCGCCGCCGTCAGCGTCCGGGCGCGCGCAGCCGGGCCAGCGCCGCGGCGAGGTCGGCGGGCAGCGGCGACTCGAGGCGCAGCCGCGCGCCGGTGACCGGATGATCGAGCTCGAGCAGCGCTGCGTGCAGCGCCTGGCGGCCGAGCGCGTCGGCGATCGCCGCCAGCGGGCGCGGCGTCCGGCCGTACAGCAGATCGCCGAGCAGCGGCCAGCCATGGTCGGCGGCGTGGACCCGGATCTGGTGGGTGCGGCCGGTCTCGAGCCGGAACCGGACCACCGCCGCGCCGGCGAGCGGCTCGATCACGGTCCAGTGGGTGACCGCCGGCTTGCCGGTGGCGACCCGGGACGAGAACCGCTTGCGATCGGTCGGGTGACGGCCGTGCAGCGTGCGCAGCGCGCCGGTGGCCGCGGGCGGCGGCGGGGCGGCGATGCCGAGGTACTCGCGGAGGATGCCGCCCGGCTCGCCGCGGCTCTTGGCGGCGAACGCCGCGCCGAGCGCCGCGTGCGCGCGATCGCTCTTGGCGACGACCATGACGCCGCTGGTGTCCTTGTCGAGCCGGTGGACGATGCCGGGCCGGAGCGCGCCGCCGATCCCGCTGAGGTCGCGGCAGTGGAACATCATCGCGTTGACCAGCGTGCCGCGGGCGTGTCCGGCCGCGGGATGCACGACCAGGCCGGCGGGCTTGTCGACGGCGATCAGGTCGGCGTCCTCGTACAGCACGGCGAGCGCCAGGTCCTCGGCGACCAGCTCGATCGGCTCGGGCGGCGGGACGTCGACCTCGACCGCGTCACCGGCGCGCACCCGCTGGCCGGGCTTGGCGACCACCGCCCGGTTGAGCCGCACCTGCGCGCCATCGATCAGGCGCTGGACGAAGGCGCGTGACAGCGCGGGGACGATCGCGGCGATCAGCGCGTCGATCCGCTCGCCGGCGCGCTCGGGCTCGACGGTGAAGCGGTGGTGCGCGGCGCCCGGGGGGACCGGCAGGTCATCGCCGTCGTCGTCGCCGCCGGTGGGCTCGTCCGGCGGCTCGACGCGATCGGTCGGTCCGGTCATCCGGATGGAACACACCACGCGCCGCGCACCGTGACAAGCCCGCGATCGGTCGCACGGCGCTCGCCGAGGACGACCATCGCGGCGAGAGAGCGCGCTAGCGAGCCGGGGATTCGCCCAGCATCGCGAGCGCCTGGACCATCGCGTCGCGCCGGCGCGTGGGCGGGCCGGGGAGGCCGTTGAGCAGGCGCTGGCGGCCCTCGGCGCCGGCGCGCTTGACGCCCAGCTTGGCGATGCCGAACGCCGCGTTGATCTGGACGTTCTGGGCCTCGCCGTCGAATGCGGCGAACAGCAGCTCGCGCGCGTTCGGCAGCGCGCAGATCAGGTCGGCGATCCGCATGCCGTGGACCTGGTCCGAGGTCTCGAGCCCGGCGACCAGCACGGTCTCGACCCGGCCCTTGCGAGCGGCGAGCACGGCGCGGCACACCTCGGCGACCCGCGGATCGCCGCGCAGCGCGCTCACCACGTAGGGCGCGGCGGTGACCACCGCGTCGTCGCCGAGCTGGTCGAGCGCCTGCGCGGCCGCGATCCGGACGCGGTCGTCGTCGTCGCGGAGCAGCGCCGCGATCGCGATCGCGTGGCCGGCCGCCGCCGGACCGAGCGTCCCGATGGCGGTGGCGGCGTTCGCGCGCACCACCGCGCGGCCGTCGCTCAGGAACGCGAGCAGCGCGCGGACGTCGAGCGCGCCCGCGCCGGCGAACCCGGTGGTCCCGAGCAGCGCGGTCTCGAAGCCGGCGATCGCCGGGACCACGGGCGCGAGCGGTGGGCCGTCGATGGCGAGCAAGCTGGCGCGCGCCAGCTCGCGCACCCGCGTCTCGCTGGCGGTGCGGGCGCGCTCGAGCAGCGCGCGGCCCTTGCCGAGCCGGTCCTTGCCGAGCATCGCGAAGCCGCGCGCCGCGTGGGCCTGGGCGCCCGGCCGGTCGAACGCGTCGCACAAGAGGTCGGTCGCGTCCGGCCGCGCGCACACCAGCTCGCAGACCTGGCGCGCGTGGTGATCGTCGGTGGTATCGAGCGCGCGGACCAGCGCCGCGCCGATCGCCGGGTGGCCGTGCGCGCGGATCATCGCGATCAGCTGCGCGGCCAGCGCGGCGTCGGCGCCGCGCAGCGCGCGGGCCACATCGTGCGCGCGGGCGGCGATCGCCGGCTCGCCGAGCCGCGCCAGTGCGCGCGCCGCGCTGGTGCGGACCTCGGCGGCGTCGTCGCGCAGGCAGGCCGCCAGCGCGTCGGCCAGGCTCGCGGGGTCGCCGCCGAGGATGCCGAGCCCGAGCGCGGCGTTGGCGCGCACCGCGGCGCGCGCGTCGGCGAGCCGCGCGACCAGCCCGCCGGCCCCGGCGGCGGCCAGCGCGTCCTTGTGCCCGGCGAGCTCGGCCTCGGCCAGCGCGCGTTGCTCGAAGCCGTCGATCGCGAGCGGCGGTAGCGATCGCTCGGGCCGGCCGTCGATCGCGAGCAGCGCCGCCTGCGCGAGCTCGCAGACCCGGGCGTCGCCGGCGGTGCGGGCGCGCTCGAGCAACGCGCGGCCCTTGCCGAGCCTGTCCTTGCCGAGCATCGCCAAGCCGCGCGCCGCGTGGACCTGGGCACCCGGCCAGTCGAACGCGTCACACAGCAGATCGACTGCGTCCGGCCGCGCGCACACCAGCTCGCCGACCTGTCGCGCATGGCGATCATCGGTGGTGTCGAGCGCGCGGACCAGCGCCGCGCCGATCGCCGGGTGGCCATGCGCGCGGATCGCCGCGATCAGCTGCGCGGTCAGCGCGGCATCGGCGCCGTGCAGCGCGCGGATCAGGTCGTGCGCGCAGGCGGCGATCGCCGGCTCGCCGAGGCGCGCCAGCCCGCGCGCCGCGCTGCTGCGGACCTCGGCGTCGTCGTCGCGCAGGCATACGGCCAGCGCGCCGGCCACGCCCGGCAGGTCGCCGCCCACGATACCGAGCCCGAGCGCGGCGTTCGCGCGCACCACCGCGCGCGCATCGGCGAGCCGCGGCGCCAGTCCGGCGACGCCGGCGGCGGTCAGCGCATCGCTGTGCCGGGCGAGCTCGGCCTCGGCCAGCACGCGCTGCTCGAAGCCGTCGATCGCGAGCGGTGGCGGCGATCGCTCGGGCCGGGGGTCGATCGCGGCGACCGCCCTGGCCACCGCCGCCCGCACCCGCGCGTTGCCGTCGCGGGTCGCGGCGCCGAGCGCGGCGAGCGCCACCCCGGCGCGGTCCCTGGCGAGCGCGGCCAGCCCGAGCGCCGCGTGGACCCGCACGTCCACCGAGGTGCTGGCGAGCGCCGCGCAGAGCCGGCCCGGCCCGTCGGGGAGCCGCGCGATCAGGTCCGCGACCCGCGCGCCGTGCGCCTCGCTCGTGACCTCGAGGCTGTCGACCAGCGCCCGGGCCGCCGCGGCGCCTTGCTCGGCGAGCGCAGCCTCGGCCGCGGCGACCACCGCCGGATCCGGGTCGCCGAGCGCGCGCGCCAGCGCCGGGGCCGTGACCACGCCGGTCCCGGCGAGCGCCGCGAGCGCGCGCACGCTCTCGACCCGGATCGTGGGGTCGACGTCGCGCGTCGCCACCGCGAGCGCGGGCGCGCCATCGCCGGCAGCCGCGCCCTGCAGCGCGAGCACGCGCACCGCGTTCAGGCGGATCTCGGCGCGCCGGTCGTCGAGCGCGGCCAGCAGCTCGTCGCGGCGCGCGCCGGTCGCGGCCGCGCGCAGCTCGTCGGGCGTCAGCGCGCGCATCACCAGCGCCGGGACCTTCGACGGCGTGGGCGCGCCGGCGCGGGCCGCCACCCCGGCCCGGCTGCGCGCGATGTACGCCGCCAGCGCCGCCAGCGCCGCGGCGCGGACATCGGACACGCCATCCTCCGACGCGACCCGGTGCATGACCTCGATCGAGCTGACCGGCTCGAGGTGCGCGAGCCGGCCGACGCCGTGCACCGCGTTCAACCGGATCAGCGTTCGCTCGTCGCGCGCCGCGGCCTGCAACAGGTGCAAGCCGCGCACGCCGACCCGCGCGCAGCCCTCGACCACCGCATGCGCCGCGCCGCGATCCGCGGTGTCGAGCACGCCGACCAGCTCGCCGTCGGCATGACCGACCAGCTCCCCGAACATCTGCACGACGGTGTCGACGACCTCCGGCCGCGCGCCATCGAGCGCCGCCGCGATCGACACCAGGTGCTCGCGCTGTGCCCGCGCGAGGTGGAGGAGCGCCTCGGCGGCCGACCGCGCCACCAGCGCCTCGCTGTCGCGCAGGAACGGCAACAGGTCGCGCCCGGTGTGGCCCACCGCCGCCAGCCCGAGCGCCGCATTCGCGCGGATCGTCGCACGGCCGTCCCGCAGCGCGAGCACCAGATCCTGTGCGACCAGCTCACCCTTGCGCTTCACCAGCTCGGCATAGGACTGCAGCGCGATGGGAGGCTCGATGGCCAGCTCCGAGCTCAACATGGTTTCCCCCACTCTAGATGACCCACCATCCCGCTGGCTAGCTCGGATCCGGGCCAGGAGGATAGGCAAAAATTGCGCGTCCCGACTGGCTCTCGATCACTCGCCTTCGATGCCGTACTGGCGCAGCTTCTTCCACAGCGTGGTGCGGTTGATCCGGAGCAGGGCGGCGGCCTTGGTCTTCTGGCCCTCGCACAGCTCGAGCACGCGCAGGATGTGGGCGCGCTCGAGCTCGTCGAGCGACGGCACGTGGTCGCCGCTGAACGTCTGCAGCGTCGGCGCCGAGGTCGCCGGGCGCCTGGCGGCGACGTCGGCGACGTCGAGCACGTTGCCGGTCGCCAGGATCACCGCGCGCTCGATCGTGTTCTCGAGCTCGCGCACGTTGCCCGGCCACGGCTGGGCCGCGAGGTACGCGATCGCGGCCTCGGTCAGCTCGAGCCGGCCGCGCTCGGCGCGCAGCGCGGCGTCGTCGGCGAAGTGCCGCGCGAGCTGCGCGATGTCGCCCGGCCGGTTGCGCAGCGGCGGGACCTCGAGCGTGATCACCGCGAGCCGGTAGAACAGGTCCTCGCGGAACGTGCCGGCCTTGACCGCCTCGTCGAGCGCCCGGTTGGTCGCGGCGATCACCCGGACGTCGACCCGGATCGAGGTCGTCCCGCCGACCGGCTTGATCTCGCCGTCCTGGAGCGCGCGCAAGAGCTTGGGCTGGAGCTCGAGCGGCAGCTCGCCGATCTCGTCGAGGAACAGCGTGCCGCCGTCGGCGGCCAGGAACAGGCCGCGCTTGGCGGTGTCGGCGCCGGTGAACGCGCCGCGCAGGTGGCCGAACAGCTCGCTGTCGAGCAGCGTGCCGACCAGCGCGCCGCAGTTGACCGGGACGAACGACCGGCTGGCGCGGCGGCCGGCGAAGTGCAGCGCGCGGGCGACCAGCTCCTTGCCGGTGCCGGACTCGCCGGTGATCAGCACGGTGGCGTCGGCCTTGGCGACCTTGTCGATGGTGTCGCGCAGCTGCTGCATCGCGGGTGAGTCGCCGATCATCGAGCCGTAGGCCAGCCGCTTGGTGAGCTCGCCGTGGGCGCGGCGCAGCTCGTCCTCGTCGAGCGCGCGCCGGACCACCAGGCGGAGCTCGTCGGGCGAGAACGGCTTGCCGATGTAGTCGCGGGCGCCGAGCTTCATGCCGCGCACCGCGGTGTCGATCGACGGGTAGGCGGTGATCAGCAGGACCGCGGGCGGCGGGTCGCCGACCAGCAGCCGGGGCAGCAGCGACACGCCGTCCTGGTCCGGCAGGTTGATGTCGCACAGCACCAGATCGAACCGGCGGCGGGTCGCCGCGGCGAGCGCCCCGGCGGCACAGTCGACCGATTCGACCTCGTAGCCGGCGCGGCCCAGCACGTCGCTGCACAACGCGCGGATGCCGCGCTCGTCGTCGACAACGAGGATGGCGCTCACCTGGCTGGGGGTATCACGGCCGCGCGCGGCGCGCCACGCGTCCGTGAAACCCCGTACATCGTCCGGTGGGCGGTGGGGGTGGCCATGGTCGGTCCACGTTCGGCGAGATCGACGTACCCAGCTCACCGACGTGGTGATGCCCGGCATGACCGGCCAGGAGCTGATCCGCGAGCTGTCCTCCGAGCGTCCCGGGCTCCAGGTCGTGTTCATGTCGGGTTACCATCAGGGCGCCCCGATCGATCCGCGCCGGTTCGTCGCCAAGCCGTTCGATCGCGCCACGCTGCTCAGCACGGTCGCCGACGTCCTCGCCAACCGCCCGGGCCACGCCGCGGAGTAGAGCTTGCCGTCCTCCGGCGCGGTCACGCCGGCGCGTTGGGGATCACGACGCGGAACTCGGCGCCGCGGCCGCCGGGGCCGTCGCCGACCTCGATCGAGCCGCCGGCGGTGGTGACCAGGTGCTTGCAGACGGCCAGGCCCAGGCCGGTGCCGACGCCGGCGGCCTTGGTGGTGAAGAACGGATCGAACACGCGGGCGCGGTCGGGCGGCGGGACGCCGGGGCCCTCGTCGGTGACGGTGATCAGGGTGGCGATGCCGCCGGGGGCGGGGCGCGCGGCGATCGAGAGCGTGCCGCCCTCGAGCCTGGCCTCGGCCATGGCCTGGGCGGCGTTCTGGCCGAGGTTGACCAGGACCTGCTGGAGGGCGTGGGCCTCGATCGCGATCGGCGCCGTGGCGGTGACGTCGATCGCGAGCGAGCTGCGGGTCCGGCGCAGCTGGGGCTCGAGCAGGGCGCCGACGTGGCGCAGCACCGCGGCGGGGTTGCAGCTGCCGGGGGTGGGGCCGGCGGACGCGGCGAGGTCGCGGGCGCCCTTGCGGTGGGCGCGGGCGTACTCGAGCAGGCCGCCGACGATCGACTTCATGCGCTCGGCCTCGCTGGCGATCAGCTGGAGGGCCTCGCGATCGGGGTGGCCGGGCGGCTTGCCCTCCTGGAGCAGCATGGCGTAGCCGAGCACGGTGGTGAGCGGGTTGTTGATCTCGTGGGCGACCTGGGCGGACATGACGCCGACCGAGGCGAGCCGGTCGCCGCGCGCGAGCGCGGCCTGGAGGGCTGCGCGCTCGGCGATCCGGCGCGCCATCTCGTCGATCCGCTCGCCGAGCAGGCCGATCTCGCCCGGGCCGCGGACCGGGGGCGGGTCGTCGATCGAGCCGGCGGCGATCGCGTCGGCGTGGCGGGCGAGGGCGGCGAGCGGGCGGGTCAGGCGGGTGGCGAAGAACCAGCCGAGGGCGAGGGCGATCGCGAGCGCGGCGCCGCCGATCACGAGGGTGTCGCGCGTGGTCTCGCGGGCAACGGCGTAGGCGTCGCGCTCGGGCTGCTGGTGGAGGATCGCCCAGCGCACGCCGCGGTGCGACTGGTAGCTGGACAGGTTGCGGTAGGTGCTGACCCAGCCGCCGGCGGACAGGGTGCCCTCGACGGTCGAGCTCAGCGCGCGGTCGACCGCGGGGTCGACGCCGGCGAGCGAGCGGCGGTGGGCGGGCGCGGCGGCGGGCGCGGCGCGGTCCTCGCTGGAGGCGACCACCGCGCCGGTGCCGTCGACCACGATGACGCGGACGCCGGCCTGGAGCTGGGTCTCGGAGATCAGCTTGCCAACGAACTCGAGGTCGAGGCCGGCGACGAACACGCCGATCAGCTCGCCGGTGCGGCTGCGCGCCTGGACGACCAGGTAGACGACCGGCCGGCCGCCGAGGTCCTCGACGTCGCCGACGTAACCGCCGTAGCTGTGCGACCCGATGTCGAGCTTGGCGGGGACCGGATCGCCGGACCGGACGTGGCCGTCGAGGTCGAGGATCGACACGGCGCGGATGATCGGGACGTCGGCCTTGAGCCGGCGGAGCAGGAGCCGGGTGTCGCGCGGGTCGCCGGGAGCGTCGGCCCAGGTCGCGGCGGCGAGCTCGACGGTGCGCCACGCGGCCTGCAGGGTGCCGTCGAGCACGGCGCCGAGCGCGCGGATGTGGGCCTTGGCGCCGCGGTTGACCTCGCGCGCGACGTCGTCCCGCGCCCGCATGATCGCGAGGGCGCCGACCACGACGGTCGGCAGCATGGCGGCGAGCGACAGCGCGAGCAGCACGCGCCAGCGCAGCGACGCGCTGCCCGCCGGCCGGGCGGTCACGGCGGGGCCCGCCGGGTCAACCGCTGCCAGGCGCGCTGCACGCCGGCGACCGCCTCGTCGGGGCTGGCGTTGCCGGCGACCACCGCGGCGAGCGCGGCGTTGAGGTCGTCGAACAAGAGCGGGGTCACCGGCTGGCGCGGCAGCATCGCGGCGCCGCGCAGCGCGTCGTAGCTGGCGCGCGACAGCGCGGGCGCGCCGGCCAGCGCGGCGAGCCGGGTCGGCGGGGTCGCGAACCGGCTGGCGAACCGGGCCTCGACCGGCAGCGAGGTGAGCTCGTCGGCGAGCCGCCAGCCGTCGTCGGGGTGCCTCGCGCAGCGCGGCACGACGAGCAGCTGGCCGCCGCGCGGCGCATGGGCGAGCGGGCTGACCGCGATCCGGGTCCGATCGCCGAGCTGGTAGAACTGCCACGGCCCGGTGATCCAGTAGGCGATCCGGTGCTCGGTCCACAGCCGGCCCTCGTCGAGCTCCTCCAGCCCCGGCGACGGCGGCGGCGGCGCGACGTCGCCGACCAGCGCGGCGAACTCGCTCATCGCGCGCACCGCGACGTCGCCCGCGATCCCACCCGGCGCGGCGAGCTCACCGCCCGCGTCGCGCAGCCACGGCACGAACCAGTAACCGTCGATCCGGAGGTCGAGCGGATAGCGCCGGTCGGCGGTCCGGGCGGCGCGCGCGGCGGCGACCACGTCGGCCAGGCTGGCCGAGGCGGGCGCCGGGGTGGCGGTGTCGCGGACCACGAGCAGGCCGTCGACCGCCTGGGGCACGGCCCACCACGCGCCGTCGAGCTGGGCGAGCGCCGCGGCCTCCGGTGACCAGTCGCGGGTCGCCAGCGGGCGCGGCAGCGCGACGACCAGGCCATCGCCGACCAGCTCGGGGAGCCAGGTCGCGTCGATCCGGATCAGGTCCGGGCAGTCGGTCCCGGCGCGCAGGATCTCGCCGATCTTTTGGCGGCCGCGCGAGAACGGCACGAGCGACGCCTCGACCGCGATGCCGCGCTCGGCCATCGTCTGGTTGAACAGCTCGGTCTCCTCGCGGCTGAACGTGTGGAGGAACCGGATCGCCGGCGGCGCCGGCGCCCTGTGGCATGCGCCGCCGGTCGCGCTCAGGACCAGCGCGATCGACACGCGCACACTGTGCCGGCTGGCGTTCGAGGGCACGGACGCCGCCATGATATCACCACTGCCATGCGGAGCATGACCGGATACGGCCGCGGCGCCGTCGAGCGCGGCGAGGTCCATGCGACCGTCGACGTCCGGTCGGTGAACCACCGGTTCGTCGATCTCAAGCTGCGCGGCGCGCCGCTGCCGGCCGCGGTGGAGGATGCGATCGCGGCCCGGGTCCGGGCGGCGGTCGAGCGCGGCGCGGTGACGGTCGCGGTTCACCTGCGGGGCGGCGCGCCCGGCGGGCCGCGGATCGACGGCGACGCGGCGGTCCGCGCTCACCGCATGCTGGCCGATCTCGCGGCCCGGCTCGCGATCCCCGGGCCCGATCTCGCGCTGGTGCTCGTCCAGCCCGGGGTGGTCACCGCCGACGAGGCGCTCGACGCCGGCGGCGCCACGGCGGCGCTGGACGCGCTCGATGCCGCGCTGGTCCAGCTCGACGCGATGCGGGCGGCCGAGGGCGCTGCGCTGGCCGGCGAGATCGCGCGGCGGCTCGACGAGCTGGTCGCGCTGCGGGCGCGGATCGCCGGGCTGGCGGCCGGCGCGCCGCAGCAGCTCGCGCACCGGCTGACCGAGCGCGTGCGGCGGCTGGTGGAAGACGCCGTGCCGGGCGGCGCGCTCGACCCGGGCCGGCTCGCCCAGGAGGTCGCGTTGCTCGCCGAGCGCGCCGACGTCACCGAGGAGCTGGTCCGGCTGACCAGCCACCTCGACCAGGCCGGCGCGCTGCTCGGCGCGACCAGCGCGGTCGGCCGCCGGCTGGAGTTCCTGGTCCAGGAGATCGGCCGCGAGCTGAACACGATCGGCGCCAAGGCGTCCGCCGCCGAGATCAGCACCGCGATCGTGGACGCCAAGGCGGCGCTCGAGAAGATCCGGGAACAGGTCCAGAACGTCGAGTAGGCGGCCGCGCGGCCCGGTCTGTTACAATCGGTGATGTGACCGCGAGCAGTGACCCAGCCGAGGCCACGGCCGGCTCTCCCGGGACGGGAGGGAGGGGCACGCTGCTGATCGTGTCGTCGCCGTCCGGCGCGGGCAAGACCACGCTGACCCGCCGGCTGCTCGACGAGTTCTCGCCGCGCCACCTGGTGTTCTCGGTGTCGTACACCACGCGGCCGCAGCGGCCGGGCGAGGTCGAGGGCCGCGACTACCACTTCGTCACCCCCGACCAGTTCGAGGCCATGGTCCGGCGCGGCGAGTTCGCCGAGCACGCGTTCGTGTTCGGCAACCGCTACGGCACGGCCCAGGCGCCGGTCGAGGCCGCGCTCGATCGGGGCATCGACGTGATCTTCGACGTCGACTGGCAGGGCGGGGCGATGCTGCACAAGCGCTGGCCGGACGACTCGCTCAAGGTGTTCATCCTGCCGCCCGACCTCGACGTGCTCGCGCGCCGCCTGCAGGGTCGCGCGACCGACGCGCCGGAGGTGATCGAGCGCCGGCTGCGCAAGGCGATCGAGGAGCTCAACCACTACGACGAGTACCAGCACCTGATCGTCAACGACGACCTCGACCGCGCCTACGCGGTGCTGCGCGCGATCTACCTGACCCGGCGCCACGGCGCCCAGGACCGTCCGGACGTGCCGTACCGGCTCGGCGAGCTGGCGCGGCTGGTCGACAGCAACCAGGCGTCCGGAGCCGACGCGCACGCCCGCCGGTTGATCGGGCGGCTGTGACGCCGTTCGCGGCGATTGACGATCGCACGCCGTTGCGCCACGCTCGGAGCATGCGCGCAGGTTGCGCCGGGATGTTCGCGCTGGCGGGAGTCGCGGGGGTGGCCCTCGCCGGGCCGGGCTGCGCGCGGACGTTTCGCGGCGAGGCGGTGCAACCCAACCCGGTGACGGCGCCGACCGAGATCTCGCCGATCTCGGAGAAGATCACGATCGTCACCGGCGACATGGAGCTGGAGCAGCCCTACGCGGCCGAGCCCGGCGAGCGCGCGACGATCGCCAACCACCACCGCTACCCGCTGATCAACCAGGCGAGCTTCACGGTGGTGTCGCGCGACCGGCTCCGGTTTCACGTCCAGATCGACCACAAGTGGGAGGACTGGGCCAATCCGTCGACGTGGGACGTTCACCTCGAGGATGATCAGGGTCACCGCTGGGCGCCCGCCAGCGTGGAGCAGGCGCACACCCGGCTGATGAGCCAGTTCTGGGACCGCGAGCAGCGCACCACGATCTGCAGCAAGGCCGGGCGCGATCCGACCGGCGCCTGCATCAGCACGATCGCGCTGGCCGACGACGGCTGGAAGCGCCGTCAGACCCTCGGCACGCTGTCGGTGTTCCGCGGCAATGCCGACTTCGTGTTCTATCAGCGCGACCTCATGCGGGCCGACCTCGGCAAGCTGCGGCTCGTGGTCAAGCGGCCGAGCGAGGCGTTCGTGTTCACCTGGCGGTTCGGCGACACCGTCGCCACCGACTGATCGTCGCGCTCGGATCTTCGCGGACGAGCGGCGGCGCGCGGAACGGACCGTTGCTTCGACCATCCGGCCAGGGCCGCTGCCCGGTCGGGCGGTTCTGTGCTGGCAGGTCGCGTGGTACCCTGTGATGGGCCCCGCACACGATGCACCAGCTCGATCAGATCGTCTCCGAGCTCGCCGGATATTTTCCGACCGCCGACCTCCCGCTGGTCCGGCGCGCCTACGAGTTTGCCGCACAGGCGCACGACGGCCAGACCCGCAAGTCCGGGGACCCCTACGTCACCCACCCGCTGGCGGTCGCGCAGATCATCGCCGAGCTCAAGCTCGACGTCGCGTCGGTGTGCGCGGGCCTGTTGCACGACTGCGTCGAGGACACCTCGGCGACAGTCGAGCAGCTCGGCGACCTGTTCGGCAAGGAGATCGCGTTCCTGGTCGACGGCGTGACCAAGCTCGGCAAGCTGCCGTACTCGACCCGCGAGGAGCAGCAGGCCGAGAACTTCCGCAAGATGCTGCTCGCGATGGCGCGCGACATCCGCGTCATCCTGGTCAAGCTGTGCGACCGGCTCGACAACATGCGCTCGCTGCACCACCTGCCGCCCGAGAAGCAGGAGCGGATCGCGTCCGAGACCATGCAGATCTACGCGCCGCTCGCCAACCGGCTCGGCATCCAGTGGGTCAAGGTCGAGCTCGAGGATCTCGCGTTCAAGTACCTCTACCCCGGCGAGTACGAGCAGCTCGCAGGCGAGGTCGCCAAGAGCCGCGGCGAGCGGCTGGAGTACATCCACCACGTCGAGAAGCTGATCCACAAGGAGATGAGCGAGCACGGCGTGCCGTGCGACGTGATGGGCCGCGCCAAGCACCTGTGGTCGATCTATCAGAAGATGAAGCGCACGCAGCGCCCGTTCGAGGAGATCCACGACGCGATCGGGTTCCGCGTGATCACCGACACCCAGATGCACTGCTACCAGGGCCTCGGCGTCTCGCACCAGACCTGGACGCCGATCCCCGGCCGGTTCAAGGACTACATCGCGCTGCCCAAGCCCAACCTCTACCAGTCGCTTCACACGGCCGTGATCGGGCCGCGCGGCGAGCGGATCGAGATCCAGATCCGGACCCGCGAGATGAACCTGGTCGCCGAGCACGGCATCGCCGCGCACTGGAAGTACAAGGAGGGCGGGTCGGCGTCGCCGGTCGCCACGGTCGACGACAAGAAGTTCGCCTGGCTGCGCCAGCTGATGGAGAACCAGAAGGAGCTGCGCGATCCGACCGAGTTCCTCGAGTCGGTGAAGATCGACCTGTTCGGCGACGAGGTCTACGTGTTCACCCCGCAGGGCGACGTCAAGGCGCTGCCCAAGGGCGCGTGCCCGATCGACTTCGCGTACGCGGTGCACTCCAACATCGGCGACCACTGCTCGGGCGCGCGGGTCAACGGCATGATCGTCCCGCTGCGCTACCAGCTGCGCAACGGCGACACGATCGAGATCATCACCAGCCCGACCCAGAAGCCGAACAAGGACTGGCTCAAGCTGGTCAAGACCGCGCGCGCGCGGACCAAGATCCGCTACCTGCTGCGCACCGAGCAGCGCGACAAGGCGGTCGTGCTCGGCAACGACCTGCTCGACAAGGCGCTGCGCAAGCACAGCACCACGCTGGCGCGCGCCGAGAAGCAGCTCGCCACCGCGGCCCGCGAGCTGCGGTGCGTGACCGTCGACGAGCTGATCATCCAGATCGGCTACGGCAAGATCACGACCCAGCAGGTGCTGGAGAAGGCGCTGCCCGAGCTGAGCAAGAAGGAGCACGAGCCGGCGGTCCGGACCGAGAGCATGCTGAAGACGCTGCTTCGCAAGGTCACCCGGCGGACCGCGACCAGCGGGATCAAGGTCGCCGGCGAGGAGGACATCCTGGTCCGGTTCGCCAAGTGCTGCAGCCCGCTGCCCGGCGATCCGATCGTCGGCTTCATCACCCGGGGCCGCGGCGTCACGGTGCACCGCCGCGACTGCGACAAGGGCCTCGACCTCGATCCCGAGCGCCGGATCGACGTCGAGTGGGACGGCAACGGCAAGGCCCAGCACGAGGTCGCGATCCAGATCCTGTGCGCCGACAAGCCCGGGCTGCTCGCCCACATCTCGCAGTCGTTCAGCGATCAGGGCGTCAACATCTCGCAGGCGCACTGCCGGGCGACCGAGGACGGCCGCGCCGTCAACACGTTCCACGCCTCGGTCCGCGACCTCGATCAGCTCAAGAGCGTGATCCGCTCGCTGTCGCGGATCAAGGGCGTATACTCGGTCGACCGGGTGTCGGCCGACGTCACGAACTGACGCGCCCGGGATGGCCCCGGAGCGGGCGGTGACGCGCGGTCACTTCGCCGGGGCGGGCTTGCCCGGCTCGCCCAGCGCGGCGAACAGCTCGACGCTGGACTGGGTCGACTTGCGCGCGAGCCGGTTCTTGCGGCGACGACCGGCCTTCTCGTGCTTGTTCTTACGCTTGACCCTGGACGCTGCGGTGCGGGAAGCCATGGCGATTCCTCGAAGTGGACCGGGGTTGTTAGCCTCCTGACGCGCCCGTGTCAACCGACAGCGGCCTACCACCGCTCGACTTCCCCCGGCTCGTCGGCTAAGCCGCACCCAGGGCCGCCGGCGCGCTGGCCGTATCGTTTGCTTTCCTGACCACATCTCCCTACGATCCGCGCCAGTTAGAGGGAAACGAGGCATGAAGCTTTGCCCGAGGTGCCAGAAGCAGTTCAGCGACGACGCCAATTTCTGCCCGGTCGACGCTGCACGTCTCGTCCCTGTGGAGACCGAGGCCGCGGCGGTCGACGCGCTCGCCGCCAAGTTCGAGCTCGGCGAGCGGGTCGGCGGGGGCCGGACCGGCGCGGTGCACCGCGCGACCGACAAGGCGACCGGCCAGCCCGCCGCGGTCAAGATCATCGCGCCCGCGGTGGTCGCGTTGCCCGGGCTCGCGCAGCGGCTCGAGCGCGAGCTCAAGCAGCTCGAGCGGGTCGCCAGCGGCAGCGTGGCGCGGGTGCTCGCGTCGGGCAAGCGCGGCGACGACCCCTGGGTCGCGCTCGAGCTGCTCGACAGCGTCCAGACCCTGGGCGACGCGGTCGAGGCGCGCGGCGCGATGCCGATCGACAAGGCCGCGCGCCTGATCGAGATCATCGGCGAGGCCTTGATCGAGGCGGCGCAGGTCGGCGTGGTCCACCGCGACCTCGCGCCCAAGAACGTCGTGTTCGCCGGCGACGACGTCAAGCTGCTCAACTTCTCGCTGCCGGTGCCGGCCGGCGACAAGGTCCCCGGCGTGCCCGGGTTCGTCGCGCCCGAGCAGTACGACGGCAAGCAGGTCGATCAGCGCTCCAACCTGTACAGCCTCGGCGCGCTGTACTACTTCGTGCTGACCGCGCAGCCGGTGCAGACCGATGGCAACGGCGTGCTGGTGCCGCCGTCGGCGCTCGCCGAGGTGCCGGGGCCGGTCGAGGCCGTGATCCTGCGCGCGCTCGACCGCAGCCCGACCCGGCGGTTCTTGACCGTGCGCCAGTTCATCGATGAGGTCGGCCGGGTCGCGCGCGGTGAGCCGGGGCTGCGGTCGACCCAGCCGCTGGGCCGCGCCGGCAAGCAGGCGGCCGAGCTGGTCCAGACCCTGGTCGACACACATCCTCTGGCTCTGGCGCCGGCCACGGCCGAGCCCGGCAGCACCGGGACGATCCTCGGCGTCGGCACGCTCAAGCCACCGGCGGCCCCGGCGAGTGCCGCGGCCGCGGACCCCGAGCCGTCGCCGTGGGCCCCGGAGCCGCAGCTCGCGGCGGCGCCGGCGAGCCCGGGCCTCGCGCCACCGATCGGCCCCGGTCCGATCGCCATGCCGACCCCGCTCGTCGCGCCGCCCGCGTCCCCGCTGCTCGCCGCCAAGGGCAAGGCCGGCGACGACGCCAAGGGCAAGTTCCGCGACACGATGTGGTTCAAGAAGGGCGAGCTCGACGCCCAGGCGGCGCTGGCCGCCGCCGACGAGCACGCCCGGACCGGCAACGTCGCGCCCGACGCCGCCGATCAGCTGCCGATCGACGAGCGCTACAAGGACGACGGCACGCTGTCGCACACCGACAAGCAGCTGTACAGCCTGCGCACCGGAGCGACCCAGTCGAACGCCGCGCTGCGCGACGCGGCGGCCCAGTCCGGTGCGGACAAGGTGTCGGAGGACGCGCTGATCCACGAGATGAAGGGTGGCCGGCAGCGCCTGTTTGCGATCATCGCGGTCGCGCTCGCCGTGGTTGCCGTGCTCGTGTTCCTGATTGCGCGCTGACACGATGCCACGCGCGCGGCGCCGCCGCGGCGGCGTGAGCTGGCAGCAGGCGGCAGCTTCGCATCGCCGACGAGCGCGATGCTGCAGGCGGTGTTGTCGGAGTACGCCAGCTCACCGCGCTTGCGCGATGCCGACCAGCAAGCGCTGGAACCGTCGTGCGCGATGCGTGACGCGCGTCGATCGCGTGCCGGCGCGTGCCGGCGCGTGCGCCGGGCGACCTAGCTTGTGTCGCGCACCGCGGTCCGATGCAACGCGCGAGGCCACGTGCGGTATTGACACAATGCCATGTCAGATAATGTGTCTCTTTAGCAATCTTCAATTCCGGGATTGAAAGCTCGTATTTAGTCGCTAGCCTCGGACTTGTGCTGGGCAGGAGCGGGCGACATCGACACCAGACCCCGTGCCAGGCTGCCGCGATCGCTCGCGCGCGCCGGCCGGGCGGGGTCCCGGCGGCGGGTCGGCGCACTGCGATGTCCACGATACCCCCGATCGGCACCGAGCCGATCCGAACCCATGGGCGTGCTGGTATGTCGACTGAACAACTCGTCAGATCAGGCAATGGATTGCATCGTGCTCGGCGCGGCCCGGCCATCCCGGCGCTGCGCCCGGCCCTGCGCCACACCGCGCATCCGGTGCTGCTGCTCGCGGCGGCGGCGACCGTGGCGGTCGCGATCCGGACCGAGGCGTGGTTCCCGCTGGTCAACTTCGGGTTCGCGGTGTTCGCGTTCGGCTACCTCGCGGTGCTCGAGCGGATCATTCCCTATGACCGGACCTGGCACCCCGCGCGCTGGGAGTGGCGCCGCGACGGGATGTACTGCGCCCTGGCCCTGGTCGGCGGTGGCCTCGCACGCGGCGGCATCCTGTCGCTCGGGTCGGTCGTCGCGCCGCCCCACGCCCGCCTGCCGCTCGGCGTCGAGATCGCGGTGGCTGTCGGGGTCATGTCGCTGTGCTCGTACGGCTACCACCGGCTGAGCCACCGCGTGCCGTGGCTGTGGAAGATGCACGGCGTCCACCACGCGCCGCACAAGATCAACGTCGCGAACCACCACGTCCACCAGTTCCTCGACGCCGCGCTGCACCTGGTGGTGAGCCACCTCCCGCTGGTCCTGCTCGGGCTGTCCCAGCCGGCGGTGTTCGCGGCGATCGTGTTCCGGGTGGCGCAGAGCTACGGCGCGCACGCCAACATCGACGTCGCGCTCGGCTGGCTCAACTACCTCGTGGTCGGCCCCGAGCCGCATCGCCTCCACCACAGCCCCGAGCCGCACGAGCTCGGGCACTACGCGCTGGATCTGCCGGTGTGGGATCTGGCGTTCGGCAGCTTCACCTGGAAGCCGGCGCGCGCGCCCCGGCGGGTCGGCCTTCGCCACCCGGCGTCGTTCCCGACTCCGCGCTCGATCCTGGTCAACCAGCTGTTTGCGTTCCGGCGCGCCGGCTACCTCGAGCGCACCGCCCGGGTCGGACTGGCGATCGATCGATAGGACCGCCATGAACGGCCACGCCCTCGACGCGGGAGGTCCTCGGTTCGCCATCGTCGGCATGGGCTGTCGGCTGCCCGGCAGCGCCAATGACCACCGGGCGTTCTGGCACCACCTCACCGCCGGGCACAGCTGCGTGGTCGACGCGCCGGCCAGCCGGTACGACGCGGCGACGCTGGTCAGCCGCGATCCGGGCAAGCCGGGGCGGCGGGTCGGCGGCCGCGGCGGCTACATCGACGGCCTCGACGAGTTCGATCCGGCGTTCTTCGGGATCGGCGCGCGCGAGGCAGCGGCCATGGATCCGCAGCAGCGCAAGCTGCTGGAGGTCGCGTGGGAGGCGCTCGAGGACGCGGGGCTGCGGCCCGCCGAGCTCGCCGGCCGCGACGTCGGCGTGTTCATCGGCGCGTCCGCCGTCGACTACCAGATCCTGCAGTTCGCCGATCCGAGCTTCGAGCAGCTGTCCGAGCACACCGCGGCCGGGACCGCGCTGGCGATGGTCGCCGGCCGGATCTCGCACTGCTTCGACTTCCGCGGGCCGAGCATGGCGGTCGACACCGCGGACAGCTCGTCGCTGGTCGCCGTCCACCTCGCGTGCCGGAGCCTGGCGGCCGGCGAGACCAGCCTGGCGCTGGCCGGCGGCGTGGCGCTGGACCTCGCGCCGCAGTACGCGATCGCCCAGACCCGCAGCGGGTGGCTGTCGCCCGACGGCCGGTCGCGGCCGTTCGATGCCGGCGCGAATGGCCGGGTCCGGGCCGAGGCGGCCGCCGTGGTCGTGCTCAAGCGGCTCGCCGAGGCGCTGCGCGACGGCGATCCGATCCACGCCGTGATCGCCGGCAGCGGGACCCGCTGCGACGGGCGCACCGCGGGGATCGCGGTGCCCGGCGGCGACACCGAGATCGCGCTGATCCGCCGGGTCTGCCAGGACGCCGGCGTGTCGCCGGGGGCGCTGCAGTACGTCGAGGCCCACGCCGCGTCGATGCCGGTCGGCGACGCGATCGAGGCCAGCGCGCTGGGCGCCGTGCTGGCCGACGGCCGCGAGCCGAACGGCCGGTGCTGCGTCGGCTCGGTCGCCGGCAACCTCGGCCACGCCGGCGCCGCCGCCGGGATCGCCGGGCTGATCAAGGTCGCGCTGGCGCTCAAGCACAAGCAGATCCCGCCGCACATCGGCCTGGAGCGAATAAACCCTGCCATCGATCTGGCTCGAGGGGCGATCGAGATCCCGACCCGGCTGATCGCCTGGCCGCCGCACGTCCGGCCGGCGCGCGCCGGGGTCTGCGCGTTCGGGATCGGCGGGACCCACGCGCACGTCGTGATCGAGGAGCCACCGGCGGAACGGCGCCCGGCCTCGCACGCAGCGCCGGGCTACAACCTGCTGCCGCTCACCGCGGGCGACCCCTCGGTGTTCCGCGCCATGGCCGCGGCGCTCGCCCGCGAGCTCCACGGCGACCACGGGCCGGCCCCGGCGGTGGCCGACGTCGGGTACACGCTCGCCCGGCGGCGCCAGCACCTCGAGGCGCGGCTGTGCTTCGTGTACTCGTCGGCGGCGGACCTTGCGGAGGTGCTGGCGCACCACCTCGCCGGGGAACCCAGCCCGCGGATCGTCGCCGGCCGCCGGCTCGACGACCGGCGCCGGCGCCTGGCATGGGTGTTCACCGGCGCCGGGGCCGAGTGGTGGGCGATGGGCCGCGAGCTGCTGGCCAGCGAGCCGGTCTACCGCGGCGTGATCGAGCGCTGCGATCGCGCGATCGCCCGGCTCGCCGGGTGGTCGCTGATCGACGAGCTCACCGCCGACGAGTCGGCCTCGAACATGGCCGAGCCCTGCCTGGCGGGGCCGGCCCTGTTCGCGCTCCAGATCGGACTCGCCGCGCTGTGCCGCTCGCTCGGCGCGCGGCCCGACGCGATCGTCGGCCACGGCGCGGGGGAGCTCGCCGCGTTCCACGAGGCCGGCGTCTACAGCCTGGAGGACGCGGTCCAGATCGCGATCCACCGCGGCCGGCTGATGCACGACCTGGCCGGCAGCGGCGCGATGCTCGCGGTCGGGCTGTCGGAGGCCGCCGCGGAGGCGCGGATCGCGCCGGTCGCCGGCCGGGTCGCGATCGCGGCGATCGACGGCCCGCGCTCGGTCGCGCTGTCCGGCGATCGCGACGCGCTCGACGCGATCCGCGCCGAGCTCGCGGCCGAGCAGGTCGCCGCACAGTGGCTGCCGGTCGCGATCGCGTACCACAGCCCCGCGATGGACCGGATCCGGGACGAGCTGGTCGCCGCGCTCGCCGGCCTCCACCCGCGGCCGGCGATGCTGCCGCTCTACCTCACCGCCGCCGAGGGCACCGCCGGCGGCCCCGAGCTCGACGCCGCGTACTGGTGGCGGAACGTGCGCGACCCGGTGCGGTTTCGCGCCGCGATCGACCGCATGATCGACGCGGGGTGCGGCGTGTTCCTCGAGCTCGGCCCGCACCCCCTGCTCGGCGGCGCGATCGCGGACTGCCTGGCGGCCCGGGGCGCCGACGGCCGGGTCGTGCCGTCGCTCCGGCGCGGCGAGCCCGAGCCGCGCCAGGTCATGGCGTCGCTCGCGGCGCTGCACGCGGCGGGGCTGGACATCGCGTGGGATCAGCTGTATCCGGCGGGCCGGATCGTCCCGCTGCCGGGCTATCCCTGGCGGCGCGATCGCTACTGGACCGAGCCCGCAGCCGTCGCCCAGGTCCGGCTCGGCCAGCGCGACCACGAGCTGCTCGGTCGCCGGCTGCCGGCGATCGAACCGGTGTGGGAAGCCCGGATCGACCTCGAGCAGCTGCCCTACCTGGCGGACCACCGGCTCGGCGGCCGCGCGGTGTTCCCCGCCGCCGGTCACCTCGCGATGGCGGCCCAGGCCGTGCGCGCGCTGAGCCCGGGGCGCTGCGTGGCGCTCGGCGAGGTCGAGCTCGGCGCGCCGCTGGTCCTCGACGACCGCGCGCCGGCGGTGGTGCAGCTCGCGATCGGCGCGGAGGCGTCCGCCCTGCGGATCGCGAGCCCGGCGGACGGGGGCGACGCGGTCGTGCACGCCACCGCCGTGGTGCGGGTCGGCCCGTCGCGGCGGCTCGCTCCGCCGCTCGACGTCGCCGCGCGGCAGGCCCGCGCCGAGGTCCACCACGACGCGGCGGCGTGCTACGCGGCGCTCGCAGAGCTCGGCCACGACCGCGGGCCGGCGTTCCGCGCGATCGAGGAGATCTGGGTCTCGCCGGGCGAGGCGCTGGCGCGCGTGCGCATCCCGGCGAGCCTGGGCGGCGCCGCCGCGCGCTACCACGCCCACCCGTGCCTGCTCGACGCGTGCTTCCAGACCCTGCAGTGCCCCGAC
>DATAPF010000527.1:0-14080 GCA_036265355.1 Kofleriaceae bacterium | reverse complement strand
TGTTGTTCGTCGGATCTCCGTTGACACCGACCGAGCCGCTGTCCTCGCCGAACGCTCCGACCGCGACCGTGTCCCCGGAAACCGCCACCGAGATTCCGAAGTCATCGAACGTCTCGGTATTCGATGCCTTCAGGTAGGCCTCCTGGATCCAGCGGTCGCCGGTGCGCCGGAACACGTAGGCGGCGCCAGCGCCCTGCGCGTTGTCATTGTTCTGGTCACCGTTCACGGTGGTGGCGGCACTCGATTCTCCCGAAGCGCCCACGACGAGCGTGTCGCCGTCGATGGCGACCGCCGTACCGAAGAAGTCCCGCGTGCCCGTGTTCGTCGCCTTGCCGTAGGTCCACTGCGCGACCTTGGCCCCGCCGCGGTCGATCGCGATCTGGTACGTGGTCGACAGCCCGCCCTGCGCGGTCAGGTCGACTCGAACCATGTTGGCGCCCAGCGCCAGCACCTGGGGCGGCGACGGCTGGCCGAGGCTCACATTGCCACCGGCCACCTGGACCGACATGATCTGGCCATCGGGGCTACCCACAGTCACGGTCACGTCTTGCAATACCACCGAGGCATTGAACGTCAGCTGGACCTGCTGCGTCGGGTCGAATGTCCACGCCGCGGGAGCCGAGAGCGCCACGCTCACCGGCGGGCCAGCGCACGCCACGTCGATCGAGCTGACGCCGCTCGTTCCGACGACGCCTGCGGCACCTGCCTGGATCGCGCAGGTATGTCTACCCGGGCTGGATACCACGGTGACCGCGTACGACACATCCTCTGCGAGCGTCGAGGGGAATGTGAAGGGCTCGTTGGCTGTCACGGTGTACAGCGTGTCGACCCCGTTCGCGGTCAGCCGCAAAGCGACGCCGTCGGCGCCGGTCCACATCCCGTGGACGTTGCCTCCGACCGGCAAGTTCGTGCCTTTCACATCCGGCGGGCGAGGAAATCCACATGCTGCGATCAGGGCGGTCACCAAGAGCCACCTCGACATATCGACGTCCCGCGAGCCGGGGCAGCAAGGTGCGGGCTTCATGAACGTCCGATGATGCCGATGGCCGCCCGGCGCCGCAACGTGTTGCGGGCCACGACTCGGCACCGGGAGCTAAGCCATGCGGCGCATCGCCCCGGCACAAACGGCATACACAGCCGCAGGTGACCTCCAGCATTTTCTGGACATCGAGCTTCGCGACCCACCTCCGGAGTAGCTCGCCGAGGGTTCGCTACCGCTTCTGCTTGGACACCGCGATCAGGCGGGCGTAGGCCTCGGCCGCGGCGCGGCAGACCTGCTGGAAGTCGTCGAGCTCGAGCGGGGTCAGCGCCGCGGCGTGGCCGTAGAGCACGTTGACGACGCGCTTGCCGATCGCGATCGCGCCCGCGGTGACCAGGGATGGCTCGGCGCAGTGCAGGACCTTGTAGAGGTACGAGTTGACGGTCGACGGGGTGAGCGGGCCGTGGAACACGCCGGTCTCGGCGGCGACGGCGGCCTGGACGACCGACGGGGCGCCGAGCGGGATCAGCACGTGCTCGACGCTGGCATGGCCGGGCAGCTCGCCGAGCGCCTTCCAGCCGAACGCGAACTGATCGCGCACGGTGAACACGACGGCGGCATCGAAGGTCGCGGCGGCGTAGCCGAGCAGGACGTCGACGATCCGGTTGCGATCGGTGGCGGCGGCGAGCTCGCGGAGCGCGGCGGCGGGGCGGAGCGGCGGCGGGGCCGGCGAGGCGGCCAGGCGGGGCGCGGTGACCGGCGCGGACGGCGCGAGCGGGCTGGCGCTGGGCGCGGCCTCGGCGGGCGCGGCGTCGTCGGCGTCGAGCGTGTCGATCAGGTCCTCGGCGTCGAGCTCGAGGGCCTCGGATTCGTCGAACTGCTTGGCGAGCGCGGTGCTGCGCAGCCGCGGGCGCGGGCCGGGCGCGGCGATCGGAGCGGCCGGTACCGGGGGCAGGCCGGGCAGCGGCGGGGCGGGCAGGCCGGCGTCGATCGTGGCCTCGTTGCCGCGCGGCGAGTCGCCGAAGTGGAGGAAGCGGGCGGGGCGAGCGACGCCGTAGTAGCGCTCGATGTAGTAGTAGACCCGGAGCTCGGGGGCGACGCGCGGCAGGACGCGGTAGCCGGTGATCGAGGCCAGGGCATCGAGGAGCGCGAAGTCGTGGGGATCCTCCATCGCGGCGATCAGCTGGCGATCCTGGACGACCAGGGGGACGCACTTGTGCTTGAACGCCTGCGAGGGCTGGAGCAGGCGCACGGCGGCGCGCTTGGCGCGCTCGAGCATCGCGCCGGTGGCGATCGGGATGCCGAGCTCCAGGCCGAGGTACACCGTGAGGGCCTCCAGATCGACCATGCCGTGCTCGAACAGCACGGTGCCGAGCCGGCCGCCGTCGCGCGCCTGGTAGCCGAGGGCGTCCGCAAGCTGGGCCTCGGTCAACCGGCCATCACGCACCAGCATCTCGCCGAGCCTCATCTGCCTGCGAGGGTATCACGGACGTGCTATCGCAACGGGATGCGCGCCTGGCTGCTTGCGATCGCCGTCGTCGGCTGCGGCGGCACGTCGGACGAGTCACAGCCGGTGCCGTCGCCGCTGCCCGGCCCGGTCGAGCCCGAGCCGGCGCCGCCGGCGCCGCCCGACTTCCCGGACGGGACGCGATCGCTTGAGCTGCGCCGGACGGTCGGCGTGCGGCTCGATCCGAGCGACGATGCCAAGCGGATCGGCAACGTCGCGATCGACACGCGGGTCGCCTGGGTGCGGACCCAGGCCGGCCGGGGCTGCGATCGGCCGTGGATCGAGATCAGGCCGCGCGGCTGGATCTGCGGCGACTACGTCGAGCCGAGCAAGAAGCCGCCGTACGGCCAGGAGGTGCCGCACCTCGACCGCGGCGAGCTGGTGCCGGGGATCTACGGCAAGGTCACGGCGCCCGCGTCGGTGACGTACGCGCTGGAGCGTGCGGACCGCAAGAAGCCGGCCCACAAGGCCGCGCACGCGCGCAAGGACGGCCGCGAGACGCACAAGGATCAGAAATCGCCTGAGCGGCGAGCCGGGCGCGGCGTCGAGGACGTGCCGGCGGTGCCGCCCCACATGGTCGAGGACAAGCCGCTGGTCGGCTCGGTCAACGTCCGGCAGTACGAGGAGGTCGCGGTCGGCGGGCGGCTGTACTGGAAGATCGACAAGAAGGACAACGAGTACGTGCTCGCCGCGGCGGTCACACTGCACCACCCGTCGGCGTTCGGCGGGGTCCGGCTCGGCGATGACACGGGGCTGACGGCCGCGCTCGGGTTCGTCGCGCCGCGCTGGGGCGCCGGGCTGGCGAACACGATGAACACGGCGCAGGGCGGCGGGGTCAACCGCCAGCTCGCCGCGCGCACGCCGCTCGCGATCGTCGAGACCGCGCTCGACAAGGCGGGCAAGCCGACCGCGTACCGGATCGGCGCCGCGGAGTGGATCGCCGCGGCCGACACCCGGGTGTTCCAGCCCGCGCCGCCGCCGGCGCTGCTGCTGCCCGGCGAGCGCTGGATCGACGTCGACATCGACGACCAGATCCTGGTCGCCTACGAGGGCGATCTCGCGGTCTACGCGACGCTGGTGTCGTCGGGCGGCACCGCGACGCCGACCGAGACCGGCGTGTACCGGGTGTGGCTCAAGGAGTCCGAGGCCGACATGAAGGGGCTCAACGGCGAGGACCCGTACTCGGTCGCCACCGTGCCGTGGACCGAGTTCTTCTCGCCGGAGAAGGGCCTCGCGCTGCACACCGCGTACTGGCACGATCAGTTCGGCACGCGGCGCAGCCACGGCTGCGTCAACCTCGCGCCGCGCGATGCGCGCTGGCTGTACTTCTGGAGCGATCCGCAGGTCCCGGCGGGCTGGACGATGGCGGCGGGCATGCCCGAGGCGCCCGGCTCGATCGTGCGGATCCGGACCAAGGACGACCCGGCCCCCGAGGCAAAGGGCTACGCGAAGAAGGTGCTGGAGGCGCGCCAGCAGAACGCGCCGATCAAGGGCTGACGCCGGCGGGCATGTACATCGTCACGCCATCGACCACCGCCGCGACGCGGTAGCCGCGCAGCAGCGCCGCCACGGCGGGGAACCGCTGGATCGGGTCGTTGCCGAAGCTCTGGTAGTCCGCGGTCGAGGTGTCGATCACCACGGTGGGCGGGTGGTGCGCGAAGTCCTCGGCGAGGGCCGGCCAGACCTCGGGGCCGGTGTCCCAGCTGGCCTGGGGCGGGGCGCCGTGGTTGCGCTCGGTGCCGCGCAGAAAGCCGACGAAGCGCGACGCCGGCAGCCGGTCGGCGAGCACGTACAGCGGCGCGAAGTTGCCCCAGACGAAGATCCGGTCGCCTGGGCCGGTGTGCGCGCGGACCCACGCCGCGGGGCGGCGGAAGTCGGGATCCGGCGCGCCGAATGACTCGGTGATCGGCTCGAACACGAGGTTGAACACGAAGAAGCCGATCGCGGGTAGGGCGGTCAGCGCCGCCAGGCCGCGCACCAGCGCGCGCCGGGGAGGCTCGCCGAGGCGGTCGCCCGGGCGATCGCCCAGGCGATGATCGACCTCGAGCGCGGCGAGCACGGCGAGCGGCGCGAGCGGCTGGAGGAAGTGGTGGCCGAACCAGTGGCCGCCGGCGAGCGCGCTCGCGAGGCTGATCGCGAACCACACCCAGACGATGCGCTCGGCGGCGCCGCTCGTGCGGATCCGGGCGGCGCGCGCAGCGCCCGCCAGCCACACCAGCAGCGAGCTCGCGACGAATGGGACCAGCCCGACGGCGAGGTTGTGCCCGATCGAGCCGCGCCACGCGCTGGCCGCGTAGGCGCCGAGCTGGATCACGCACCAGTGCCACATCGCCGGCAGCGAGGACGTGGCGGCCACCGCGAGCGCGCCTGCGCCGAGCACCGCTGCGAACCCGGCGACCGCGGCGGCGAGCCGCGCAGGCCACGCCCGGGTCGCGGCAGCGCCGGCGGCGATCACAGCGCCGGCGGCGATCACGGTGAGGCCCAGCACCGCCGACTGCTTGTAACCGGTCGCGACCCCGACCAGCGCGCCGGTGGCGGCCCACGCGGTCAGGCCGCCACGCCCGGCGGCGGCGCGCGCGCGCAGCACCACCAGCACCGCCGCTGACAGCGCGAGCGTCAGGAAGATCTCGGTGTTGGCGGCGAGCATCTTGGGGTAGTAGACCGTCGTGAACACGCCGTAGAACACGCCGGCGAGGAGCCCTGCGCGCCGGCTCGCGATCCGCGTCGCGATCGCGCACAGGATCCACGCGGTCGCGATGACCACGGCGAGGGCGAGCAGGTGGACCGCCCACATCGCGTAGCGGCCCGCGACGTCGAACACCGCGGCGTACGTCCAGTAGATGCCGGGCGGCTTGTTGTCGACGCCGCCGTCGGCGTACAGCCGGCCGCCGGCCCGCACCAGCTCCGCGATCGCCGCGTACTGCGCCTCGTCATCGTCGAGCAGCGGCCGCAGGAACGCCGGCAGCCGGCCCACCGCCGCGATCAGCGCGATCGCGAGCCAGGGCCGCGCCCGGATCAGCCGCGCCAGGCGGCCCACGCCAGCCACAGCCAGCCGACGAGGAACGCCAGACCGCCGAGCGGCGTGACCGCGCCGAGGCCCTTCACGCCGGTCAGCGCGAGCGCATACAGCGAGCCGCAGAACAGCACGATCCCGGCCTGGAAGATCCAGCCGGCGATCTGCGCACCGCGCACGGCCGAGCTCGCGACCACCCCGGCGGCGATCAGCGCGAGCGCGTGATACATGTGGTACCGGGCGCCGGTCTCGAACACC
Source organism: Kofleriaceae bacterium (assembly GCA_036265355.1). GTDB lineage: Bacteria > Myxococcota_A > Polyangia > Haliangiales > Haliangiaceae > JABFXX01. The sequence continues at coordinate 8,323 of DATAPF010000527.1, read as the reverse complement.
TCCAGCGCACGGGCGTCGAGCCGCTCGCGCAGGCCGTGCGCCGCGAACGCGCCCGCCGCGACGGCGAGCGCCGCGTTGACGGCGCCGATCGCGATCCAGCCCGAGCGTGGTTCTGGCATGGCGGGACTGTAGCGCCACAGCCGCGGCCCCGACACCGATCCGAGGCGCGGAGCCGCGGGACCGCCGTCAGACGACCGGCAGGCGGCGGGCGGCGGCGGGCTCCGACGCGGCGAGCGCGGCCAGCACGCGGGCCTCGGCGGCGTCGAGCGCGGTGACCAGCGGCTCGCCGAAGATGTCGGCGAGGGCGTCGCGCGTGATCCGGTACAGGGTGGGGCCGTCGACGTGGGCGCACGAGTACTCGGGGTACTCGTCGGCGATCACGATCGAGTCGGTCTCGTACGACAGCGGAAACAGCCGGCAGATCGCAGGCTTGACGCCGCGGAGGTCCCAGCCGCCCTCCACCGCGGCGCGGTGGATCGCGCAGCCGCGGCGGTCGTGGGCCAGGAAGATACAGCCGCCGATGCGGACCTCGGTGCGCACGACGCGGCCCGACGGGTAGTCGGGGTCCTCCTCCTCCTCCGCGGAGAACCAGGGGGCGTCGCGGACGTCGGGGTCGAGCACCGCGCGGATCTGGTCGGCGCGGGCCTCGATCGCCGCGCGCTCGCCGAGGTCGACGTCGCAGCCGTACTGGCAGCAGGCGTCGAGCTTCTCGCGCTGGGTCGCGACTATCGTGCAGCGATGCGTCATGCAGTCCGGGGCGAGCCGCCGGGTGAAGATCGACGCCCAGACGTAGCGAAACCGGGGGTGATCCAGCTCGACCACGGGCTCGTCCATGGCGCGTAGGTCTATCAAATCGCGGCGAGATCGGCGAGCAGCGCGGCCAGGTCGATCCGTTGGCTGGGCTCGCGGCCGGGCTCGCGCCCGGGATCGCCACCGGCGGCGGCTGCCGCGGCGTCGACGGCGTACAGCGTCGCCGACAGCGTGGCCTGGTCCAGCACGCAGTCTGGATCGGGCGCGGTGTGCGTGAAGTTCCGGTGGCATGCCTGGATGACCGGCAGCGCGCCGCGCAGCCGGATCGGGACGCCGTGCGAGCGGCAGACCAGGGGCCGCGCCGCATAGATCCTGCAACGCCCTGCGGCATCGAGCGCCGCGCAGCGGTCGGCGGGGCCGTGGTCCGCGAGGTTGCGGCGCTGCGCGGCCGGCCAGGTGGCGACGTGGGCCCGGATCGCCGCCGCCTCGACCGCCGTGATGGTCAGCCGGACGTGGCAGCAGTCCGAACAGCCGGTCGCGCACTGCATGTCCGCGCCGTGCCGGCCGGCCACCCGCGCAAAGAACGCATCGACCTTGTCGGCCAATTCCTCGAACCGGGTCACCGCACTAGGGATAGCACGTGGTTAGAATCCCCTCGCCATGGATCTCAACGACATTGTCGTGTTCACCAAGGTCGTCGAGACCAAGAGCTTCACCGGCGCGGCCGAGCAGCTCGGCCTGCCCAAGTCGACCGTGAGCCGCAAGCTGGCGCAGCTCGAGGAGCGGCTCGGCGTCCGGCTGGTCCAGCGCACCACCCGCAAGCTCGCGCTGACCGACATCGGCCAGGCCTACTACGAGCGCTGCGCGCGGATCGTCGCCGACGTCGCCGCCGCCGAGCAGCTGGTCACCGACATGCAGTCGACGCCGCGCGGCCGGCTGCGGATGACCGCGCCGGTCGATCTGTCGATGCGCTACCTCGGGTTGATCGTCGCCGACTTCCTGGCCATCCACTCCGACATCAACATCGAGCTCGAGGCCAGCGACCGGATCGTCGACCTGATCGAGGAGGGCTTCGACCTCGCGGTCCGGTTCGGCACGCTGCCCGAGTCGACCCTGATCGCGCGCCGGCTGTGCTCGATCAGCACGGTGATGTGCGCGTCGCCGGCCTACCTCGCCAGGCGCGGCACGCCGACGACGATCGAGGAGCTCGACGAGCACGACCGCGTGCTGTTCACGCCCAGCCCGCGGACCCAGAGCTGGACGATGAGCCATGGCGACCAGATCTACGAGTTCGGCCGGCCCGCGCGGTTCGCCAGCAACAACGTCGGTGCGTGCCACGAGGCGACGGCGGCCGGCGCCGGGATCGCGCTGCTCACCGACTTCATCGTTGCGCGCGACTGCGAGCACGGCACGCTGAGCTACGTGCTGCCCGACTGGACCGGTCGCGCGATCGAGGTCAACGCCGTGTACCCGGCGCGGCAGAATCTTCCACCGCGACTGTCGCTGTTCCTCGACCATCTCGCGAAGGCGCTATCGCCGCCGCCGTGGGCGATCCCGGCTTCCACGACGTAGGCGCACGGGAGCGAGCCATCACCGTGCCGCCGGTGGAACATCCTGTCTCGCCGGTGCGGCTTGCCGGGGCTCGAGGCCCACGCTTAGCTGGTGCATGTCCAACATCGCAGAGCTCGAGAAGAAGCTGAATGACGCCATCCTGTCCGGGAAGGCCATGGAGGCGTTCGAGGAGCTGTACGACGACAACATCGTGATGCAGGAGAACTCCGAGCCCGAGTACCGCGGCAAGGACTTCAACCGCAAGCGCGAGCAGGAGTTCTTCGCCAGCGTCGAGGCCTGGCACGGCGGCGCGGTGCTGGCGTCGGCGGTCCACGGCGACGTGTCGTTCTCGGAGTGGACGATGGACGTCTCGCTCAAGGGCGTCGGCCGGATCACGATGGACCAGGTCGCGGTCCGCCGGTGGAAGAACGGCAAGATCGTCCACGAGCGGTTCTATCACAAGTGATCGGCGCGGCCGGCGCTGCCGACGGTGACGAGGACCGGCGACGGACCGGCGGACGCCGGGGCCGGCGGGTCCGGCGCGATCTCGATCGGGACGTCGAGGAACGCCTGGATCGTGGCGATGTTGGTGACCGCGTGGCGCGATAGCGGCAGGGTGCGGAACCGGCCGCCGCCGGCGACCGCGAGCGGCAGCAGCAGCTGATCGGCGAGGTGGACGCCGACCGGGACGTCCGCGGCGAGGAACGCGGCGATCTCGTCGCACGCCTGCTCGGCGACCCGCTCGGCGCGCAGGCCCTTCTCGCCGAACGACGATACCAGCTCGCGGCCAGCCGCCCGCTCGACCTCGACCAGCAGCAGGTTGGCCGGTCCGGCGGCCCGGACGTCGCGGACCTCGCACTCGGCGGCGGTCAGGCCGAGCCGGTCCTGCACGACCGCGTGCTCGCGCTCGGCGACGTGGGTCGGCAGCCGCGACAGGATCGCCGTGGCGTGGCGCGACGTGATCGGCCCGGCGTCGACGATCTCGACCGGGCGCAGCGCCCCGGGCTCGACCGTCAACGTGATCTGGCCGTGCCCGTCCCGGCCGCGCGGCTCGCCCGGCGCGAAGCCGTGGCGATCGAGCGCGAGCGCGACCCGCGCGCCCATCGCGCGCAGGTGGGGCAGCCACACCCGATCGAGGAACTCGAACGGCGGCGCGAGCGGGTTGTGGGTGCCGCCGCGGATCACCGCGCGCAGCGCCACGCCGGCCGCGATCGCCGGCACCAGGACGGTCTGCACCACCAGCGTCGTCGAGCCCGCGCTGCCGATGTCGATGTCCAGCACGCCGCCGGTGATCACCCCGGGCCGGAACCCGAGCTGCTGCGAGCCGACCTGCGCGCCGCGGACCTCGGCGTGGCACAGCCGGGCCGCGGCCTCGACGCACGCCAGGTGCTGGCGGCGCAGCCCCGGTCTGGCCCGCCCGGCCCGGATCCGGGACATCTCGAGCGGCCGGCCGGTCAACATCGCCAGCGCGAGCGACGTGCGCAGGATCTGCCCGCCGCCCTCGCCGTCCGACCCGTTGATCACCACCGGCGCCGCATCGCGCGGCGCTTCACCTGATGACTCTGTGCTCATCTGTTCCGACATCGTTGCGTCCCTCTGGAAACCGGTAGCTCGTAGGGCTGGCGGAGACAGCGCGGCAAACGCCAACGCTCGGCGCGCCGTGGGCGACCGCGAGCAGGATGGGGTCGGACGCCGCGACCGTGATTTGGATAGGCCGGGCATTGTTCCGCACATACCTCGCGGGGTCCGCGCAGGACGGGTGGTGATTCGGCGGGCGCGGCTCCGACGCCCATCCGCGCAGCAGCCCACGGCGCGCCGAGCGTGTACGCGTTCTCCGGGCGCTCCGCTCCACCGGCTCCTACCCTTTGACGCACACCACCTGGCGCAGCTCGTGGACGACCTCGACGAGGTCGGCCTGGGCGGCCATCACGGCGTCGATCGGCTTGTAGGCCGCGGGCGTCTCGTCGATCACCGCGGCGTCCTTGCGGCACTCGATGCCCTCGGTCGCCTTCGCGTGGTCGTCGAGCGTGAACCGCCGCTTGGCCTCGCCGCGCGACATCGCGCGCCCCGCGCCGTGGCTGCACGAGCAGAACGACTCGCGCTCGCCCTTGCCGCGCACGATGAAGCTGCGCGCGCCCATCGAGCCCGGGATGATGCCCAGCTCGCCGAGCCCGGCGCGCACCGCGCCCTTGCGGGTCACGTAGACGTCGGCGCCGAAGTGGTGCTCGCGCTCGACGTAGTTGTGGTGGCAGTTGACCGCGAGCTCGCCGAGCTCGAACTGCGGCAGCCCGACGCCGGGCTCGCGCGCCGCGGCGACGACGCCGGCCATCATCAGGTCGCGGTTCCTGCGCGCGAACCGCTGCGCCCAGTCGACCGCCGCGACGTAGTCGCGGAAGTGCCGGGTGCCCTCCGTCAGGTAGGCCAGGTTGGCGTCGGGCAGGTTGCGCACGTGCTGCTTCATGTCGTCGCGCGCGAGCTCGATGAAGTACGTGCCGATCCGGTTGCCGACGCCGCGCGACCCGGAGTGCAGCATGAACCACACGCGGTCGCGCTCGTCGAGGCAGACCTCGATGAAGTGGTTGCCGGTGCCGAGCGTGCCGAGGTGGTTGACGTCGTTGCCGTGGCCGAGCGCCTTGTGCCGGTCGACCAGCTGGTCGTACTCGGGCGCGAGCTCCTGCCATGCCGCCGCGGTCGCCTTCGGGATCTTGTGCCACGCGCCGCGATCGCCGCGACCGCCGTTGGCCGTCCGGCCGTGCGGCACCGCCGTCTCGATCGCCGTGCGCAGCGGCCGCAGCGTGTCGGGCAGCTGGCTCGCGGTCAGCGTGGTCTCGACCGCCATCATGCCGCAGCCGATATCGACCCCGACCGCCGCCGGGATGATCGCGCGCTCGGTCGGCACGACGCTGCCCACCGTCGCGCCGATCCCGAAGTGGACGTCGGGCATCGCCGCGACGTGGTGGAACACGATCGGCAGCTTCGCGACGTTCTCCAGCTGCTTGCGCGCGGCGTCCTCGACGGCGACCCCCCGGGTCCACGCCTTGATCGGCACGCCGCCGTGGGTCTCGATCAGTTCATAGCTCGCCATGACACGACATCCATTGCACCTTGCATCGCCCCTGGGAGGGCCGCCACATCCGCCGGCCTGGCCGCTCGCAAGCCGGACGGCTCGCGAGGGCGCTATTTCCTACGGGGTTCTCTCCGGCGATGCAAGCACGATCCGCTAAGTCCGCGTGAGCCAATCAGGATGCCTTGGCACCTGGCCAAGCAGCCGGAGGTCGAGCTGCTTCGTGGCGAGTAGTGCACGATGGCCACCGATGGCCAGCATCACGATCCGGGGCATCGATGCTCAGCTGAAGGCGCGGCTTCGGGCGCGCGCGGCCCGTCACGGACGCTCGCTGGAAGCCGAGGCCCGCGCGATCTTGTGCAACGCGGTGGCGCTGGATGCTGCGCGCTCGGGCAGCCTCGCGGATGCGATCGCAGAGCTGTTCCGGCCGCTCGGTGGCGTCGAGCTCGAGATCCCCGTGCGCGAGCCGATGCGCAAGCCTCCAAGGTTCGGGTGATCACGACAGCACTCGACCGACGCGGCTTTGTGACCTATCGCTGGCGAAAGACGCGCCGCTTCGAACTGGTGCCGTGAACCGGGTCAGCGGTAGCCCTGGGCCTGGAGGTTGAACAGCCTGGCGTAGCGGCCGTCCTGGGTGAGCAGCTCGGCGTGCGAGCCGCGCTCGATGATCCCGCCGCGGTCGAGCACGATGATCTCGTCGGCCATCCGCACGGTCGAGAACCGGTGCGAGATCACGATCGCGATCTTGTCGTCGGTGAGCTCGCGGAACCGATCGAAGATCGCGACCTCGGCGGCGGCGTCCATCGACGCGGTCGGCTCGTCGAGCACCAGCACGTCGGCGTCGCGCCGCATGAACGAGCGGGCGAGCGCGACCTTCTGCCACTGGCCGAGCGACAGCTCGCGGCCGTTCTTGAACCACTTGCCGAGCTGGGTGTCGTAGCGCTCGGGCAGGGTCTCGATGATCGGCCGGGCCAGGCCGCGCTCGGCGGCGTCGGCCCAGCGCGCGCGGTCGTCGTAGGCGCGGTCGTCGCCGGCGCCGATGTTCTCGCCGATCTTGAGCTGGTAGCGCACGAAGTCCTGGAAGATGACGCCGATCCGGCGGTGCAGCGCGCCGGGCGACCACTCGCGCAGGTCGCGGCCGTCGAGCGTGATCCGGCCCTCGGACGGCTCGTACAGCCGGGTGAGCAGCTTGATCAGCGTGGTCTTGCCGCTGCCGTTCTCGCCGACGATCGCGAGCTTGGAGCCCGGCGGGATGTGGAGGTCGATGCCCGACAGCGCGGGCTCGCGCGCGCCCGGGTAGGTGAACGAGACCGCCTCGAACCGGACGCCGTCGCCGGGCTTGGGCCCGGTGAGCTCGGCGCCGCCGGGCGCCATGGTTGGCGTGTCGAGGAACTCGTAGAGGTTCGACAGGTACAGGTTGTCCTCGTACATCCCGCCGATGTCGCCGAGCGCGCTCGCCATCGTCGACTGGGCGGACTTGAACACGGCCGCGTACATCATGAACGCGCCGGCCGACAGCGCATCGAGCGCCCCGGCCGGGCGCATGGCCGCGATCGCGATCCACAGGTACATGCCGTAGAACGCCAGCGTGCCGATCGTGCCGAGGATCAGCGCCCAGATCGCGCGGTTGATCGTGATCTTGCGGTCGCCCGCGTAGAGCTTGTCGAAGATCGCCTTGTAGCGGTCGAGGAACCGCGGCCCGAGGCCGAACAGCTTGACCTCCTTGGCGTGGTCCTCGCGGGCGAGCACGGTCTCGACGTAGAGCTGCTCGCGGGTCTCGGGAGTCCGCCAGCGCGACAGCCGGAACGCGTCGCCCGAGAACTTGAGCTCGGCGACGAACGGCGGGATCGCGGCCGCGATCAGCACGCCGAGCGCGATCCACGAGAACCCGGCGAGCAGGGCGCCCAGCGTGACCAGCGTGATCAGGCTCTGGCCGAGCTCGAACGTCTGCGAGACCAGCGACAGCGGCCGCGACGACGCCTCGCGGCGCGCCCGGGTCAGGCTGTCGTAGAGCTCGGAGTCCTCGAACTGGGTGAGCTCCAGGGTCAGCGCCTTCTCCAGGATCTCGACGTTGATCTTCTGGCCGAGCTGCTGGCGCAGCAGGTTGCGCATCATGCCGAGCAGCCGGTTGATCACCGCCAGCCCGATCACCAGGCCGAGCTCGGCGGCGAGCCAGCCGAGCGCGGTGTTGCGGCGGGCGACGGCGATCGCGGGGTCACCGCCCGCCGCCTCCGCGGCCTTGAGGATCGAGTTCAGCAGGTCCTTGCCGACCAGCGCGACCGCGCTCGGCAGCACGCCGGCGACCACGCTACCGACCGCGAGGCCGATCGCGAGCGCGCGGCTGGTCGCCCACACCAGCCGGATCGCGCGCCGGCTGTACTTGAAGACGCCCAGGTAGCTCTTCCAGCTGATCGGCTCGGGCGGTGGCTTGGTCTGCAGGCCCTTGTCGTGCGGGTTGACCACCAGCGCCTTCTCGTTCGCGCCGCCCCCGCCGCCGCCGCCGCCGCCCCCGCCGCCCCCGCCGCCCCCGCCGCCCCCGCCGCCCCCGCCGCCCCCGTACGCCGCCGGTGCCTGGATCGCGGTCACTGCCATGCCTGGGACTGTAGTGCTTCCTCGGCGGTGGCGCCTACCCGCCGGACGGGTAGCTTTGCGCGCGCGGCGGCCCGCCGGCTGGGCTACCATCCCGGCCCGATGGGGCAAGAACGCGAGGAGAGTCAGGGCTACTTCGAGATGCTCTGGGACTGCGATCACTGCGACGCGCGCGGGCTACTCGCCAAGAGCCAGCGCCACTGCGCCAACTGTGGCGCGCCGCAGAACCCCGACAAGCGCTACTTCCCCCAGCCGGGGCAGGAGCAGCGGGTCGACGGCCACCTCTACGAGGGCGCGGACCGGACCTGCCCGGCGTGCGGCTCGCCGAACTCGGCGCGCGCGAACAACTGCACGCACTGCGGCTCGGTG